>JBOIDL010000283.1:0-3983 GCA_050740435.1 Gammaproteobacteria bacterium
AGACAATGGTGTGCATCATGCCATTGAGCAACGCGACGTCCGTGGCTGGATGTAATTGCAGGAAATGGGTCGCATGCAGCGCAATGTCCGATCCGAAAGGTTCGATGACGACGAGCTTCTTACCCGCGCGCGCGGCGTTCTTCATGAACGTCGCGGCGACCGGGTGGTTGGCGTTGGGCCGCGCGCCGATGATGACGATGACATCCGCCTCGACCCCGTCGGCGACCTGATTGGACACCGCCCCGGAACCGATCGTCTCCAGCAAGGCGGCCACCGAAGAGGCGTGACATAAGCGCGTGCAATGATCGACATTGTTCGTCCCAAAACCGGTGCGCACGAGCTTTTGGAAGAGGTAGGCTTCTTCGTTGCTCCCTTTGGCGCACCCAAACCCCGCAAGGGCTTGTGATCCTACTTGGTCGCGAATGCGGCGCAAGCCGCCGCCGGCGCGCTCTAAGGCTTCCTCCCAGCTTGCCTCCCGGAAGTATTGATAGACTTCTTCGGGGAAGATGATCTCCGGCGACTTCGGTACCCCATCGCGTCGAATCAACGGTTTCGTGAGCCGCTCCTTATGGTGCACGTAGTCGAAACCGAAACGTCCCTTGACGCAGAGACGCCCCTGATTCGACGGGCCGTCGCGTCCTTCGACGTAGTAGATCTTATTGTCCTTGACATTGAAGGTGAGTAGGCAGCCGACGCCGCAGTAGGGACAAACGGAGGACACCTTTTTGTCGGAACGCACGAGGCCGGCATTCTCCGCCGGCATGAGCGCGCCCGTCGGGCAGGCTTGCACGCATTCTCCGCAGGCGACGCAGGTGCTCACGCCCATCGGATCATCGAGGTCGAAGACGATTTGCGAATGCGGGCCGCGGAAAGCGTAGCCGATCACATCGTTGACTTGTTCTTCGCGGCAGGCCCGTACGCAGCGGTTGCATTGGATGCAGGCGTCGAGATTCACCGCGATGGCGGCGTGGGACAGATCGGCGCGGGGTTGCTGGCGGCCGGGGAAACGAGGCCGGTCGATCGCCAGCTTTTCGGCCCAGTGGTCGAGCTCGGAGCGCGGCGTATAGGGCGATCGGCCCTGGCTCGGCATATCCGAGAGCAGCAACTCCAAGACCAGTTTCTGCGAATGCAGCGCCCGCTCGCTCGTGCTCGAGACCTCCATGCCGTCCGTGGGTCTGCGGCAACAGGAGGGCGCTAAGGCGCGTTCACCTTTGATCTCGACCACGCAGGCGCGGCAATTCCCGTCGGGGCGATAGCCTTCCTTGTAGCACAGATACGGGATCTCGGTCCCAAGCCGTAGGGCCGCTTGCAGAATAGTCTCATCCGGCAGCGCGTCGGCCTCGCGACCGTTGAGCTTGAATCGAATCGTCTGCCGTTCCGGAGCGATTTTTGGGTTCGCCGCCATCAACTAAACTCCTCGGGAAAGTATTTGATCGCGCATCGGAGCGGGTTGGGCGCGGCCTGGCCGAGACCGCAGATCGACGCATCCTCCATGGCGCGCGCCAGCTCTTCGAGTAAGGCCCCATCCCAATGGTGCTTTTGCATCAGCGCGACCGCTTTCGCGGTGCCGACACGGCAGGGGGTGCACTGGCCACAGGACTCATCGGCGAAGAAACGCATGGCGTTGAGCGCGGTGTTACGCGCACTGTCGTACTGCGACAAAACGATGATTGCGGCCGATCCGATGAAGCATCCATGGGGCGTCAAGGTATCGAAATCGAGCGGGACATCTCCGAGTGACGCCGGTAGGATACCGCCCGAAGCCCCGCCGGGGAAGTAGCCGTAAAGTTCATGGCCCGGCAGCATGCCGCCGCAATACTCTTCGATCAACTCCCGCATCGTGATACCCGCCGGGGCCAGATACACCCCCGGAGTCCGCACCCGCCCGCTGACCGAAAATGAACGTAATCCCTGGCGCCCGTGGCGTCCCTGCGAGGTGAACCATTCGGGGCCCTGCTCGATGATGTCGCGGACCCAGTGCAGGGTCTCCAGATTGTGCTCGAGCGTCGGGCGTCCGAAGAGCCCCACCTGCGCCAGGTAGGGCGGACGCAAGCGCGGCATGCCCCGCTTGCCTTCAATCGATTCGATCATGGCGGATTCCTCGCCGCAGATGTAAGCCCCGGCGCCGCGGCGAAAATGAATCGGCGGAATGATGCAGGGCGTGTTGCGGCGGAGTTTTTCAAGCTCCGCCGTCAACATCGTTCGGCATCCCGCATACTCGTCGCGCAAATAGATATAGACTTCCTCCGCTTCGATGGCCCACGACGCGACCAAGGTGCCCTCGAGGAAGCGGTGCGGATCGCGTTCCAAGTAATAGCGGTCCTTGAAGGTACCGGGTTCCCCTTCATCGATATTGATCGCCACCAGACGCGGCTTGGCTTGGCCGCGGAGGATACGCCATTTGCGCCCCGCCGGAAAACCCGCCCCGCCCAATCCGCGCAGATTGGAATTCTCCAGCGCCGTGATAACGCTCTCGACATCGCGCTCTCCGTTGACGCAGGCTGCCAAGAGTTTGTAACCGCCGCGCACGACATAATCGTGATAGTCGATCCCAGCGGGCGGTATGGCTTCCGTTTGCTTCTCGACGATGGCCTTCTCCACGCTGTAAGGGGAGGCCCATTCGATCGCGTGGGTGCCGACCACGGCGACCGGCGCCCCGCCACAGCGTCCGACACAGGGCACGGTTTTTACGCGCACCTGCGGTCCGACCCGGCGCTGCAGATCCATGATCAATTCCCTGGCCCCGAACATCTCGCAGGTGACCGAATCACAGACTCTCACGGTGAGCGGGGCAGGGGGCATATCGTCCTCCTTGACGACATCGAAATGGTGGTAAAAGGTGGCGACTTCGTAGATCTCGGTAGTCGGGAGGTTCATCTCCTTCGCCAGGGCGACGATATGCGCCGCCGATATGCAATGATGGCGATCCTGGATCTTGTGGAGAAACTCGATCAGCAGATCGCGACGCCTCGGGGTGTCCCGCAGCAACTCGCGAATCTCGGCGAGCGCCTTCGGTTCGACCTTGCGGCCCCGCCGCCGGCCCTCTTTTTCGCCCTTGCCTTTGATGAGTAGTGCCATGTGTTCTCAGAGCCCCGAATGTAAAACTAACAGCTCGCCCTTTCCGCCGAGGGCGAGATCGCCGTTGAAGCGCTCCGCCTCGGGCCCGATAGTGCGCAGCAAGGCGAGCTTACGGTAGGAGTTGCTCAGTTGCCGGAACAGCAAACGCAGAAACTCCATCTTAAGGACGCCACAGGAATTGAAGGTGGCGCTGATCTCGGCGGGCTTGCGGGCGAATACGATCGTGCCCCGGCGCATGCCGATCCCGGGATAGCATCCGCTCTGCCCTAGCACCTCCGACATTCCCTCGAGTGCGCCGGCCAGGGCGCCGCCGAGGAAGTCCCCGGTATTGCCGTAACTTGTCACCCGTCAACTACGAGAGGAGGATATGCCCGACACGCGCACAACCGCTCCAATGCCAGGCTTGAAGCCGTAAACCTTCCGCGAAACGGGGGTAACTCCAAGCGTGGGGTAGCCGTAAGCGAGGCGCCAACTCGAGCCAAGCGCGAGCCATCCTATTTCTAGGGCTGCGGCCATGACCCGTAAAGCCAACCAACCGCACTCCATGATCTCGCCACAAGAAATGGCGTCATAGCGCTGATCGAATTCATCTCTACTCGGTGGTCCGGCGACCGCGAGCCGATCACACGCTCCGAGTGATATTACAGACTCCACTTCGCCCGTCACGCTCCCCACCGCCTCCTGCCGGGTATAAAAGCGTCCGTTCCGGACAAAGCCGGCGACGACGGTCCTTTTGACGACGGTGACTCGCCCGCCAACTGCCCGCGCGAGCACCAAAGATTCTGGCAATCCATCGAGGAGATGAAAGGGTGCGGGGCGGCCGTCGGCGTAACAAGAATCGTAAATGATGCCGGTCTCCGCGTCCCTAAACGCGGCTCCGAATCCGTGCCGTTGGTTCATCTGGC
>JBOIDL010000284.1:0-3931 GCA_050740435.1 Gammaproteobacteria bacterium
CCATTGAGGTTAGTGGCGGGCAGGCCGTGATCGCCTCGGCCGGGGAGTGGGTTCAGTACAGCACGCCCGGGGGGGCCGAATACATCGCGGTCTGCGTTCCGGCCTTTTCTCCCGGCAGCGTGCACCGAGATCGGGACTGAATCGCCGCCGCACGTGGATGGCCAAACGCTGCAAAAACTCTTCGTGCTCGCGAATGAGTTCAAGGAAGGGGATCTTCCTTTAGGCGGAACCCGTGATGACGCCGTACGCTTGGAAGCTCGCCGGGTCCTAGGCGCCGTCAAGCTACGGACCCTGGCCGCGACCGTGCTGGTCGAGGATGCCGTCAGCGAATCGCTGTTGCGGACCTTGAAGCCCGTTTCCCGCGACATCGCACACCTCACGCTCAATCAGGTTAAGGACAGCTTATTGGCGCCCGCGGGGCCGCGCTGGGCCCGGGAGTACGGCGCGCGCTTGAGCAGCGAGATGATCGCGGCGGTCGTCAAGCTGATGAGCAATGCCGAGCTTTCTCATATCGCCAAGCGCTTGTTTAATCCTCTGCCGGGTACGGGGTCCGCAGAGGGCGTCGCCGTCGGGGCGCCGGAGCATTTCGGCGCCCGCATCCAGCCCAACAGCCCGGGCGATGACGAAGAAGAGATCTTGTTCTCTATCCTCGAAGGCCTGTGCTACGGCTGCGGTGATGTGATCATAGGATTGAACCCGGCGAGCGATGATGTCGAGACCATCGTGCGCTTGGAACGTCTGCTGCAGAGCGTGGTGGATCGGCTGGCGCTGCCGACGCGCTACTGCGTGCTCTCCGATATCGTGAAGCAGACCGAGGCGCGCCGGCGGACGCGCGTGGACGTGGGGTTTCAGAGCCTTGCGGGTACGTCCAAGGCCTTGCTCGGCATGGTCGGGCTGGATGTCGATGGGATTGCCGATCTCGCGTTCGGATTTGATGGCCTGTATTTCGAGACGGGTCAGGGATCGGAGGTTACCAACGGCGCCGCCGAAGGCATCGACATGGTGGCCTTGGAAGCCCGCAGTTACGGTGTCGCTCGGGTCATCGGGCAGGCGTTACGCAAGCGTTTTCCAGATCGGCCGGCATGGATGATCGTGAACGACGTGGCCGGATTCATCGGGCCCGAGGTTTTTCGCGGCCCGGACCAGCTTCGCCGGACCTGCCTCGAAGACACGGTCATGGCGAAGCTCCACGGGTTAACAATGGGCCTTGATGTCTGTTCGACTTTTCACATGGGCGTCGCCCCGGCGCAATTGCACAGCCTGACCCAGTCCATCGTCGCCGAGACCGCCCCTGCGTATCTGATGGCGGTGGCAGGAAATGCGGATCCGATGCTGGGTTATATGACCACGTCATTTCGGCAACACCCGCGCTTGAGAGAGTTATGCGGCCGCCGCATCACGACCAAGATGCTGCATCGTTTGACCGATCTCGGTGTCATGTCGCCGGCCGGTGAGGGCCGGCCGCCGGCCGAGGCTACGGTCGAACTCTATGCGTCCTACCGCCAGGCCGGCGGCGATACCCGGATGAGGGAATTGCTTTGCGAGGAAGGACGCAAGCGGCTTGCGGCAATGCAGCAAAAGGGCTTCGATCTCGGCTACGGCTATTCCGGAGCGTATGCCACGCCGCCCGTGGTTCAGGCACGGCTGGATGGGATCTACACACACGCCCGCAATGCGCTCTACGCGCGCTTGGAGGATGCCGTGATCGGTGATGTGTGCCCGCGCCGTCTCCAGGTGCGGTCCGCGGCCGAAAACCGCGACGACTACATCGCCCACCCCGGTGCCGGCGAACGCATTCGGAGCGCTGATAGCGCGGCCGTGCGCTCGCTCTATCCGTCTCGCAAGCCACAGGTGCAAGTCGTGATTTCCGATGGGCTCAATGCCAACGCGGTCAACGAAAACTTGCGCGCCGTCCTGCCTGCCTTTAGGCACGCCCTCGCCGATTGCCGCTTAGGTGCTATCGATATCGTCGTAATCGATGGGCGGGTGCGGGCCGGATACCATATCGGAGCCCTGATCGATGCGGATGTGATCGTGCATTTTATCGGCGAGCGTCCCGGGACCGGCCTCGATACACTTTCTGCCTACTTGACCTATGGCCGCGATGCGGCGGGCCGCTCGCGGTGGGATCCTGGGCTCGATCATTCCTGCACTACCGCGGTTTGTGGTATCCACGCCCGCGGCAGGCGCCCGGAGCGCGCCGCGGCCGAAACCGCGCACTACGTCAAGCGCATGCTGGAGGAGCGCCGCTCCGGAATCGCCCTCGGCAAAGAACCAGGAGCCGCATGATTCGCCTGCATAGTGCGTCGAGTGGACTGCAGTAGCGTCCCGCGTTTTAATTTAAACGCATACCCCGTGGTCTTGCCGCGGGTACCTTAGCGATGCAGTTTCCGAAGGGGAGAAGCTCAGCTCTCCCCCTTTGTCAAGGGCGGGGGTTCATACCCCGCCCGCGAAGTGTATTGATTCCGCGCACGCTTGCTTAGTATTTTCTAATTCAAAAATGAGCCTGAACCGGAGTTCCTAGAGCGTCCCACTGAGGCGTGAAGGAGCCGAGACATTGGGGGCCGGCGGACGCGTTGGTTGAGCCCGCCCTCGTGAGTGCTGTTCATGGATTTGTTTGAAAAGTGTTACACGTTGTTTGTGCAGCTGCTCTGCGGCTTCATTGTCGCTCATTTCTTTGGCTTGTGCATCGAGCTGTTCGAAGGTGAGGCCGGGTTTGAGGAAATGCTCCGCGTTGGGGAGTGATTTCAGTTTGTCATAGGGCGTCATCATCCGATCGTAGGGGTAACGTTTGCGTTGTTTGCCTTTGGCATCGACGATCGTTACTGGGAAGAAGCAAGGCCGATGGAAATTCAGATAAGGGTTAAGGTAGCGCTGGTTGAAGGCATTGACCTCGGTGGCATAGGTCTGAGGGATATGTGCATAGCCGAGGTGCTTGCGCACCACCGCACCGTTTTTACCCTCCACCAAGGCATTATCATTGGTGCGCCGTGAACGTGACTTGGTAAACTCGATGAGCAGTTTGTTTAAGAGCGCTGCGACCTGTTTGTTGACGTATTCCCCGCCATTATCGGAATGAAACCCGCGGATCACAAAGGGGAAGGCATCCAAGAGCGCTTGCAGGACGGGGAGCAGAAACGCTTCGGCTATCCGTTCCACCGTGGCCACGATTTCAAATTGCGTGACCTCGTCGACGGCATTGAGGTGATAGAGCCCCTTGAGGCCGTCTAAATCCCCCTGGTGGACCGAATCGATGCGCAGATACCCAGGTCGGTCCTGAGGATCAGGCTTACGGCGCTCGCCAATCCTCACCTGCGCCGGCGCCGTCTTCGTCCACTGCTGGTGGCGTTGACGATAGACGACCCCCTTGCGCAGATTGTACACATGCGCGACCGAGATCCCCGCCAGACGTTCGTAGGCCGAGTGAGCGTAGACTTCGAATTCCCGTTCTAAAATCTTCTTCGTCGCCGGACCACTCAAGGTGCCATGCACCTCATCGGTGTGGACCAAGAGCCGAATATCCGCCGCCGTATAGCGTTTGGCGAACCGTGAGCGAGGCCGCTGTCGTCGCCCTAATCGCCCCCGCCTCCGATAGTCGGCAATCAGCCGCGCGATCTGGGCACGGGAATACCCCGTTATCTTTCCGAGATAGCACCGTAGCAGTCCTTTTTTGTGTTTGGAGCAGGTCCAATACCCAAACTTGACCAAGGTCGCGGCAATCCAACCATAGCGCGCCGCCGTGCCCTCCACCGAGAATTTCATGGCCTCACTGCCGGCAAGAAACGCTCGGATCTGGTCCATCGTCTGTATCTGTTCGTCGTTCATGTGGGTCTTCATCCTCCCATCATGAACAGCACCCTTCCCTAGTTCAGGCTCATCTTGCGTTAGAAATACGCTCCCCGTTCAGGCTCATCTAGCATTGGAAGAGGCT
>JBOIDL010000285.1:0-3905 GCA_050740435.1 Gammaproteobacteria bacterium
ATCGCCGTGCATAATCGCGACCCCAAGCCCTTCGTCTGGACCGCCAAGGCCAATGACATTCTGCAGAAGGTCATTCGTGCCAATCGCCGTTTAAGTTCCAAGAACAACGAAGCACTACACTAGCGAGCCCCAGGGCAACGGCGGCCTCCGAGGCTTCAAGCGCGCGTACAGGGGGTGCGAAGATCGTAGGCGGGCACGCCAATAACGGTGGGCCTGGGCATCAACTGATGGCCGCCGACACGCTAGCGGGCGATCCCGTCGTCAACCGCCAGGGCGAGAACCTCGGCGAGATCCGCGACATAATGATTGACGTGCGGACCGGTGGCGTGGGCTACGCGGTCCTGTCTTTTGGGGGCGTTCTCGGTACGGAAGACAAGCTTTTCGCCATTCCGTGGAACCTCCTGATACTGGATGTAGACAACCAGCAATTCATCCTTGACGTTCCGAAAGGACGTCTCGAAAAGGCGCCCGGCTTCGATGAGGATCATTGGCCCATGATGGCGGATCAGCAAGTTATGCATCGACCTGAAAATACTACCAGCATTAATAGAGCGGTGGTCTTGCGTGATCAAGCTAAGCTTCTGACAATTAACAAACAAACATCGCGCAGGCACATGCGCCATGCTTGACCTTCTGGGCCCGCTTGGGTTGCTCTGCGCGCTAGGCTAGTACAGAGAGAGTGGTCTTAGGACCAAAGAGGGGAAGCGGCGAAGCTATGCGCTCATCGGGCTGCCCGACGGGGGCATGGGCTGGCAGCCGAGCGCCTCGGCGCGGTCGTTCCAGGCTCGCTTTCGACGTTATCCTCCGGTCCGGTGACCACCGGTTCCGTGGGATGCAGCAAGAGGGCTTTGCTGGCGCCTTTGAACCTCTACGGTACTCAGTCCCCCGGACCGCCGACGATGCCATTGCGCGGCCTCGCGCGGCGGGCTCCATCTAGCCCTCGCCTCGCGCCATGCCTTCCGGTGACGCTGCCTTAACTGCTCGTCCACTTGATGCCGGTTCATGATCATTCTCCTCTCATAAAGACGTACCTAGGCCGCTAATTATCAAACTCTGCGCCATCGCCAGCGTCGTAGTCAATAATCTCTTAGTAACAATGAGATAGGCAGTGTGACTAGACGTAGATGCAGGTGTTGGAATGTCCTCTGCTCCGTAAGAATTGGGTCTCCCGATGTAAATCTTGCCGGATCGTATGATAGGATGGCGACAGGGTGAGTGTGCCATTGGAGCGGGACCTCTCTAAGAGACCTTAAGCTAGGCCCGGGACGCCCGTTTTACACCGCGCGGAGACTGCTATGAAGGTCTTCACTTGCCATGTCTGTCAGCAGCTGATCTTCTTTGAGAACGTCCAGTGCTTGCGTTGCGAAAGCGCCCTCGGTTATCTGCCCGACGTGGGCGTTCTGAGCGCACTCGAACCGGCCGCAGAAGGGGAGTGGAGGCCGCTCGCGCCGGAGGTCGGGGCTAGGCGCTACAAGATGTGCCTCAATTACAGCCGGGAGCGGGTCTGCAACTGGCTGCTAGCTTCTGAGGATGACGCGACCCTGTGCCTGGCCTGCCGCTTCAACCAGACCATCCCGGATCTCTCGTTGCCGGAGAATCGCGGCCTGTGGCAGCGGCTCGAAACGGCGAAGCGGCGGTTGGTCTATGGGCTGCTGGCGCTCGGCCTGCCGCTCGTGAACAAACAGCAAGACCCCGAGCGAGGGCTTGCTTTCGCCTTCCTCGCCGGCCCGGACACGGGGTTTCGAGAAACCAACGCAGTGATGACCGGGCACGCACAGGGCTTGATCACCCTTAACATCGCCGAGGCCGACGACGCGGTGCGGGAGCGAATGCGGCTTGCGATGAATGAGCGTTACCGCACCCTGCTCGGGCATCTGCGGCATGAGAGCGGGCATTATTACTGGGAGCGGCTGCTTCACGCTGCCGAGCAACTCGATTCTTTCCGCGCGCTCTTTGGCGACGAGCAGGCTGACTATGAACAGGCGCTCCAAAACCACTACAACAACGGCCCGCCCGCAGACTGGCAAACCTATTTCGTTAGCGCCTACGCGAGCGCCCACCCCTGGGAGGACTGGGCGGAGACCTGGGCGCACTACCTGCACATCGTCGATACCTTGGAGACCGCCCGCAACTTTTCGCTGCGGGTCATGATTCCTGAGAGTGCCGCGGGTGCATCGATGGCGATGCCGGGCGGGGTCACGGACTACCGGCCGCACTCGATCGAGACGATGATAGCGAGCTGGTTGCCGCTGACCTATGCGATCAACAGCATCAACCGCAGCATGGGCCAGCCGGATATGTATCCGTTCGTGCTCTCGCCGATGGCGATCGAAAAACTTGGCTTTGTCCACCAGGTCGTCAGCGGTGCGGCTAAGACCGCGTCCGGAACCCTTCCGCGATGCGCTGCCCTCACTCCCTAAGCTGGCAAAGGCGACTGGCGGCACTGCCAACCCTCCGGATCTGCGCTCGGCCGCAGGCATGAGCGTGACGGACTGCCATGCCCTGCGCCGAGACGCTGGGCTTGAGCTATCGAGTGATGAGTTGGTTAAAACTTGACGGAGAGGCTAATGGCTCCGAAACGATCGCCCCTATCCTGTTCTTCGAATTCCTCGGTGCGGTAGACGTGGGTGTAGGCGAGGTGTAGCGATCCGATCGTAAGGACCGCGCCGACCTGAAAGTCAGCGACCACAGGATGTTTATCGACGCTGATGCCGTTTCCGCCGACATTGCCGTCGAGAAAGATGTTATAGGCGACGGCACGTCCGTCCACGCCGGCAAATAGGTACCAGCCAAAGGTGTTCCGGGGCAGAAAGAATCCCGAGCCGGGGAGGCTCGGGCGGATCCGCGGCGGACCGAAATCGTTGACCAGGTCCTTCCCGAGCCGCAGGGTGATCCCCGCATTGAGATGCGTGCCGATATTCCCGAGGCTTCCACCCAGGTGAGGAGTCAGATCGACACCCAGACCCGACTCCCGGAACTCGGCCAGGTTGCGCCACTTGCGTTCGTAGATGAGCGCCACACCCGGCTCGTCATCGATCTCATTGTCCCAGCCATTGGCGTTGTCCGCTCCGATCAGATCATGAAAGGTGTTCTGCACTTCCTCACCTTGTGCCGAGGACCCAACCACGCCCACGTCCAGCTCCCATGTGCTCAGCGTATCCTCGGTCTCCCCCAGCACGGCAAAACCCCCATAAAGCCAGCCGGCATAGGGGCGCTGATCAGGCAGCGGTTCGCGTTTCGCGATATCGTTGGGGGTGTAGATGTTGTGACCTAACAAATAACCTGCCCGCAACGCGGAACCCGCCGGTATACCAGGCAGAACCGAGGCGAAGCCTCGCAAGAGATGGGGTACATCGTCCTTTGGCGAGAGGTACGAGAACTGCAGCCCGTTGGTGTAATGATGATCAGTGCCCGTAAACTTGTCGTTTTCGACCAGTATGCTGAAGGTTCCGTCATCCTCGGGTTCGGCACCTGGCGTGCCGAAACCGACAACGAGTAGTGACAAGCCAACAATCACCCTACGGGCGCTGCTGATCCTGGTCTCAAACACGGAAATCCCCCTATTAACGTGCCCCTGCGCCGTTCCAGCGCACGATAGGCACCGTCGAGATCGAGTTCATCGGCGATCCCTCGATGATTTTGGTGCTGATAGCGGTATACACGAGGGTGTTGCGTTTACGATCGTACATGCGGTGGACCTGCGTCTCTTTGAACAAGATGGAGGTATCGGCACTGAAGACCTCTTGTTCGTCCGATATCTTCTCCGGCAGGACAATAGGGCCGGTTTGACGGCACGCGATCGCAAACCGGGAGGGGTCCTCCGCGAACCCAAGAGGCCCTTTGATGCCTCCGGTTCTAGCCTGACTGATATGACAGGAAACCCCGGGGATCTTGGGGTCATCGAA
>JBOIDL010000286.1:0-3896 GCA_050740435.1 Gammaproteobacteria bacterium
CCGGGATG
This sequence comes from Gammaproteobacteria bacterium, assembly GCA_050740435.1. Classification (GTDB taxonomy): domain Bacteria; phylum Pseudomonadota; class Gammaproteobacteria; order JACCXJ01; family JACCXJ01; genus USCg-Taylor. The sequence goes on from JBOIDL010000286.1 coordinate 9, forward strand.
ATAGGGGGGCTTGCGGAAACGTGGGCTATGGTCGAGGCTATACGGGCACATACAGCGGAAACGCCGAAACAGACAAGCCTTTGCCTAAGGTTGCGCGCGTCGCATTTCTATCCCGACCGACTAAGGAAGCTCTGCAAAAGTTACTGCGCAGCCCATCTGCTTTGTCGCGTGCTCGCTCGTCGCTCGCCTATCTATCTGATATGTCTCGCGACTCGTTCCGCGGCTTCGCGCAGCTGGGCTTGCTCGCGACACTTTTGCAGAGCTTCCCTAAGTGTATTTCCACGGTTGCTCGCGAGGATTCACGCTATTTGGCTGTCATTCGAGTGCGTTTCTATCGAGATCGCGCCCCTTCCACAAGGCATAGATAGCCGGGAAGACGACCAGCACCATCACCAGCGCCGATGCGATCCCGCCCACCATCGGCGCGGCGATCCGCTTCATCACATCGGCGCCCGCCCCGGTGCTCCAGAAGATAGGCGCGAGTCCCGCGAGCAGCGCCATCCCGGTCATGAGCTTCGGTCGCAACCGCCGCACCGCACCCTCCACGATGGCTTCGGTCAGATCCGACATGCCGCGCATCCGGCCCTGAAGCTCGCGTTGCCGGTAGGCGAGGTTCAGGTACAGCAGCATCAAGATCCCGAGCTCGGCGTCGAGGCCCGCCAAGGCGATCGTCCCCACCCACACCGCGACGCTCAGGTTGTAATCCAAAAGATACAAACACCAGACCGCTCCGATCAAGGAAAAGGGGACGGCCAGCAAGACGATTAATGCCTCCGGCACGGTGCTGCGGTTCATGAGCAGCATGATGAACACAATGAGCAAGGTCAGCGGCGCCAGGACCATTAGCGTGGCTTTGGCGCGCTCGAAATACTGGAATTGGCCGGCCCAGCCGATGCGGTATCCGGTCGGGAGCGCGGCTTTCTCGTTGACCACCCGGCGCGCGAGATCCACATAGTCCGGGATGCCGATCTGCCTCACATCGACGAACACGAAGCTCACCAGTTGCCCATCCTCGTTGCGAAGCATGTCCGGCCCGGTGTGAAACTCAAGCTCAGCCAACTGCGCGAGCGGCACCTGCGCCCCGCTCGGCGTCGGCACCAGCACCCGCGCGAGGGTCTCCGGATCCTCGCGGAACTCGCGCGCATAGCGCAAGCTGATCGCGTAACGCTCGCGGCCTTCGACCGTCTCCGAGACCACCAAGCCGCCGACGGCGGTAAGGATCACATCCTCCACATCACCAACCGTCAGTCCATGGCGGGCGATGCGTTCCCGATCGATCTCGAAATCGAGAAAGTAACCCCCGGTGAGGCGTTCGGCAAAGGCGCTGCGCGTGTAGGGGCGCGTGCGCGGATCGTCCAACAGCGCGCGCTCGATCCCGACCGCCGCTTTCTGCAAGGCGGCGAGATCCGGGCCAAAGACCTTGATGCCGAGATTGCTGCGTATGCCGGTCGCGAGCATCTCGGTGCGCGTCTGGATGGGCATCCACCAGACGTTCGGCATACCGGGATAGCGCAAGCGCTCGTCCATCTCGGCGATCAATCCCTCCCAGGTGAGCCCCTGGCGCCACTCTGCCTGGGGCTTGAGCATGACCACGGTCTCCACCATCGACAGCGGTGCATTGTCGGTGGCGCTGGTCGAGCGGCCGGCCTTGCCGAACACGCGCTCGACTTCGGGAAAGCTCCGAAGCTGCCGATCCATCGACTGCAAGACCTTGCCCGCCTCGGAGACCGACATACCCGGCAAGGCGGTCGGCATATACAGGATCGTGCCCTCGTTGAGCGGCGGCATGAATTCATTGCCGAGCGCGAGGAAGACGGGCACGGTGGTGGCCAAGGCCAACAGCGACAGACCAAGCACTAAGGCGCGGAAGCGGACCGCGAAGCGCACGATCGGCAGGTACGCGGCCACCAGCCAGCGATTGAGCGGATGTTCATCGCCCCGGATCCGCCCGCGGACGAGAAGCACCGCGAGCGCTGGCGTAAAGGTGACGGCGAGAGCGGCGCCGAAGCCCATGGAGTAGGTCTTGGTAAAGGCGAGCGGTTTGAACAGCCGTCCTTCGGTCCCTTCCAGGGCGAAGATCGGCAAGAACGAGACGGTGATGATGAGGAGCGAGAAAAAGATGCTGGGCCCGACCTCCTGCATCGCCTGGATAATGATTTCTCGCCGCGGCTCCTCTTTCCCGTTCGACTCCCAGCGCTCGAGATGCTTGTGGATGTTTTCGATGATGACGATGGAACCGTCGACCATCGCACCGATGGCGACGGCGATGCCGCCGAGCGACATGATGTTGGCCGTGAGGTGCTGCGCCGACATGGGGATGAACGACAATAGGATAGCGATCGGCAGGGTCAGGATGGCGATGAGCGCCGAGCGGAAATGCAGCAAGAAAACCGTGATCACCAGCGAGACCACGAGCATCTCCTCGATCAGCGTCTCTTCGAGCGTCGCGATCGCGCGCTTGATGAGATCGGAGCGGTCGTAGGTGATGACGATCTCAACCCCTTTCGGCAGGGCCGGGCGGTTCTCCTCGAGGCGTAACTTGACGCGGTCGATCACGGCGAGGGCATTCTGGCCGTAACGCATGACGATGATGCCGCCGACGGTTTGTCCCTCGCCGTCGAGCTCCGCGACTCCCCGGGTCATGGCCGGCCCGGCGCTGACCACGGCGACATCGCCCACCCGGACCGGGACGCCGGCCGGATTCACCGCGAGCACGATAGCCTCGAGATCCGCCGTCGAGCGGATATACCCGCGCCCGCGGATCACCTGCTCGTGGCCCGCGATCTCGATCACCTGGCCGCCGACATCGTTATTGGAGCGGCGGATGTTATTGACTACCGTTTGCAGGGGGATATTGAGACCCGCGAGCTTATTCGGGTCGATGTGCACCTGGTACTCCTTGACGAAGCCGCCGACCGAGGCGACTTCGGCCACGCCTTCGACGGCGCTCAGCCAATAGCGCAGGGTAAAATCTTGGAAACTCCGGAGATCCGCGAGGCTATGGTTTCCGGACTTATCGACCAGAGCATATTGGAAGACCCAGCCGACGGCGCTCGCGTCCGGTCCGAGTGTGGCTTGCACCCCTTCGGGCAAGCGGGTGCGCGCCGAGTTGAGGTATTCAAGGACCCGCGAGCGCGCCCAGTAGATATCCGTGCCGTCCTCGAAGATGACATAGACGAAGGACAGGCCCATATAGCTCTGGCCGCGCACCGACTGCACGCCGGGCGCCGCGAGGAGCGCGGCGGTCAGGGGATAGGTGATCTGATCCTCCACGAGATCCGGACTGCGCCCCGGCCACTCGCTATAGAGGATAACCTGCACGTCTGAGAGGTCCGGCACGGCATCGAGCGGGGTATCCATCAGCGCGCGGTAGCCCCAGGAGCCGCTCGCCGCGATGAGGAGCAGGGTGATGAGCGGATTCTGGGCGCAGTAGCGGATGAGCCGCTCGATGGGACCCTGCGGCGCGGCGGTGTCTGCTACCATTGGTCGATGCCCGCCTTGAGCTTGCTTTCCGCGGCGATCAAAAAATTCCCGGACGTGACCACCACCTCGCCTTCGCTCAGTCCCTCCAGTACCTCGATTGTGCCTTCAGCCCGGTGGCCGACCTTCAGCTTGCGCGGCTCTAAATATCCTTGCCCCAGATCGACGAAGACCACGCGCGTGGCGCCCGCGTAGATGACCGCGGAATCAGGCACCAGCAGCCGCTCCCCGAGATCCGCCGTGAGCTGTACCTGAGTATAGGCCTGGGGGTGCAGGAGACTTTCCGGATTGTCGAGCTCGATGCGCAGGCGCGCGGTGCGCGTCGGCCCGTCGAGCGCGGGATAGATGTAGCTGACTCGTCCCTCGAAGATCCGGCCGGGCAGGCTCGGGAGCGTGATCTCGGCGGCC
>JBOIDL010000287.1:0-3890 GCA_050740435.1 Gammaproteobacteria bacterium
CAGGCGCCGACCGGATCGATCCGAGGGTCCTTGCTTTTGACGGCGATCTTCGCGCGCAGACCCGGATCGCGCGCCGCCCCGAGCACCTCGATGAGACCTTCACCGATCTCGGGAACCTCGATCTTGAACAACTCGATCAGGAGTTCCGTGGCCGTGCGGCTGACGAATAACTGCGGACCGCGTTTCTCCGGACGCACCTCGCTCAAGTATCCTCGCAGCCGATCCCCCGGCCGCACTGCTTCGCGCGGGATCATATCTTCGCGCACAATCATCGCTTCCGCGTTGCCGCCGAGATCCAATGTCACGCTACCGCGATCGACGCGCTTCACGACGCCGGTAATTAGCTGGCCCATGCGGCTCTCATAGGCTTCCACAATCTGCTTGCGTTCGGCCTCGCGCACCTTCTGCACGATGACTTGCTTCGCCGCTTGCGCGGCGATACGCCCAAACGCCGCAGCCTCCATGGGTTCCTCTATATATTCGCCGTGGCTCGCCTCGGGACGGATCTCACGCGCCTTGCTGAGAGTGATTTGACGCTCTGGAAACTCGATCCCGCCCGCGCCGATCGGGGCGCCATCGGTCCCAAGGTCCACGGCCGGGGTGGCTACGGTCTCATCGATAACCTGCCAGCGCCGGAAGGCTTCATAGTCCCCGGTCTGCCGGTCGATGGATACGCGGACATCGATGTCGTCGCGATAACGTTTGGTTGTCGCACTGGCGAGCGCCGCTTCCAAGGCCTCGAAAATGATCTCCTTATTGACCCCCTTCTCATTGGAAACAACCTCGACGACGGTAAGGATATCCTTGTTCATCTGCTACGCCTCGCCGGTTTTTTGGACTCGAATTGCGGCACCAAGCGGGCCCGGTGTATGAGATCGAAGGGCAGCGTATAGGCTTCCCCTTCCTGTTCGGTGATGCTGATCTCGTTAACGGTGACCGCGTTCAAGCGCCCGCGGAATCTTCGGCGCCCATGGACCAGACGTAGCGTCTCAATGCTCACGGTGCTTTGAAGAAAACGCAAATAGTGATCGGCAGTAAACAGCAGGCGGTCCAATCCCGGGGAAGAAACCTCAAGCGTATAGGACCCGGTGACGGGATCTTCTACATCCATGACACTGCTCACCTGCTGGCTCACGCGTTCACAATCTCTCAATGCAATTCCACTGGCGCTATCGATATACACCCGTATCAACGGCGCGCGTCTGGCGACGGCACATTCAATGCCGACAAATTCATACCCGAGCCCCGCCACGACGGGCTCGATGATGGCTTCTAACTCCCTCGTATCCACGCGCACCTTACCGACTAAAATAAAAAGCCCCGGCTCTCGGGGCTATGGTAGCGGGGGCAGGATTTGAACCTGCGACCTTCGGGTTATGAGCCCGACGAGCTGCCAGACTGCTCCACCCCGCAATGGTCGGACCCATGATGATAGGGTTTTGAGGCTCTTTTTTCAAGTGCGTTCGGGCAATTTGAGCGGCCCAAACGCGCCGCGAACCGGGGTAACGGTGGTGCGGACAGCTTCCAGGACGCTTTCGGCTTATAATCGAATCCATAGAGAGCCTAAGCGAGGAGCCTTGTGACCACGCGTCCCCCCGCCGTCGCGGGACAGTTTTATCCCAACGATCCGATGGACCTGCGGCGGATGATCAGCGGTTATTTGGGGACACAAAAGGCCGGCTCGCGAGTCCCGAAAGCCCTAATCGCACCCCATGCCGGCTACATTTATTCCGGAGCCGTAGCGGGATCCGCCTATGCCTGCCTGTCGCCGGATGCGCGCGCGCGTATTCGCCGGGTCGTTCTCTTGGGGCCGGCGCACCGGGTTTATGTCCCGGGCCTCGCGTTGCCGGGCGCCCAGCACTTCGCGACCCCCTTGGGGGAGGTCGCGCTCGACCCGGGCGCCACTCAGAAACTGGCAGTGTTCCAGCAGGTTAGCGTGATGGATCACGCGCATGCCTTTGAGCATAGCATCGAGGTCCAGATCCCGTTCCTACAAACGGTCCTGGAAAAATTTACTATCGTGCCGCTGGTGGTAGGCGGCGCCGCGCCGGAGGATGTCAGCGCCGTCATCGAGGCACTGTGGGGGGAGACCGAAACTCTCATCGTCATCAGCTCCGACCTCAGTCACTACCACGACTATGAGACGGCGCGGGAAATTGACCGGGCGACGGCCGCCGCGATCGTGAGGGGTACGGCCACCCTTAGCCCGGAGCAGGCGTGCGGGTGCGCGCCTATCAACGGCTTACTCCATTTTGCGCGCAAGCATAAGCTCCGCATCGCCGCGCTCGATGTGCGCAGTTCGGGCGACACGGCCGGCCCGCGGGATCGCGTCGTCGGCTATGGCGCTTTCGCGCTCTATTCGCCTTAGCGAATCACTGCCCTTGCGCCCGGAAGACCGCTATCTCCTTTTGGACGCCGCCTCTCGCTCTATCGCGCGAGGCTTCGAGCATGCCCCGGACACGGCGATTAACAGCGCCGATTATCCGCAACGCCTGCGCGTCCACCGGGCCTCGTTCGTGACCTTAAAAACGCACGGCCAATTGCGGGGATGCATCGGCAGCCTGAAGCCGCATCGGCCCCTGGTCATGGATGTTGCCGAGAATGCGCGCGCGGCAGCCTTCGGCGATCCGCGTTTCCGGCCCCTCAGCCCCGAGGAGTGCGCAAGCCTTGCCATCCACATCTCGGTGTTGAATACGCCCGTCGCGTTAAATTTCAAATCCGAAACCGAGCTCTTGGATCAACTCGCTCCTGGTGCCGACGGCGTCCTCCTCCAGCAACAGGACCGGCGGGCGACGTTCTTGCCGGCGGTCTGGGAATCGCTACCGGGACGCGCGGAATTTCTGCGCGAACTGAAACGGAAAGCCGGAATATCTCAAGATGCCGATCCCGAAACGCTTCAGGTCTGGCGCTATACGGTAGAATCCTTTTCAACCATGTACCACGCTTCCTGAAAGCGAAGCATGGGATGCGGAGCGAAGGTGACGAGCATCTCGTAGGATGCGCCGACGTTAGGAGGCGCATCGTCGCGATCGATGGCTTCGTAAACTCAGCCCATCCTACACGATCTCATAGCTCATGGAGAACATATGTCGTCAACACGCGTAGCGATTGTCGTGGCGGTTATCGGGGCTGTAGCGGCTATCGTCGTCGCATTCATTCAGAGGGATGGTCCCGTCAAAACTGAGCGTCAATCACCTGTACAGGTGAACCCACAGATACAGGTGAACCCGCAGATTGTCGTCAATCCGCAAATAGAACTTGCTCCTCATCCGCGTCAGTCGACGCCACCCTTCCGAGTTACTTACTATCGAATGTCAGGCGTTGCACCTAACTTATTGATTAAAGGTTTGTTAGCCCCTGAGTGGGAGAAGGCGCTCGGCGGACCGCAGACTATCATCAATAATGCCGTCTTTGCTGCAGCCAAATCCTTTCTTGATCGCTTTTCCGAGGACTTTCATGGTCATGCTTTCTACGGTGATTATCCACCCTTAGGACGCGGGCCTAGGTGGGATATCAACGACTATGCCCGGCAGCTTACCGGTCAGCCGGTCTGGGACAGTGGTCGACGAACAAGCGACCGATGGAAAGCATACCTGGCTGCAAACAAATACTCCTACCTCTTTATTCCAGATATCGAGGCAGCCCAAGAGGTGTTAGGCTCTCTCAAAATGGCCTACTGGCTTTGAGATTTATTATCCCGAGTACGCCAAATACGATATAGAGAAGAACGCTTATCCGACACCGACGGTGTGGCGTTATCTTAGATGTCTTGCCTCCGAAATCAATTGGACACGTCCGACCTGATTTTGTGAGAGTGCTCACCGGTATCAGGCAACCGCTTCAGCCACAGGCGCCACGCTCGATGGCCAATGCGCGCCTTCAGTCATTTT
>JBOIDL010000288.1:0-3823 GCA_050740435.1 Gammaproteobacteria bacterium
CTGCATGGCTTTGATCATTTTTACGCGTAACGGGGTCATCGTTCATCTCCTCTGGTAAAGGCCCTTGTGGACCTTTCCAGAGTGTGAACGATGCCACTACGAAGAGAGAGCCAGAAAAGGCTCCGCGGAGCGGTTTAGTTCAACTTGAAGTAGACCTCCTAAAAGACGCCTTAGCATTGCGTCAAAAATGACATCTAGTTTGCTCCCCTCGGCGCCAGTGCTCAAGATGCAGTGGGTTCAGTCAATGATAGACCTCAGTTTGGCCAGTCGAATTAGATTTCATTCCGATGCCTACCCCACCGCGCTTGACTGATCAGATCCGAGCGAAGCTTCGTTGGACGCATTATAGCAGCGCCCTTCTCTGCCGTACGGCTTCATATAGGCAGATCCCGGCGGCGACGGAGACGTTCAGGCTCTCGATCGCGCCGGCCATGGGAATGTGTACGAGGCGGTCGCAGCGCTCGCGGGTTAGGCGCCGGAGGCCTTTTTCTTCCCCCCCCATCACCAAGGCCGTCGGTCCGCGCAAATCCAAACCGAATAGGCTGTCACTGGCTTCCCCGGCCGTCCCGATGACCTGCAGGCTCAACTCTTTCATCTCGTCGAGCGCCGCCGCGAGGTTTCCGACCTGAATCAGGGGCACCGTCGCCGCCGCTCCGCTGGCGACCCTTTGCACCGCCGCGGTCAGTCCGACCGCCCGGTGCAGCGGCACAATCACGGCATGGGCGCCGGCGCCATCGGCAGTGCGCAGGCACGCGCCCAGGTTGTGCGGATCCTGGACCCCATCGAGCACCAGCAATAGCGGCGGCGCCGTGCCTTCGCCGAGCAGCGTCTTTAGGTCGCGCGCACCCGGCGCCCGCGGGTGACGGCAGCGTAACACCGCCCCCTGATGCCGGCTGCCTGCCGCTAGCCGATCGAGCGTTCGCGAGGCCGCTCGCTGCACGGCGAGCCCATGTTGGGCCGCGAGTTTCACGAGATCGCGCAGGCGTGGATTCGCCGGCCCGGCTTCGATCCATAGCTCGAGCGCGTGCTCGGGCGCGTCCGCCAAGACTTGGCGCACCGCATGGATCCCGCAGACGAGGAGGTCCCGCCCGGCCTCCTCCCGCGCCCCTCGCTTGGACATGCCAGCGCCGCTTGCGTTATACCCGTTTCTGGATCATGGCACGAGATCGAAGTCGATACGCCGGCCATCGAGGTCCACGCGGACGACGCGCACCGATACCTCCGCCGCGATCCGGTAACTGCGTTTACCGTGCTCGCCTCGAAGCTCATGGCGCACCGGATCATGATGGTAGTAATCGTTCTTTAAGGAGGTGACGTGCACCAAGCCTTCCACGTAGATATCCTTGAGTTCCACGAAGAAGCCGAAACCCGTCACCGCTGTAATGATGCCCGCGTATACTTCGCCGATCTTATCTTGCATGAACTCACACTTGAGCCACGCCACCGCATCGCGCGTCGCCTCGTCGGCGCGCCGTTCGGTCAGGGAGCAGTGGTCTCCGAGACTTCCCAACTGCTCTGCCCCATAACGGAACTCCGGGGCCGGTTTTTTTGCCAGCAGGTGGTGAATCGCGCGGTGGACCAAGAGGTCCGGATAGCGCCGGATGGGGGAGGTAAAATGCGTGTAGGCGCCATGGGCGAGGCCGAAATGCCCGACGTTTTTCGGGCTATAAACCGCCAACCGCAAGCTCCTCAGCATCAGCGTTTGAATCAAATGGGCATCGGGCCGGCCCGCGGTTTCCGCGAGGAGCGCCGCGTAATCGCGCGGTTCGGGTTGCGCCCCGCCACCGAGGCTGAGCCCAAGCTCACCGAGGAAGGTGCGCAGATCATCGAGCTTTTCGCTCGCCGGCGGGTCATGGATGCGGTACAGGCACGGCAGCCCGCGCTCCGTGAGGAACTCGGCCGCGGCGACGTTGGCGGCGATCATGCACTCTTCGATGAGGCGATGCGCATCGTTGCGAACCGTGGGGACAATGCGCTCTATTTTTCGCGCGGCGTCGAAAACGATCTTGGTTTCCATGGATTCGAAATCGATGGCCCCGCGTGCGTCGCGCCGATGGCGGAGCTGACGGTAGAGTGCGTTAAGCTCATCGAGATGCGGTGTCAACGCTCGATAGCGATTTCGCAACCCGCGTTGACGCTCGACCGCGATGGCATTGACCTCGTGATAGGTCAAACGCGCGGCCGAGCGCATGACCGCCTTGCGAAATTGATACGACTGAACATTCCCGCGCGCCCCGACGTCGATCTCGCATACCAGGCACAGGCGATCAACCTCCGGATTAAGGGAACAGAGACCGTTCGACAGCGCCTCGGGCAACATCGGGATCACCCGGTCCGGGAAATAAACCGACGTGCCCCGAAGATGAGCCTCGAGATCGAGCGCCGAGCCTGGCACAACGTAGTGCGACACATCGGCGATCGCGACCAGCAGGCGCCAGCCGTGCGCGGTACGCTCGCAATAGACGGCATCATCGAAATCGCGCGCGTCCTCTCCATCGATCGTGACCAGAGGCAGCGATCGCAAGTCCACCCGGCCGGTCCGGTCCCGCGCGCGCACCGTCTTGCCGAGACCGGCCGTCTCGGCGACCGCTGTCTCGGGCCAGGTATGCGGCAGATCGTAGGCGCGGATGGCGATGTCGATCTCCATCCCGGGCGCCATGTGATTGCCCAGGATCTCGCTCACCCGGCCGATCGGCTGACGCCGCCAGTCAGGTTGCCGCACGATATCGACCATGACGATCTGACCGTGCTGGGCGCCCGCCGCGCCATCGCCGGGGATCAAGATATCTTGATGGAAGCGTCTATTGTCGGGGGCGACGAAAGCCACGCCTCCCTCGCTGAAGAAGCGGCCGACCAAGCGCTGGTTGGCGCGTTCCAAAACCTCGACGAGCGCGCCCTCGGTGCGGCCGCGGCGATCCTTAGCTACCACGCGTACCACGGCGCGATCGCCATGTAGCAAGCTGCGCATTTGCCGGCCGGAGAGGAACACGTCTTCGCCGCCATCTTCGCGCACCAGAAAGCCGTAGCCATCGGGATGAGCCGTCACCCGCCCCGGCAACAGGTCCATCTTGGCTACCGGACCGTAGGCTTCCCGGCGGTTGCGGATCACTTGCCCTTCGCGTTCCATAGCCTTGAGCCGCCGCGCCAGGGCCTGCAATCCCTCCGGCGTGACGACCTCGAGATCGCGCGCGATACGCTTATGCGTCCTCGGCCCGCTGCAATCGCCGAGGTAATGTAATATTAACTCGCGGCTGGGGATCGGGTTTTCATAGCGCTCGGCCTCCCGCTCCGCGTGCGGGTCTTCGATGCGTCGCTTTCTCATTGACTACCCATTGTGGCTTCGGTAGATTGCCGACTCTCTCGCCGAGGTGGCGAAATTGGCAGACGCGCAAGGTTCAGGTCCTTGTGGGGGCAACCCCGTGGAGGTTCAAGTCCTCTCCTCGGCACAAACGTTGTTTAACACCGCCCCCGCTGACAAATTCCCTTTGAAATCAAACGACTTAACCCCGTCGCGTTCGGTGGGGAAGAACTTCAACGGCGTAACCTCACCGTCCGGGCCTCGGAACAATTTTCGCAGCGCTTGTCGCGCGCGGCACACATCCCGTAAAACCTGTAGCCGCTCGGACGGCGGGCGGTTTGTACCCGCTGCTCGGGCGCCGAATTGCGTCCGTCATATAACGTGTTTATTCTCGCTTGCGCTTAGGCTGCTCGCGGCCGCACCTCTTTAGCGAGCCGCCCCCGGAGCGCGGCGCGCGCCCGCTCGACGTCGTAGTGCGATTGGAGGTTCATCCACAGCTCGACCGACGTGCCGAAGTACCGCGCG
>JBOIDL010000289.1:0-3821 GCA_050740435.1 Gammaproteobacteria bacterium
AGACTGAAGGAGAGGAACCGAGGATCAAGAATTGAGGCAGAATGCCTCACAGTGTTTAACCAAGCGGCAGATCTATCCACTTATCGAAGAGGAAAATCTGTCCGAACAACCCGAGCCACCTCACACTGCTTAAGGCGAGACGCGCACCCTCATCGGCACGCACATAGTCTCTCATCATCTGTGGCCTAACTTCCCTGAGCAACTTGGGTGTGGCTGCATCCGCACGTTTTGACTCCAGGCGCAGGGCCGGCAGGACGACTCTGCGGCCATAGAGTGCCATCTCGCCCTCGATGTCGCATTTTGCGTGATGCTTGCGTATGCACGGCCACCCACTCCTTTGTGATCATGCCGGTGGTGAGCCAGAGCCAAAAGCGGAAAAAGTGGCTGGCGAGGGGATGCAGGTCCAGGGCTTTGTGGGCCTGGTGACGATGCAGGTAGATGGTAACGCTTGCAATGGTAATGTGAGTTAGGATCAATCCCACGCCAACAATCCCCCAGATAGAGAAATTCAGTGTTCCGTTAAACATAGTAGTAGTTTGAATTGTCTCTTTACTCTCTATGGGCGATGGTATGGATACACTCGAAGTGGCGATGGTGGGCAATGAAGGTATGGTAGGTGTCTCGGTGTTTTTAGGTGTCGGCATGCCGCGCAAATTGGCGATCGCCCGTACAGCCGGCACCGCGATGCGAATGGGGGCCCCGGCCTTTTATCGATATTCGCAGCGGGATGGGCCGCTGCAAAGGTTGCTATATATACACACCCATTGCTAACCGAGATCTCACAGTTATCCGTGTGCCATCGCTTTCACACCGTCGATATGCAGTTTGCGCGCTGGCTATTAACGACGCAGGACCGTCTCCAATCTGACGACTTCACCATTACGCAGGACGTCATATCTCAGTGTCTGGGTGTCCGTCGCGCGGGTGTTTCGACCGCAGCTCACGAGTTCCAATCGCGGAATCTCATCCACTACGCGCGCGGGGACATTACGATTCTCAACCGACCTGCCTTGGAAGCGACCGCTTGTTCCTGTTATAACGTCATTGCGGCGCAATATAACTAGCGGTTTATCCGTACAGGTAACAGCAGCGCTGCCAACGGCGGAAGCAAAATCGTCATAATCATCGTCATTAAAAGCCTATCCGATTAAAACCGGGGACAAATGACCACTTTCTTTTTAAGATCCCAGTTGCCCACGTATAGGTACTTTTCGTCGGGAGAGAAGGCGATGCCGTTGGGACCGGTGAGATCCGTGCTCAGCAGTTGCAGCTTGCCTCGGCCCACCGGTACACGCTGCTATAGGGAAGCTCCTTGCGCGGATCGTCGAAGACCTTGGAGCCCGAAGGGCGGATCGGTGAAGTAAAGTGCGCCATCAGCGTCCGCCACAACAGCGTTGGCTGAGAGTCGTCGGGTCCAGTACGGACCAGCTCCTATCGTCGAAATCGATCCAGCGGGCGTGGAGCGTGTAGTCATAGGTCTTGATACGCTCGCCGGTGGGTTGCCCGTCTTTATCGGGACGGCGGTGCTCTATCTCGATGATCCGGGTATCACTGTAGCGCTATTCACCCTTGACCGCCTGCAGGCAGTCAGGTCTAGGGTGGCGAGCGGCGGCCCGGGTGGGCGTCCACTTCCACGTGACTATGGCAGGCGTTAGCGCTGGTCGTGCAATCATTCATCCCGGCCTTGACGACGCCGGCGCATTTCTCCTCGCCCGCATGCTTGGCGGCCTCCGCGCTTGCGTTCGAGAGCATTCCTAGCGCGAGCGCACCTGCCAGGCCGAATGAACAATGGTCGTCGTGTTCTTCATGAGTCGTGTCCTCCAGTCAGCTTGATGGTTGAGTAAGGTAGCTGCGTCGAAGCGCGTCGCGACGCAGACATCCGAGCTAGCGCAACGGTTATGCCACCACCCGGTCGTGACGCTGTTATTTAGGTATATCAATACGATACGAACGGCGCTCGCAGATCTGGCGGTGCCTAGGAGCCGAGCTTGCGCTGTTAAAATTTGCGGGCGCCACCAAGGGTTGTGGCAGCGTGAATCAACAGGCTAGAAACGGTAGAATCGGAACGCCGCGCCACGACGGCGAGGCGTGGAACTGAATCACGCGGGTGGACTCGGGCCTACCGGTCCCCTTCTAGCCAGGCGCATAATTGACCATATGTCTGAGAATTCCGAGCATACACGCTTAGCCACCACGGAACCCTCGCAGCCAGTGGGTACGGCGGAGCTGGCGGCACTCCGTGCCATAGTCGAAGGCACCGCGCAGGCCACGGGCGAGGAATTCTTCCGCTTATTGGTGCGCAACTTAAGCGTCGCGACCGGTGTGCTCAACGCCTTTATCGCGGAATTTGCCGAGACCAGGACGCGCGTCAGGACCTTGGCCTTCTGGATGAATGGCCAGCTTGTTCCGAACCAAGAATGGGAGTTGGCGGGGACCCCTTGCGAAGAGGTCGTCCGCGGCGATTTGTGCCATCACCCTTCGGGCGTCTGGAAACAGTTTCCGAAGGAGGAGGGGGTCGAGAGCTACCTCGGCGTCCCCCTGCAAGACCCTGAGGGGAACATCCTCGGGCACCTCGCGATATTCGATAACCGCGTGATGCCGCCGGAACCTCGGCTGCTGTTTACTTTCCAGATTTTCGCTGCCAGGGCCGCCGCCGAGCTTGGCCGCATCCGCGCGGTGGATCAACTTCGCGAAAGCGAAGAACGCTTCCGCGATCTTTTCGATGAAGCTCCAATCGCCTACGTCCATAAGATGTAAAATCGCGGTTCATCAGCGCCAACCGGGCGGCGATGAGAATACTGGGTATCACGCCCGGGCAGGTGCCCGGCATGGTTGGAATGTCATTCGTTCCCAACACGCCCGATGCTCAGCGGCGGGTGAAACAAGCGTTCGAGTCGGTCGGCAGAGGAACGGATACCAGCGGCGTCGTGCTCGAGCTCCGTCGCAAGGACAACGGCAAGCCCATCTGGATCCAGTGGTGGTCCAAGCCCGATCCCAGCGGGCACTATACGCGCACCATGTTCATCGACATTACCGACCGCGTGCTGATGGAGCAGGAACAGGCTCGGCTCCAGGCCCAGAATCTCTATCTCCGAGAGGAGATCAAATCGGCCCATAATTTTGATGAGATTGTCGGGCGAAGCGCGGCCTTTCAGTCGGTACTGACCAATGTCCGCCGCGTCGCAGCCACCGACGCCTCCGTGCTGATCCGGGGCGAGACGGGCACCGGGAAGGAATTGATCGCGCGCGCGGTTCATTCCGCCAGCAAGTGTCGCGACAAACCGCTGATCAAAATCAATTGCGCTGCATTGCCGGCCGGACTGGTCGAAAGCGAACTGTTCGGTCATGAAAAAGGCGCCTTTACGGGGGCGATTGCAAAGCGCATTGGGCGTTTCGAGCTCGCCGACGGCGGGACGATCTTTCTCGATGAAATCGGCGAGATCCCACTGGACGTGCAGGTCAAGTTGTTACGCGTGCTTCAGGAACGGGAGTTCGATCGGGTGGGCGGGAGATCGCCTATCAAGGTCGATGTGCGCGTGATTGCCGCGACCAATCGCGATCTCTTTCAGGCGGTCGCGGAGAAGACGTTTCGCGAGGATTTGTTCTATCGCCTCAATGTGTTTCCGCTGCTGATCCCGCCATTACGGGACCGGGTTGAAGACATTCCGTTGCTAGTCAGTTTTTTGGTCGACAAGTATACCTTCCAGTTGCATAAATTCTGGGGTAAGCGGCGGGAAATGGCGTCGGACATAGGGTTTAGTGAGTGTTTTGCTTTTCGCTGGATCTCACCGCTGGTGAAGTCCAGCCCTTCGGGACTCTAT
>JBOIDL010000290.1:0-3749 GCA_050740435.1 Gammaproteobacteria bacterium
GCGACAGCCCCGAGCCCATCAGCGTAGCCATCGACACGTTGTTCGTGCCCTTGACGAAGGCCGCGATCTCGTAAGGGTTGTCGGGCGTGCAAAGCGGAGACTCCTCGATCGTGAGGCCCTCGATCACTCTTGCCTCCCGCCATTCCGGGCGCTCCTCGGGACAAGGCGGTTCACCGGTACTCGGCTGGGCCGTCGTACTCGCAGGCCCGAACTGGTAGGAGGTCGGAACTAAACCGGGAACGAACCATACCATCCCACCGGCCAGGATGACGACAGCCACAAAAACAATTAACCAACGGTTCCTGTTCATAGGGCGAGATCCCGGCTTAGAACCCTAACCCGGCGTAGCCGGAATCAAAGTGCCGAATGCACTATTCTGGTGGATGGGCAATGCAGTATCGCGCTTAGGTCGGCCAAGAGCTATCCGGTGAAAGTTGGATCTCAAAGCAAGGCTAAAGCAGGAGACCAATCCCTCTCTTGCGGTGGGGCAACGACTACCTCTTTAGAGAGAGGACAAGCGCTCTTTCAGCAGGAGGCTGGTCGGCAACTAAAGCGTGATCAGCCCACGTCGTGCGGCCTGTGGGGCACCACCGACGAGCGAAGAATGCCGCAGGCATTCGACACAGGGAGTGGGGCACAAGGCGCGGAGCGGTGGCCACTCCAGCAACCGGTTCGGCCCTACGAGCGAGATCACTGGAATCGCGCACGCCGGATGAGCGCTCGTGAAGGAATAGGCTTCATGGAAGAAGAATTTTCCGGTGCTGGCCGATGCTTGAAGCGTACGTACAGCAACAGGGCCAGAAGAAAAACCAGCGTAATGCCTATGTTCTTATGCAGCTGGAACGGGATTTCACGAAACGTCAGTTCCTTAGAGGGCAGTGGCAGTCCCAGCATCCACCAACTGGAAACGAACAGGAAGAAGATCGATACCGCCAGTATCCAGTGTAGGATAACTGCGGTTCTATTGTAACCTTGTCTTTGCATACAGCCGCGTCCGATGCACCTATCAAAGACCTGCTTCGCTATGGCGACCGGCGATTGCCCCAGTCGTCATCATCAAGTGAATTACAAACCAGAGCAGTATGTTCCCTAGATAGAGGTCTCTGAGTATTGGACCGGCATTGACTACCGCCGCGAATTGCAGTAGGTCGACCAATACCAATGCTCCGAATGTCCACGCTGCAGCAGAAGAAGCCCAGGACATATGATTGACCAGGGCGCCACCAATAATGATCGAAATAAAGGCCAGAATCATGCCGGCAAAGGCCAGGCCCATCTGCACGCTTGGGAACCAGTCTGGTGTCGATAATGCTATGCCTTCAACATGCGAGACCATGTATTCGCACTCGGCCAGCGAGATACCCTCTTCCTCGAGTTCTTCCTCAGGACATTCTGCTGCCGGCATCGCGCCGCTGGCAGGCATGGACTGGATAATGACGGCCTGCTTCATCCACTCATTGCCGTGCACCGCTGTCAAAAAGACACCGAAAACAATTGCGACAACTCCCAGGCAGTTGGCCCAGGCCGGTGCGGGAGAGAATGACTTGGTTGTGGGGGCGGAAAATGATGTTGCCATACACCAACTGCCTTGAATATTCGACTTAATTCTAAGATTACTTTATCGAAATCGAGTTTCGGAACAACCATCACCTTTGATCATGTTGTCCGGAACTGAAAGTAAGCGAGGCGCGCGATCTCCGCAATACTACTCACCTCGAACCTGTTCCTGCGCGGACGATCTGCGCCACAGCATAGGTGGCGTACGCGCATCATAGAGGAGATGAATCGGCTGGAAGGGCAAAACTGCCGTCAGAGGTCCGCGGCGGTTTGTAATTCAGCCGCCGATCAATGGGCTTCGGGTGGCCAGCCACACCAACGCTATAATCATAACGATAATCAGCAGCACTAGCGGATTCGGAGTCATAAACTGTGAAGTTGACGTTTCCAGGAACGGACACCGATAACAATTCATAACCAATAGACAGTATCACCCTCGGAGCGGGTACGAGCTATCCGGTGAAAGTTGGATCTCAAAGCAAGGCTAAAGCAAGAGAGCAATCCCTCTCTTGCGGTGGGGCAACGACTACCTCTTTAGAGAGAGGACGAGCGCTCTTTCAGCAGGACCTTTCACGTCCGAACTGTGGGGAATAGCACCGCCGCCTTTATGATCTGACCACAATGAAGTCCTATTTGAAGAAACCGGTTTTTGCGGCTATGTGTATCAGCGGTATCCTTGTTGCCGGCGCCGCTAACGCCGATCGTGATGACATTCGCGCCCTTACCGACGCAAAAATCACACTTATTCAAGCCATTCAAGCAGCTGAAAGCGCAGAGGGCGGTCAGGCATTCGACGCCAGCATCGATGATGACAGCTTTCGCCCGGAGTATGAAGTGAACATTGTTCGGGACGGTCGCGTCTATGAAATGCGGATCGACGCGGTCGCTGGTGAGGTCATTGGCACGCGCGAAGACCGCGACGATTAAACAAATCCAATCGGGCCCGCCGGATTTTTCCGGCGGGCTGCCCGCAGGGAGATCAAGTGCGCCTTCTGCTGCTCGAAGATGATCGCGAAACAGCGGAATATATCGTCCGTGGTTTCCAGGAAAATGGTTGTGTCGTAGACCATGCGGATAACGGACCGGAAGCCTTACTGCTGGCAACGGAAAGCACCTATGACGCCCTGATCATTGATCGAATGGTTCCCGGCCTGGACGGGTTCAAGGTTCTTTCAATGCTACGGGCCGGCGGTGATCTCACCCGCAATCTTTCTCACCGCGGTTAGCAGCATCAAAGATCGGGTAGAGGGGCTTGACATCGCCGACGACTACCTGGTCAAGCCTTTCGCTTTTGCCGAGCTGCATGCGCGTATCGGGGCTCTCATCCGACGGCCGAAACCGGAAACACAGGAAACATTACTTTCCGCGGGGGACCTCGAAGTGGACCTCCTCCGGCGTGAGGTGAGGCGGGCAGGAGAGGAGGTGCTCGTTCAGCCAACAGAATTTCGGTTGCTTGAGTACCTTTTGCGTAATAAGGGGCGTGTAGTCACGCGTACGATGTTGCTTGAGAACGTCTGGGATTTTCATTTTGACCCGAAGACAAATATCGTTGAAACCCATATCAGCCGCCTTCGTACGAAAATTGATCGACGTTTCGAAAGCAAATTGATCCGCACCATTCGCGGCTTCGGCTATATGATTGACGATGAAAACTAGATTATTTAATACAACTGGCTTTCGTTTTGCGGCTTTGTCGGCTGTGGTGTTTGTTCTATGTGCGCTGCTGTTAAGCGCTCTTGTGTACTACGGCATACGGGAGAGTATGGAGCAACAGCTCCGTGACCAAATAGTTGCAGAGACCCGTCAGTTGCTTGGCGACTATCAGGATGACGGCCTCGAGGAACTGCGACACGATATTGATGAGCGACTGGAACGAAATCCCGGCGCTCGCCCCCGTTATACGCTGTCCAACTCGGAGGGAGTTTCGGTATTCGACCGGCTTGTACTTTCGGAATCGGATGGCTGGAGCCGAAGCGCTGTGAACGGAACAGCAGACTTGATCTTGCTGACTACTTCTCTGGACGACGGCTTTCGCCTCGGCGTGGCGGCGGACACTAACCCGACTTCATAGGTTAGTTCTTAAGGAGCGCCGTAAACGTGTTGCAATTGAAGTTTGAGGCGTCCGGTTTTCGTGTCACGCTTGGGGTGTGCACGTTGCGCATTGTTAGACAAATACTCGATGGTGCGTACGA
>JBOIDL010000291.1:0-3692 GCA_050740435.1 Gammaproteobacteria bacterium
AGATAGAGTCCCGAAGGGCTGGACTTCACCAGCGGTGAGATCCAGCGAAAAGCAAAACACTCACTAAACCCTATGTCCGACGCCATTTCCCGCCGCTTACCCCAGAATTTATGCAACTGGAAGGTTATACTCAAGGAAATGGGGTGACAAAGGGTTCGAGACGAACCGCCACGAAAAAGCGCGGCGCTGTGCAAACAGCGTTGGACCCACCTGATGATCGGGAAACGCGACCACGAACTGGAGGAACGTCTTAGATTAGGGAAGCTCTGCGAAAAGTGTCGCGTGCAACCGCAGCTAAAACACAAATCGTAGCGGTTGCGGCGCACCATGAAGCTGCGGTAAATCCGTCTCGAAAAGGCTTTCGTTGGTCCATTCGTTGGGTCCGGCGCGCGTAATGAGACGCGCGTCCATGATCGGGGACTGCCCGACCACGATGAATAGCCGCCCCTTGAGTGTCAGTTGCTGCTGAAAGTGCTGAGTTAAGATGGGCACCGATCCGGTTACCGCGATGACATCGTAAGGTCCCTCGGAGTCACGGGTTTCAAACCCGTTACCTACGGCAAGCTTGACGTTGGTGATCCCTCGTCGCCCGAGGAGGATCTCAGCCCGCCGGGTAAACTCCGGATTAATTTCCAGGGTCGTTACCTGGCTCCCGAGCCTGGCGAGTAGGGCGGTTACATAAGCGCTGCCCGTACCTATTTCAAGAATACAGTCCTTGGGCTCGATGGCGAGCGCTTGCAGCATGCGAGCCTCGACCTTCGGGGCCATCATGAATTCCCCAGCGCCAAGCGGGATGCACATATCCGCGAACGCCAGTTGGCGAAACTCGGCCGGAACGAACTGCTCGCGCGGCACCTCGGTCAGCAATTCGAGCACGCGCTGGTCGAGTACTTCCCAGGGCCGGATCTGCTGCTCAATCATATTGAATCTCGCTAGCTCGGCATTCATAACATGCGACGGCTCCTAGAATTGGATTCAAGCGGCTTTTATTATATAGTGTGCTCTTACTGTTCGTAGCTAGGGGTGCCCCGGATCCACAAATGTGATGCCGGGCTGAGAGATACCCTTCGAACCTGATCCGGTTAGTACCGGCGTAGGGAAGCGCTACAGCTCGCCGAATCCCTGCGCCTCCATGAATAAGAGCGAGGTGTAGCCATGAATGCCGTCCCCGAGCGGGTGTCCGATGACATCGGTGGTCTCGACGCCGAAGCGCTGAAACCGTTCCCCAACTCGCGTAAGAGCCACGCCATCGGGCGTGCAGCGAATATGAGGGTGCCGATGCGGGAGGTTAGGCAATCACAAGCGGCGACCTCAGCAGGCACGGAGCAACACCCAAGCATTACCCTTTACGATACCTCGGGGCCCTACTCCGATCCGAGTATCACGATCGATATCCGCCGGGGTTTGTCCGCTTTGCGGCGCGAGTGGGTCCTTGAACGCAACGACACCGAAGCACTGCCCAAACCTTCCTCCGCCGACGGCAGCCGCTTCGATGCGGCCAACGGAGGTTTCGCGCCGCGGCGGCCGCCACGGCGCGCGAAACCCGGCGCCGCCGTTACTCAAATGCACTATGCGAAACGCGGGATCATTACCCCGGAAATGGAATTCGTGGCCATTCGCGAAAACCTGTGCTTACAAGAGATCCGGGACCCGAAGCCAGGGATGCTCCATCGCGGGACAAGGTTCGGCGCGCAGATCCCCGAGGTGCTCACACCGGAATTCGTGCGCGCCGAAATCGCTCGGGGGCGGGCGATCATTCCCGCCAATATCAATCACCCCGAGCTCGAGCCCATGATTATCGGGCGCAATTTTCTCGTTAAGATCAACGCCAACATCGGCACCTCGGCGGTGAGCTCCGGGGTCAACGAAGAAATCAACAAAATGGTCTGGGCCACGCGCTGGGGCGCGGATACGGTCATGGATCTCTCGACCGGTAAGCATATTCACGAAACGCGCGAATGGATCCTGCGTAACTGCCCGGTGCCCGTCGGCACCGTCCCGATCTACCAGGCGCTAGAAAAGGTGGACGGCAAGGCCGAGGATCTGACCTGGGAGATTTACCGCGACACGCTCATCGAACAGGCGGAGCAGGGCGTCGATTATTTTACGATTCATGCAGGCGTGCGGCTTGGGTATATTCCGCTGACCGCGCGCCGCCTGACCGGGATCGTCTCGCGCGGGGGATCGATCATGGCCAAGTGGTGCCTGGCGCATCACCAGGAAAACTTCCTGTACCAGAGGTTCGAAGAGATTTGCGAGATCATGAGGGCCTATGACGTGGCCTTTTCGCTCGGCGATGGGCTACGTCCGGGCTCGATTGCAGATGCCAACGATGAGGCGCAGTTCGCCGAGCTGAAAACCCTGGGCGAGATCACCCGCACGGCCTGGAACCACGATGTCCAGGTGATGATCGAGGGGCCGGGCCACATACCCATGCAACTCATTCGCGAGAACATGGAGCGGGAGTTGCGCGAATGTCACGAGGCGCCCTTCTATACCTTGGGTCCGCTGACCACCGACATCGCCCCCGGCTATGACCATATCACCTCGGCCATCGGCGCAGCCATGATCGGTTGGTTTGGTACGGCCATGCTTTGTTATGTCACGCCCAAGGAACACCTGGGATTACCGGATAAAAACGATGTTAAAAAAGGGATCATCGCCTATAAAATAGCCGCCCATGCGGCCGACTTGGCGAAAGGACACCCGGGGGCGCAGTTGCGAGACAACGCCTTGTCGAAAGCGCGTTTCGAGTTTCGTTGGGAAGACCAGTTTAATCTCGCGCTCGATCCCGAGCGCGCGCGCGCTTTTCACGACGAGACCTTGCCGAAAGAGGGGCACAAACTCGCCCACTTCTGCTCGATGTGCGGCCCGCACTTTTGTTCCATGAAAATCACCCAAGACGTGCGCGCCTATGCTCGGGAACACGGCATCCAGGATTTAAGCCGGGCGCTGGAAGCCGGTTTACAGACCAAGGCCGAGGAGTTCAGAGAGCAGGGCAGCGATCTGTATCGACCAGTATGAGGCGCCGGTCCGTTTTGCCAACGAATGCGGATCATGTTTAAGCGCCTACAAGAAGACATTGCCTGCGTATTCGAGCGCGATCCGGCAGCCCGT
Organism: Gammaproteobacteria bacterium; assembly: GCA_050740435.1. Lineage (GTDB taxonomy): Bacteria > Pseudomonadota > Gammaproteobacteria > JACCXJ01 > JACCXJ01 > USCg-Taylor. Next base: position 3,118 of record JBOIDL010000291.1, read on the forward strand.
ACCTTTTTCGAGGTGTTGACCACCTATCCGGGGCTGCACGCCATTGTCCTGCACCGGATCAGTCACCGGCTCTGGAAAGGTGAATGGATGTGGCTGGCGCGCATGCTCTCGCACCTCGGACGCTGGCTCACGGGCATCGAGATCCATCCGGGCGCTTCGATCGGCCGCCGCTTTTTCATCGATCACGGCATGGGGGTGGTGATCGGGGAGACCTCGGAGATCGGGGATGATTGCACCCTATATCACGGCGTGACCCTGGGCGGCACGTCGTGGAATAAGGGCAAACGCCATCCCACACTGGAAAACAATGTGGTAGTCGGGGCGGGCGCAAAAATCCTGGGACCCATTACCGTCGGTGCGTGCGCGCGCGTGGGGTCCAACGCCGTGGTTGTTCGCGATGTACCGCCCGGCGGTACGGTGGTGGGCGTCCCCGGACAGCTCGTCGTCGCGCGCGATGAGAAATCGAAGCAACGCGAAGAAACCGCCCGCAGGATCGGCTTCGACGCTTACGGCACGACCAAGGACATGCCCGATCCGGTGGCCAACGCGATCCACTCCCTGCTCGATCACATCCA
>JBOIDL010000292.1:0-3684 GCA_050740435.1 Gammaproteobacteria bacterium
GGCAATTGGGGATCGACGGACAACCCCAAGTCCTTCGCCGCCATGCGCTATACCGAGGCGCGCCTGACCCGCTATGCCGAGGTATTGTTGAAAGAACTAGGTCTCGGGACCGTCGAGTGGGCCCCGAATTTCGACGGGACCTTGGAGGAACCGCGTTTGCTGCCGGCCCGGCTGCCCAATGTGCTCTTGAACGGCACCACCGGAATCGCGGTCGGCATGGCCACCGACATTCCTCCGCATAACCTCGTGGAGATCGCGCAAGCATGTGTCGAGCTTCTCGATCGGCCGGAGGCCACGATCGCCGATCTGTGTCAGCACGTGCTGGGCCCCGATTTCCCCACCGCGGCCGAGATCGTGACCCCGCGCGAGCAGTTGCGGGCAATCTACGAGAGCGGCGCCGGTACGGTGCGCATGCGTGCCATCTACGAGCTGGATGACGGCAACATCGTCATCACCGCCCTGCCGTATCAAAGCTCGGGGGAACGCATTCTCGAGCAAATCGCCGCGCAGATGAACGCCAAGAAGCTGCCCATGATCGAGGATCTGCGCGACGAGTCCGATCACGAGACGCCGGTGCGGCTGGTGTTGGCGCCGCGCTCGAACCGCGTGGATGCCGACGCCGTGATGGCGCATCTCTTCGCCACCACCGATCTCGAACGCAGCTACCGCGTCAATATAAACGTTATCGGCTTGGACGGCCGCCCGCAGGTCAAGGACCTTAAGACCTTGCTAACGGAGTGGCTGGAGTTTCGGACAGCAACATTGCGCCGGCGCTTGCAGCATCGTTTGAACCAAGTCAATGAGCGTTTGCACATCCTCGAAGGGCTGCTTATCGCCTATCTCAACCTCGATGAGATCATCACCATCATCCGCAATGAAGAGTCCCCGCGACCGGTGCTGATGAGCCGCTTCGGCCTCACCGAGATCCAGGCGGACGCGATCCTGGACCTGAAGCTCAGGCATTTGGCGAGACTCGAGGAGCAGAAGATTCGCGCCGAACAGAGCGAGCTTGCCAAGGAGCGCAAGGGCCTGGAACAGATCTTGGGATCGAATAGAAAGCTCAAGGCGCTGATCCGCGCCGAGATTCTGGACGATGCCCAGCGCTACGGCGATCCGCGACGCGCACCGATTGTCGAACGCGGCGAGGCGCGGGCGCTCGATGAAGCCGCGTTGATCCCGAACGAGCCTATCACCATCGTGCTTTCGGAGAAGGGTTGGGTGCGGGCCGCCAAAGGGCATGAGATCGATCCCCTGGAACTGAGCTACCGGGCGGGTGATCAGTTCAAGGCGGCGGGCTGCGGACGCAGCAATCAATTGGCGGTATTCATCGATTCGACCGGCCGGTGTTATTCCATAGCGGGACATTCGCTGCCCTCCGCGCGCGGTTTGGGCGAGCCCTTATCCGGGCGATTGACGCCGCCCGAGGGAGCGACGTTTGAAGGCGTGCTATTAGATCAAGGCGATGCCCGGTACTTGATGGCCTCGGATGCCGGCTACGGGTTTATCGCCAGGCTGGAAGATCTTCATACCAAGAACAAGGCCGGCAAGGCAGTGCTCGCGCTCCCGCGCGCCGCGCATATACTCTCGCCCGCGGCCGTCCGTGACATCAGCGGCGACAGAGTCGCCGCGGCCACGAAAGCGGGACGTCTTTTGGTGTTCCCATTGAAGGAGCTTCCCGAGCTTGCCAAGGGTAAGGGCCTGAAAATGGTCCATATCGCGAGCGCCAAGGTGGTGTCGAGAGAGGATTATGTTACCGCGGTCACAGTTGTTCCCGCGGGAGCGTCCTTGGTCGTGCGCGCCGGTCAGCGCCACCTTACCCTCGCTCCCGCGGATCTCCCGACGTATGCCGGTGAGCGCGGCCGCAGCGGCAATCGGCTCCCGAGGGGCTTCCAGAATGTCTCGGCGCTGCTGGCGCAGCAAGCAGGGGAATGAGGGAAGCTCTGCAAAGTGTCGCGAGCAGGCCCAGATGCGCGCAGCCTCGGAGCAAGTCGCGAGACATATCAGGTAGATAGGCGAGCGACAAGCGAGCACGCAAAGACGCGGAGAGCGGCCTATGGACGGCCGCGCTTTGAGGAGCGAGGGAAGCAGATGGGCTGCGGAGTAACTCTTGCGGGGCTTTCTTAGTTAGAAGAAAAATGGCCGGGGCGAACCCCGGCCAATGCAGGACGGACATGAGCGGGGAGGGGGAGGAGCCGTCCTGCGGGAATAACTATCGGCTTAGCGTCGGCATTACTTTATGCAAGTCGCGACAGGCGCGCGGGGCCCTTGAACCTTGAGCCCGTTACCCCCAACTACTTTCCCGCAAGAGGAGGATCACCCATGATACGTATCGTGTTGTTCCTGATAACCAACCTCGCGGTGATGCTGTTGCTCGGCATCATCGTGAAGCTGTTTGGCGTCGAAGCTTACTTGGCCGGCCAAGGGGTCGGGATGAACCTGAACGGGCTATTGATCATGGCGGGTGTGTTCGGCATGGGCGGTTCCATCATTTCCTTGTTGATCTCGAAATGGACCGCGAAGCGCATGATGGGGCTGCAAGTCATCGAGCAGCCCCGGGATGGCGCCGAGACGTGGTTGCTCGATACCGTGACGCGCCAGGCGCACGAGGCCGGGATCGGCGTTCCTGAGGTGGCGATATACGACTCTCCGGACTTGAACGCCTTTGCCACCGGCGCCGATCGCAATCATGCGCTGGTTGCGGTCAGCACCGGTCTTCTGCAGCGGATGCGGCGCGAGGAGGTGGAGGCCGTGCTCGGGCACGAAATGTCGCACGTAGCCAATGGCGATATGGTTACCTTGGCCTTGATCCAAGGCGTGGTCAACACCTTCGTATTTTTCCTCTCGCGGGTCATCGGCCAGTTGGTGGATCGGGCCGTGTTTCGCAATGAACGCGGGCATGGGCCGGGCTTCTGGATCACGACGATGATCGCCCAGATGGTGCTCGGTGTGCTGGCCATGATCATCGTGATGTGGTTCAGCCGCTGGCGCGAGTTTCGCGCCGACTCGGGCGGGGCGAAGCTCGCCGGGCGGGACAAGATGATTCGCGCCTTGGAACGCCTAGGCGCTTCGGTTCAGCAAGATCCCATGCCCGAACAGCTCCAGGCCTTCGGGATCGCAGGCCAGCCCTCGGGCCTGGCGCGGCTCTTTATGAGCCATCCGCCGATCGAAGAGCGCATCGCGGCGTTGCGTACCCTTTATACTTGAAGCAGCTCGATCGGCGGGGGCTTGGAATGAAGCGGGGATAGGGATACGCTTATAGTTTAGATCACTTGATCGCCTGTGCATGGGCGAGCCGCGGGCGATGGCCGGATAACGGTATCGAGCAGTATTTCCGTTTTTACAATACGGAACGCCGCCATCAGGCGCTTGACCGACAAACCCCCGATGCACTGTATTTCGGCGGACGGAACATGCTAAAAGCGGCATGATAAGCAATGAAGATTTCACTTAAACCCCTGTCCAAAAATTGCGGTCCACTTCTCACATACCCACGTTCAGACTTATTCCATATTTGGAAAAAACTCCCTTATTCTTTCTACATCTATTCTGTTATGCTCGTGTATAGCTCCGATTTCCCCGGACACGATGTAAAGTGAGACATGAGGTATCGGGGGAAGGTGAACAGCGATGGGCAAGAAATCGGAACTGAGCGTTGAACAACGTACGCAACTGATGTTGCGGATG
>JBOIDL010000293.1:0-3661 GCA_050740435.1 Gammaproteobacteria bacterium
GAGCTTCGAGCTCGTACTTATTATTCAGGGCACAGCCCTGCAGGCTCGACCGGAGCCTTGTTACCCCAAACCAGACTTAAACGCTACTGAAATACACCTCGGCGGTCTGAGGCAGAGCCTCGTTAGACATCGACTAGGGTTTGTTGCCGCGCTGCTCGTCGCTGGTGGCGTGATCGTCTTCCTTCTGGTAGCGACCGACTACTTTTCTGTTGATGCTTGCCTCGATAGTGGAGGCCGATGGGACAAGGAACAAGCGGTTTGTCAGCACGAAGAACATCAGGACGCGCCACGATAACGAGCAAGGTCTTTCCTAGCCCCAGCGGCGCAGGGCTTGGAGGACGGCGCACAGGCGCAGGAAACCCAGGCGGCCCAGAAGCAGGGCGAGGCGGACACCCTGCGCCAGGCAGCAGCTGCGCAGCGCACCGACGCTCAAGTCTTAGACCAACGAGCGGCCCTGCGGGAGAAGGACGCCACACCGTGGCGAACGCTCGCGCAACGCTTTCGGTCCCGGATCATCGAGCCACCCAAGAATTTCATACAACGCCTGCTCAATGCCTTATACCGGGCCATCGCGGACCGCTCCGAGGCCGTGGCCAATGCCATCTCGGCAGAGGCCGGTCGGCTCCGGGTGCAAGCAGAGGCGCTGCGGGAGGCCGCAGGCCTCAAAGAACAGGAGGCCCACGCACGAGAGGCGGAGGCCACAGCGCTTCTGGCCGAAGCAACGGAGGCCAAAGAGGAAGCAGACCTGCGCACCGCGGCCGACACCTTCACGGCTCAAGCCCAAGCCGCCGAAACCCTGGCCGCCGAGTACCGCGCGCTTGCCGAAAACCCGCCCTCGTCACAGACCGTGACGCACTATCTCCATGATCCGGAGGGGCGCTTGCTCGGCGAATACGACGAGGCAGGCCAGGTCGAGCGCGAGTACGTCTATCTCGACCACCTCCCCCTAGCCCAGATCTCCGGCACCACGATCGCCTACATCCACACCGACCACCTCGGCACCCCGGAGTCGCTGACGGACCAAGGCCAGGCCATCGTCTGGCAGGCCCACCACGACCCCTTCGGGCAGACCACCGTGACCACCCAGGCGGTCGAGCACAACCTGCGCTTCCCGGGCCAGTACTTCGACGCCGAGACGGGGTTACACTACAACTACTTCAGGGACTATGATCCGAGTATCGGGCGGTACGTGCAGAGCGACCCCATCGGGCTAACGGGACGGCTGAATACATACGCGTATGCGCAGCAGAATCCGCTGAGCTTGGTTGACCCCTTTGGATTAGATCCGTCTCGTTCAGTGCGCGGTGGGCCGCGAATTCCGGGACCACCAACCGATGTGTTTTCCCCTGGAACACCGACGAACAAGGCGTTCGTTGACAGCACTACCCGCGCACTCAATGAGCTTTTTGGGGATGATGATAATGTGGTGGTGGGGCCATGGCCTGGTTCTGCAAAAGATCCTGTTCGCGACGACGACGCAGATGAAGGCGAGTTTTGTCCTCCCAGCACACCTTTCCCTGAGAGCGACGATGACTGTCGGGAACAATGGATTGCGGACACCAAATGGTGTGATCAAAGTTTCACGGGACGAGCCAATCAGGCCTGCCACGATTGGGCGCAGGAAGAGTTCTACCGATGCAAAGCGGGTGAGCCATCACAACCTTTTAGGCTGTAGCAGATGAAACTGTCTGAGAACACAAATTACCGCAGGTACATGGAATATTGCTCGGCCGAGCAATATGATGGCGCCATGGCGGCATTACAGGCTTGCATAGACGATGCGATGCTCAGCCGGGATCAAGGACACCTGGGTTACCTTCTTCAGCTCATGGGCGATGTGCAGTTCAAAGTTGGACGAACGGCCGATGCCATGGATTATTACCGCTTGGCTGAAGAACAGTCTGGAGGATCGCTGGCGGCGCTGTACAAGCATGCAGTCTTTCTAGCCGAAACGCTAAAGGATCATCAAGGTGCAATAGAGAAGTGCGACCAGCTGATTAAGGCTTCGCAGACGCTACTCGCAAAGGATGCGAGTGACAAAGATGGTGGTTATTTTCTAGTCTCCGGCATTGCACTAAAAGGCCATTGTTTAGCTCTTCAGTCAGACGTCACTGGCGCTGGAGAGTGCCTCAAATCGCTGCTCGCCGCGGACGAATCAATTGCTGGACACGCTGTAAAATTGTGTGAGGAACTGATGTCTAGGGGGTATTGGGTTGACGATGCGAAACGCTACTTGCGTAGAGTAGCGCAAAAGCTGGGCAGAGAGCCCAAGTATTGGCGTTTGCTCGCGCAGATCGAGGAGATTTTGCGGATCCAGCAAGCGTAGCCTGGAGAGTAACGGTGGGAATCCCCGGAGGTACGTCCCACCGTCCTCGCAGAACCGGACTTGGAGCGTTACACCATCCGGCTCCCAGTTTGAGGCATCCACAGAGGTGTAGGATAGAGGTCGTGGACCACATGTACGGGTGGCAGTTGCGGTGGAAAGACCTGTAAGAACCGCCACCATGGAACGACGTTGGCTACGGCGGTTGAGCCACTTCCACAACAGCCGACATCCCTGATAGGCGTATCGACGGACGTTGCGGAGGCACTCGCCGGCGACATCGACTACCGGCCGTTCGGACCGATGGCGTCGCTGGAATACGGCAACGGGATCCCGCTCACCCGCGCCTTCGATCGGGACGACCGGCTCACGGCCCAGACGGCCGGCATAGTCCAGGACCTCGGGTTCCACTTCGACCCGAACGGCAACATCACCGGCATCACCAACCCGCTCGATCCCGGTCGCAATCAGGCCTTCGGTTACGACGCCCTCGATCGACTGACCGAGGCAGAGGGTCGCTACGGCGATCTCGGATACACCTATGATCCCGCGGGCAACCGCTCGAGCCGCATCCGCAACGGCTTCTCCGAGGACTCGGATTCCCACCAGCTTCTCCAGTCACCGGAGGGCGGTACGAGGGGCTACCGCTACGATCCGAACGGCAACACCACGGACAACACCGATTATGGATTCGTCTACGGCGACCACGGCCGGTTGACGGCCGTGACCCAGGCGGGGGTCCCCCTCGCCACCTACACCTACAACGGCCGCGGCGAGCGGGTGCGGAAGATCGTAGGGGAGGACCGACCGGACTATACGGCCCTCGCCGCCGAGCAAGAAGCCCTCGCCGCGGCGCATCGAAGCGAGGCCGAGAGGATGGGGCCCAGGCGCGGGACTTGGAGGCCGGCGCACAAGCGCAGGAAACCCAGGCGGCCCGGAAGCAGGGCGAGGCCGACACCCTGCGCCAGGCGGCGGCCGTTCATCGCACAGACGCGGAGGGACTGGACCGCCAAGCGGTACTGCGGGAACACGCTGCCGCGCCGTGGCGAACGCTCGCGCAACGCTTTCGGTCCCGGATCGTAATGCCTTGTACCGGGTCGTGGCGGACCGATCCGAGGCCCGCGCCGATGCGATCTCGGCGGAGGCTGGTCGGCTTCGGGCGCAAGCAGACAGCCTGCGCGAGCTCGTAGCAAAGGGGTCAGCAAAGGCAGCAAAGGAGAAATAGTCAAATGTTGTGTACGGGGCCAGGTCAGGCGGCGATTCTTTCGGGGTCTTCCCATAGGCCGTCTTTGAAAACGACTCCCTCGATGACTTGAGCCAATCGGGGAATGCCGTATA
>JBOIDL010000294.1:0-3654 GCA_050740435.1 Gammaproteobacteria bacterium
GTCGAGCAGCTTACCGATAAAGAGATCGCCGCCGTCGTCAATCATGAACGCACCAGCTGGGGCAACGCAGCACCCCTTATCACGGCCGAGCAAGCCGCGGCACTTCGTTGATCGGCCCCATGCAGCCAACCGGCTAAGGCTGGACTTGAAATAGTAACCGGAAACCAACAAGCACGACGGATATTACCCGGCGTCATCGCAATGCGTGTGTACATAGAACTCTGCCTTTGTTGAGGTCTTTGCGCCTTTCGACCGAGCACGGATCGGAGCCGCGGCAACCGCCGATGCGGACAGCGTCCAGCACGCCCTCAAAACGACCTATGGACTTTACCGCAACCGTGACGCCTGGTTGCTGCTGGCCGAGCGCATCCGGGAAGGCGCAGGAGCTGATGCGTCCCCGCACCGAGTGGAACGCGAGGTGGATATCCGTCTCAGCCGCTCGATCGGGCCGGTGAGCCGATAGAAGCGCCCCACGGCGCAGCAAGAGGATGCTGCCATGCACCATAAGAATGCCTGGTCGTCGCGAGCCAAGAGCAGGGCGGCCCTGGCAGAGGTTGCGTATCTACCTAATATTAAACAGTAAAGTACCGTGACAGCAGTGCTGGCACCGGTCTTGCCGGTCTTGGCCATCGTTCCAACTATCACCGAGAAAGCGGATGACCACACCCATCGAGATCGCATTAGTCGTGTTGCTGGTTTCCATCATCATCGAGTTTCCCATGCGGCCTCAAGCGGCTGGCCGGAAACAGACGCCCGGGCGCGATGCGCATCCCATCCCCTCGCGGCCCGCTCCCAGGCGCTAAGCCTAGTGAGAGCTGGTGCGACCGGCGGGTGACCGGCCCCAGGGATCGACCCCCAAACACCGGCGCCTCGGCCGCACCACCTGTCACTGGCCTTAGATCGGAGATGCAATAATGAACTGGATAGCGTTAATATTTGGCCGTGATGCGGGCTGGCAAGGATTCGGGCAGATCGCCCGTATCACCGGAACCGTGGTGGGACTCGCGCTCCTCGCGGGCCTGTTTCAGCTTCTTCCCAAAGGCAACACCGCGATGCAAGTCTATGAACCGATGCGGCAAGCCGCCGCGGTATTTTGCTCGGCCAGCGCACCGGATCGACGGGTGCTGCGGCGAATCGTCGAAGACGCCGTGAGCCCGCACCGCCTACACATCGAGTGCGAGTCCGTAGCGCTCTTACAGCATACCGTAGGCCTCCAAGGTCAAGAACGCCGGTAGCTTGGTCGTCGTCACCAGCTTATCGAGGAGCCTTGCGGCCTCGTTGAACTTACAGCTTGCGAATTGCTGTTCCCCGATCTCCTCGCGGACTTGAGCCAGTTCCTGAGTCAGGTTCTCGCGGAACACCTCCAGGGTGACCTTGCGGCCGTCTTCCAGCACACCCCTCGGATAGCGGATCCACTGCCAGAGTTGTGCCCGTGAGATCTCCGCAGTCGCCGCATCTTCCATCAGATGGGCGATCGGCACCGCCCCCTTCCCGCTCAGCCAGGAGTCGGTGTAGCGCAGCGCGGCGCTGATGTTGTGCCGCAGTCCGCTCATCGTGATCGTGCCCTCGGGCATTCGCAGCAGGTCCGCGGCGGTGACCTGCACATCCTCCCGCAGGTTGTGGATCTGATTCGGCCCCGGCATGTGCTTGTCGAATACCGCTTTGGCGATCGGCGCGAGCAGGGGATGGGCGACCCAGGTTCCGTCGTGACCGTCCTTGGCCTCACGCTCCTTATCGGCCCGCACCTTGGCGAGGGCCTCCTCGTTGGCAAGCTCATCCTCCTTGATCGATTCACCTGACCATGGACGGATAGAAACCGCTGGGCCTGGCCGGGGATTTGAATTCGCGAATCTGCCGTTCCTGTTGTCGAGTGGGTTGATGAGAGGCTTCGGCTCGGTTGTTCGAATAGCGGTCTTGGTCGTGTACGACCGATGGCATGATCTTATTTCCGGCAGCACCGTAACTTCGAAAGTTTGTCGGTGACCATGCGCCGAGGTGTTCGGCCTTGGTGCTTAAGCATCTTCTTAAAGAATCGCATAGCGGCGCGGGTATCCTTACGCTCTACGCAAAACTTGGATAATATTTTTCTGATATCCGCCAAGCAAGATGATTTTATCTATTCTATGTTCCGCGGTAGCGGCTTCCTGGTCATTATTAGGGTCCACCAAGCCATGAAGGCCGATTGCTGGTGTGCTACGAGGTCGGCAGTCACACTGGCTTGCGCGGCCGCTAGCCCGCCCAGGGACGACAGGGCGGTGTGAGTGAGCTTTATCCAAGGTTCAAGGAGACTATTCGTGATGAGGGGTTCTCGTTGGATGACGACCAGGATAATCGACTGCCCGCGCGGAACATGGTTTCTCGGGAGAAGGCCGGGTGTGTCCCCGGTTTGAAATAACGGAGTGTGTCTACGTATCCATTGAGCTACGCCGGTGTGGTCTCCAACCGAAGTCAGGTGGGTCGTCGTGGGTACGGACGGGTAGTGCCCCGCCTTCCTACGGAAGGCTGCCCTGAGCAACTCCTTAACGGCATCACGTACGGTTCTCAGGGAACCAATCGGATCCAATCCCTCCCAGCTTCGCACGATTATCGTTCGAGCAGCGTAGGCACCGGTCGCCACCAAACACACGCGGGTCAGCCACTGGGGATGGGTCACGTACAGGACTTGCCACACTATCGCGGCTATGGGGTAAAACCAATGGTCGCTTTGTCCCATGCGGCGCATGATAACGGCGATCACGAGCAGCACATTTAAGGTTAGCAAGATGGTTAGCATTTAGGTACTCCATTGGAGATCATGCTGCATTGCAATATTACCGTGATACTAGCACAGCTCGGTGAAAGTTCAACAAGGAGTATTCTCCAAGATCAGGAGACAACATGACAAAAAAACCCGTGACAACAGCGCGTTACATCGGGCAAGAGCTGTCCAACGCGTGGTTAACGAGACAGGCTCTCGTATCTTGGTTATTCTTATATACGTTTTCTCGAAACGGTAACGATAAAAGCGCGCAATCAAGTCAAAACCAGAAAGACAAGAGGGGTCCTGGAGGTTGCGCGATACGCGCCGCCGGTACGAGCAACGATTCAATGGCGAGCCGCGGGCTGTTAGTTCGGCATCGGCGGTCGTGACCGCCAATCACCACAGTTCTATGGGTAGGCGGAACCGGATAACGCCCGCGCGTGCTCCGGTGTTGCTGGCGCTGATGCCGAATTGTCGAGTCCAGGATGTTTTAAGAATCGGCGGGGGGGCTTGGGGATAGTGCTGCTAACCCATTCAGGCGCCCCCCGGAAATTTGCATTGTCTCTCCGTCCTTAATAAGCTCGGTGAAAAGATCCCCCTATCCCACCTTCGTGGGATAGGGGGCAGAGCAGGAGGAGACGCTGAGTTTTGGTTAGGCAGCCTGCTTCGCACCCGCGACTTTGCCCAGTGGCTGAAGCGCGGCTTCGAAGCCTTTCTCCATCCAAGCGGTGAGTTCGGCTCCGGCAGCTTGGAGCACACTGGCCGTACCGCTGACGATGGCGGGCAGCTTCTCACGCTGCTCGGCCGCCAGTTTGGCCTGGCCGGACAACAGATCCGCATACCCTTTAGACTCAGTGGCGAGCTGGATCTGGTGGGCGCAGACTTCGCTCAGGTTGGTCACGAGGGCCTGCTGC
>JBOIDL010000295.1:0-3620 GCA_050740435.1 Gammaproteobacteria bacterium
GGGTCACGGACGATGAACTGCGTACCGCGTTTGGCGCATTCGGCCAAGTCGAGTCGGCTAAGATCATCACGGACAAATTCAGCAGCCAGTCCAAGGGCTTCGCGTTCGTCGAGATGCCCGTCCAGGCGGAAGCTGAGAAAGCCATTAAAGAGCTCAATGGGTCGATGCTCAGTGGGAGGAATATCACGGTCAATGTGGCCAGGCCAAAAACCGATGATCGCCCCAGGAGACCCAAACGATTCTGATCGGTCGCCGGGTAAATTGATGCGTTTTTATCCGTGCGTTGCGGCGCGGAGCCTTGCGCTTGTGCCGCTAAACGCACGCTTCTCTGTCTATCCAATCGTCATGGGCCGGAGGAGGGGGTGGTAAAGCGCATCGATGCTCCGGCCATCGTCCAAAGCGCCGGCAAACTACCGAAGCGGGTCGAAGAGTTCGTCGGCGGCGTGCACCGAATTCGGGAGTGATGGCCGCCGCACGTCCAACGCTGCAAAAACTCTTCGTCCTCGCGAATGAGTTCAAGGAAGGAGATCTTCCGGTCGGCGGAACGCGTGATGACGCCGTACGCTCGGAAGCTCGCCGGGTACTCGGCGCCGTCAAGCTGCGGACCCTGGCCGCCACCGTGCTGGTCGAGGATGCCGTCAGCGAATCGCTGTTGCGGACCTTGAAGCCCCTTCCCAGCGACATCGCGCATCTCACGCTCAATCAGGTTAAGGACAGCTTATTGGCACCCGCGGGGCCGCGCTGGGCCCGCGAGTACGGCGCGCGCTTGAGCAGCGAGATGATCGCGGCGGTCGTCAAGCTGATGGGCAATGGCGAGCTTTCTCAGATCGCCAAGCGCTTGTTTAATCCTCTGCCGGGTACGGGCGTCGCCGTCGGGGCGCTAGGGCATTTCGGCGCCCGCATCCAGCCCAACAGCCCGGGCGATGACGAAGAGGAGATTTTGTTCTCTATCCTTGAAGGACTGTGCTACGGCTGCGGTGATGTGATCATAGGATTGAACCCGGCGAGCGATGATATCGAGACCATCGTGCGCTTGGAACGTCTGCTGCAAAGCGTGGTGGATCGGCTGGAGCTGCCGACGCGCTACTGCGTGCTCTCCGATATCGTGAAGCAGACCGAGGCGCGCCGGCGGACGCGCGTGGACGTGGGGTTTCAGAGCCTTGCGGGCACGTCCAAGGCCTTGCTCGGCATGGTCGGGTTGGATGTCGATGGGATCGCCGATCTCGCCTTCGGGTTCGATGGCCTGTATTTCGAGACGGGTCAGGGATCGGAGGTTACCAACGGCGCCGCCGAAGGCATCGACATGGTGACCTTGGAAGCCCGCACGTACGGCGTCGCCAGGGTCATCGGGCAGGCGTTACGCAAGCGTTTTCCGGATCGACCGGCATGGATGATCGTGAACGACGTGGCCGGATTCATCGGGCCCGAGGTATTTCGAGGCCCGGACCAGCTCCGCCGGACCTGCCTCGAAGACACGGTCATGGCGAAGCTCCACGGGTTGACGATGGGCCTGGATGTGTGCTCGACCTTTCACATGGGCGTCGAGCCGGCGCAATTGCACAGTCTGACTCAGTCCATCGTCGCCGAGGCCGCCCCTGCCTACCTGATGGCGGTGGCGGGGAATGCGGATCCGATGCTGGGGTATATGACCACGTCCTTTCGCGAACACCCGCGCTTGAGAGAGTTATGCGGCCGCCGCATCACGACCAAGATGCGGCATCGTTTGACCGATCTCGGTGTCATGTCGCTAGCCGGCGAGGTCCGGCCGCCGGCCGAGGCTACGGTCGAGCTTTATGCGTCCTACCGTCAGGCCGGCGGCGACACCCGGGTGAGGGAATTGCTGTGCGAGGAAGGACGCAAGCGGCTTGCGGCAATGCAACAGAAGGGCTTCGATCTCGGATATGGCTATGCCGGAGCGTATGCCGCGCCGCCCGAGGTTCAGGCACGGCTGGATGGGATCTACACCCACGCCCGCAATGCGCTGTACGCGCGCTTGGCGGATACCGTGATCGGGGATGTGTGCCCGCGCCGTCTCCGGGTGCGGTCCGCGGCCGAAAACCGCGACGACTACATCGCCCACCCGAGTGCCGGCGAACGCATTCGGAGCGCTGATAGCGCGGCCGTGCGCTCGTTGTATCCTTCTCGCAAGCCGCAGGTGCAAGTCGTGATTTCCGATGGGCTCAATGCCAACGCGGTCAACGAAAACCTGCGCGTCGTCCTGCCTGCCTTGAGGCACGCCCTCGCCGATTGCCGCCTAGGCGCTATCGATATCGTCGTGACCGATGGGCGGGTGCGGGCCGGATACCATATCGGAGCCCTGATCGATGCGGAGGTGATCGTGCATTTTATCGGGGAGCGTCCCGGAACCGGCCTCGATACACTTTCCGCCTACTTGACCTATGGCCGCGATGCGGCGGGCCGCTCGCGGTGGGATCCGAGGCTCGATCATTCCTGCACTACCGCGGTTTGCGGTATCCACGCCCACGGCAAGCGCCCGGAGCGCGCCGCGGCCGAAACCGCGCACTATGTCAAGCGCATGTTGGAGGAGCGCCGCTCCGGTGTCGCCCTCGGCAAAGAACCAGGAGCCGCATGATTCGCCTGCATAGTTACTCGAGTGGACTGCAGTAGGGTCCCGCGGTTTCATTCCCGTATGCTTGCTTTACCCCCGAAGGGCGCCTAAAGTCACCATCGACGAACTTTGTTTAGGGAAGCTGCAAACGTGTCGCGAGCAAGCCCAGATGCGCGAAGCCGCGGAGCGAGTCGCGAGACATATCAGTTAGATAGGCGAGCGACGAGCGGGCACGCGACAAAGCAGATGGGCTGCGCAGTAACTTTTGCAGAGCTTCCTTAGCGCTGAGTATGGCTATAGGGGTAACGAATAATGAACAACAAAAAGGTCAAGCTGGCCGTGGTGGGCATTGGAAATTGCGCCTCTTCGCTGATCCAGGGTATTCATTACTACGCGGAGAAAAATCCGGAGGAGGCCGTCGGCTTAATGCACTGGGACATCGGCGGGTACCTGCCGCGGGATCTCGAGGTTGTCGCGGCCTTCGATATCGATAAGCGTAAAGTGGGTCAGGACCTCGCGCAAGCGATCTTTGCGCCGCCGAACTGTACCCAGGTGTTTCATCGGGACATCGCCAGAGCCGGTGTCACGGTGCGCATGGGCCGTGTACTCGATGGGGTTTCCGAGCACATGCACGATTTCGATGAGCGGCATAGCTTCGTCACGGCCCTTGCGTCCGAGCCGAACGAAGACGAAGTGGTGCGCGCATTATCGGAGTCAGGCGCCGAGATACTGGTCAATTACCTGCCGGTCGGTTCCGACGACGCGACACGCTTTTATGCCGGTTGCGCCTTGAAGGCGGGCTTGGCCTTGGTCAACAATATTCCTGTTTTCATCGCCAGTGATCCGGTATGGGCGCGCCGCTTTAACGAAGCCCGGCTGCCGCTCATCGGCGACGATATCAAATCCCAGTTGGGGGCAACCATCACCCACCGCGTGCTCACGGATCTCTTCCGTAAACGCGGCGTGAAGCTGGAGCGCACCTACCAGCTCAATACCGGCGGTAATACGGATTTCCTCAATATGCTGAACCGTGCCCGGGTGAAATCGAAAA
>JBOIDL010000296.1:0-3617 GCA_050740435.1 Gammaproteobacteria bacterium
CTGAAAAGACACTTGGTCTACACTACAGCCACTTTGAAACTCGACCCCTTGTGTCTACGCGCCTTCCCAAGACCCCCACCTCTAAAAATCAGCGATTCTTGAGGTGGGTTGAGAAAGTTGGGCTAGCAGTGAGGTGGTTCCAGGTCTTGCCTGAATTTGAGTAACGAGATACGAGCAGTAGTCCGTGGTTTCCTACACTGAGGCTTGTTAGACGCCTGCCCAGCCAGCCCGTTGCTAGCCACCATGCGCTCGTCGCGCGGGCAGGCATCTAACAAACAGGAGCGGCCGTTGGGTGGTCTTCGCAGCGTGGGAATTGCCAGCTGCTATCTTTATTGAATGAGTCCCCATTGCTACACTGACCGAATGACGCCCGACCAGTTCTCCTTGGCCGCTTGAGCCGGCAGCGAATCCACTTAGCGAGCCGGGCGGCGCTGTGCAGATAAACGAGGCCAGCTCTCTGGAGGAAGAACCCGTGAAACACCATTCCGCCCGCGCTTGCCAACCTCCTCGATCACTTCCTCGAGGAGTACTTTTACAAGCCGAGCGCCATCGTCTGTTACTCGGCCGGAGCCTTCGGAGGCGTTCGGGCCGCGATCGCGCTGCGTGCGCTGCTCGGCGAGCTCGGAATGCCGAGCATTCCTTCGACCTTCCCGATCCCAAAGGTCCAGGACGCGTTCCGCGAGGACGGCTCACCGATCGACGAGGGCTACGAACGGCGCATCGTGAGGTTCCTCGACGAGCTTGAGTGGTACGCGCGTGCGCTCAAGGCGGCTCGGGAACGCGACCAAGACCGCGAGCGAAGCCACTGCTCGGCGCAGCAGTTGATCGCCTCGCAACCGTGAGTAAAATCCGCGGTGCGGCGGACTCTATCTTTCACGGAGTTTACGAATAATGGTCAAACAAAGGTATGTTTACTGGAAAGATGACGATACCTGGTTAGGATACCTTGACGAATTTCCAGATCATTGGACGCAAGGAAAAACGGAAGGCGACCTCCGAGAACATCTTGCCGATCTCTAAACCCCCTTTCGCGCGAAAAACCATGGTCGCAAACGGCATCACACGCGTTCCTGTGTCCGTGACCTCCTCCTTACTCCGGCTGCCGCTAGCGCTCGTCAAGGCCGTGCTCGAGCGGGTGCGCGATCCCGTGCTGTTCGTGCACCCCTGGGAGCTCATCGATATGTCAGGGACGGGGATCCGCCTCGATTGTCGCTTCAATACCGGCGAGCCGGCGCTCGCGACGATTTTTTCACAAGCTCAGACCACGCGGGTTGGATCAGAAGG
This sequence comes from Gammaproteobacteria bacterium, assembly GCA_050740435.1. Lineage (GTDB taxonomy): Bacteria > Pseudomonadota > Gammaproteobacteria > JACCXJ01 > JACCXJ01 > USCg-Taylor. The sequence continues at coordinate 1,285 of JBOIDL010000296.1, forward strand.
GTAAATACGCAAGCGTATCGCCGAGGCGTCGGCTTAAAGCGTAACCACGGCCCGCCAGCATCGCCTCGCAGCGTTCGCGTTCCACCCGGCGCATATATTCGTGCTCATAAAGCAGCACCCGCGGCCGTACGCTTTCAAAATGGATCTGCCGGAGGATTTCGTGGTCGTGACCTTCGGTATCGATGCAGAGAACATCGACCCGGGTGACGGCATGTTTCCGCAGTAAGGAACTCAAGGTGACGCAGTGCACGATCTCCTCGACAACATAGCGTTCGAGGTCGGGGATCGCCCAGCGGTGGGACAGCAGCACCTCGCGATGAAAGCTCCCCAAGCCCGCGCACCACTGAGGCAAATAATCACAATCCTCCCGGATGCGAAACAACGTCCGTTGCTCTTCGCGGTCCGAAATAGCGGCGTTCTCAAAGATGAGGTTCGGGTGGCCGCGATAGTTTTCTTGGAGCCTTGCGAAATAACAGCGCGCCGGCTCGACCAATAGCCCTGGCCAGCGGTAACGCCGCACGTAGCGGTAGAGGGGATCGTAGATCACGCCGTCGTTGGCCCCGATCTGGATAAAAAACAAGTCCGGAATGGTAGCGGCGCAGTGGTTCAGGACCTTGCGCAAGGTCGGCCACGGCGGCAGGCGGCATAGGAGGTCGAATAACTTGACCAGGCCCAAGCGAAGCTTGAGCCTGGTGTCGAGCGGTGGCACGCCCAGGGCCGCTGGCATGCGTTAGCGCGCAAGCAAGCTACGGTAAACCAGCAGCGTCCTTTGCCCGGCCGTCCACAGCGTCGCTAAGGCGAGAAGATAGATCACTTCGACCAAGAGGCCCGAGAGGAGACCGATGACCAGCAAGATCACCCGCTCCGGCCGCGTGACTAACCCTTCCGCGCATGCGATCCCAAGAATTTCCGCACGCGCCCGGACATAACTCGTCATCATCCCGCCGAACATCGCGATGAATACCGCGGCCGTGGCGAAGGCGCGGCCTTCTAGCGCGAAGTGGTAGGCGATGGCCGCGAACATGCTCGCCTCCCCGACGCGATCGAGGAGCGAGTCGAGGAACCCGCCGAGCTCCGTCACCCGGCCCGTGATCCGCGCGAGCATGCCATCGACGATATCGAACGAGCCGGCGCCCCAGAAAAGCAGACCGGCCGCGATCGGATAGCCAAGCGAAAACACGATACTAGCGGCGACCGATACGAGGCAGCTTATGACCGTGACTCGGTTCGGTGAGACATCGTAGCGCGCTAATCCATGTGCGACCGCATCCGCCAAGGCGAGCACCCCGCGTTTCGGATAACTGCCTATCAGAACGGCGAGCCGCCATGCTTTTGTGAGCGCTTGGATCATAGTTGCAGGCCAAACGTAATCGAAGGTGACAACTTCCTCCACGCTAGCGTGGAGGGCTGAGAGCTTGTGAACAAATCTAACCACACATACATTTTGGGTTACCTTTCCAAGGTCCCTGTCCTTCCGCAACAGCATCGGCTTTTCTCCCTCTCCCTCCGGGAGAGGGTTGGGGTGAGGGGATCGAAAGCATCGACCAAAGTGTTTGACTTGATTCCCCTCATCCTAACCTTCTCCCGGAGGGAGAAGGGACTATCAGTCTCGTCGAAGTCGGTCTGTATAACTTTGTTGCGTAAGGATCTACGCTTTTTCGAAGACTGTGCTCCGAAAAAATCGCCCCTATCGGGGCAGTACACATCGACAAAATATTGTCGATGTTGTTTTGTAAGCGCCTACTGCGCTCGCTACGATTTCTTCACAAGCTCTGAGGGGATCCCTAAGCGATGGCCGCTGGGGCCTCCCGCCGCGTCTGATCGGCCAGCTCATGGGGATCGCGAAAACCGCCTTTGATGAAGGCTTCCGTCATCCTAAAGGCCTCGTCATCCTGGACCTGAAACGGCGGGTGTTTGTAAAAAAAAGCCGAGGGCGCGTGCAACACGCCAGATTGGCCTCGCTCCAGCGCCAGTTTGGCGCAACGAATGGCGTCGATGGCGACCCCGGCGGAGTTCGGCGAGTCTTCCACCGACAGCCTTAACTCGATATTTACCGGGACATCTCCGAAGATCCGGCCTTCCATGCGGATGAAACACACCTTGTTGTCTTTCTGCCACGGGACGAAGTCACTCGGACCGATATGGATGTTCTCCTCGGATAATCTCTCCCCCGCGACCGATTGGACCGCCTCGGTTTTCGAGCGTTTTTTCGATTTCACCCGGGCACGGTTCAGCATATTGAGGAAATCCGTATTACCGCCGGTATTGAGCTGGTAGGTGCGCTCCAGCTTCACGCCGCGTTTACGGAAGAGATCCGTGAGCACGCGGTGGGT
>JBOIDL010000297.1:0-3610 GCA_050740435.1 Gammaproteobacteria bacterium
CATCCGCAACATCAGTTGCGTACGTTGTTCAACGCTCAGTTCCGATTTCTTGCCCATCGCTGTTCACCTTCCCCCGATACCTCATGTCTCACTTTACATCGTGTCCGGGGAAATCGGAGCTATACAAGGAGGACTTCGATCTTGACGCTGAGACAGAGGCGAACAGATCTGGCCAATCGCTGATTTCTGACAGCCAGATCGGGGCATTGAAACATAGAGCTTCGCTGTGGTTTGAAAAGTCCCGCGGCGTTGCCAAAGTAAAGGCGTCCGCAAGCGATCTAAGGCCCCAGTTTGTCGGCCCAACCATTGCCTACCTTGACCACATAACCCGTGTCGACCCTGTAAACACCACAGGCCCCGGTCTCGGCATCACATTCGCGCGCTTTTGCCGTGGGGACAACGAGATGCGCTTCTGGTCTCGACTGTTCAAGTCTATGAATGTCAGTTCGGTTGTCTGGCACCGGTTCCAATGGGCAACCGTCGATCAAGCTCAGACATTGCTAGCGGACATCCTGAACAACTTCAACCTAGATCCACGTATCTCAACCGCGCCACCACCGGACCTGTTGATCATCGTAGACGAGGAGGGAGTCTCCCTTAACCGAACCAACGAGATATTCCCTGAAGACTTCCGTGGCCAATTGTATGACGTGTTTAGCGGACAAGGACTTGCGTCGAAACTCCAGCAACGTGACGAGGCGCGAACCCGAGCTCTTGGCAAGACCCGTGTGCTTATTCTACAGCCAGAGTTCGATGATGAAGATGGCCAAGACTGGTCAGACGATGGGCCCGTCCCCACAGACCTCGATCCGCTGTGTGTCTTTCGTGCGGGCTTCACGGTTCAGATGGCAACGGCAGCCTGGAACCATGAGAGCGAAAGCGATGAACCGCTGAACATTGCCCAAGCTCGCGATAAACTTGATCAGCTCATGAAGATGGGTTGGCTTGGCCGTCACCGAGGCGAATATTACGTTCGCTGGAAAAGGCGGCACCAGCTTGGTTTAGATAAAGTACGCCCCACCTTGCACTTGGAGGCGGCAAAGGCGTGGGCACCGATCCTAAATACAAATGCGACGATCCTCTGGAACAATCGGGATAGCATATTCGAGGTTTGGGCCCTCGATGAAGCTATATGGCACTTGCGCACCGCCCTCCGACTAACTGTACCGCGGATGCGGCAACTACAAACGGACCTGCATTCATCGCTACTCATGTTGTTGTCACTACTCCCCGATGCCGATTGGGATCTAGTTCGTCCGCTGATGAACAGTGGTCAGAAGGGGCGTGTCGAGGCCTTGGAGCTTGCGGAGGAACTGCTCGATCTTGAGAGTGCGATGCGTCGAGGTTCCGGCGAGATCCATTCGTCACGCTACGCTCTGGCAATTCACGTCGGCGCTCGTCGAATCCAGGACGAGGAATGCAGTGATATCGAGCGCGAGAGCGTCTTCCAGCGCGTACTCCAGTGGCACAACGACGGGCTTGCTTCGATTACCGGTTCTGGTCCACAGCAGATCAAGCTGGCATCGGAGTTCGCGTTTTTTCTACGTTCATGGGAGGGCCTCCTCGGGCACTCGCGCCATCCACTCTTGAAGCAGACAGAATCACTCATTGAAGCACGATTGAAGGAATGGTGGCCAAGCCGACAGCGGGTCAACGCCTGGCTCGAGGTACCGCTCTCGAGGGCGTGGATGAGACAGCGCATGTCGGACGGCCGACCTGAAGACGCGCGCAGCATTGATGCACGTATTGCCGCGGAACTATGGCTGCATCAGTGGCCCCAGCCTTGGCTGCTGCTTCTTGGCTTGACGACCGCAAATCGATTCACTGCGCCTCAAGTTGGCGGGGTCTTTAACCTGCTTGGCAGTTCCCCACAAACGCGCATCGAGCATGCCCAGCTCCTAGGTCGTGCCATCCGCCTAGGAACCTATCATGGACCTGAGCGCAAGAAGGTGACCGAGGCGATGAACAATGTATTTACATGGTTGTTCGTGGCGTCACAACCATTGCAAGGTCATCGGGCCGCAGCAGCAGTAGAGCTAATCGCCGAATGGATTGCCGAGTCACACAATTGTTTCGACTTGGTGCAGCGCATTCCGAACGAAATGCTTGTTGGCGTGCTGCGTTATGGTCACGAGAATCAGCATCTTCGTAGGCTATGCCTCGTTATCTTCGCCGACTCATGGGGCTGTTGGGCCGTACTGTCGAGGATGCGGGCGAACTTGCCCAATGGCGTTGCCCGACAACTGGTCGTCAAGATGGCGTCTGGTGCACCGCGACCGAGATTCGCTCCTGGTCTCCTTATAGGGGACACCGCTGCGGGCCGCGACAGAGAACAATTCGTAAAGACAGGAATTCCGCCACGCTTCTTCGCGGCGCGTGGCGCGGCGATGCAATGGCTTAGGGATCTTTGGGTGAATCGAGACGACGCCCAATACAACGACGCCCGCGCTCGGCTTCTCAGACAGCTCTATCCCTTCTATTGCGTGGACGAGAGCTCCTGACTAGACAATTATCTACTCTCTTTGGAACGAAGTGAACATAGCGCTCCCATCAAGTCGGCACAACATCCTTGACAGTTTGCCATTGGCTGATTTCGGTCACGCAGCCGCGTTGATGTATTGGCCCTATCAGCGGCGCTACCTGTTCGACAACCGCTATTCGGCGGCAAGGCGGCGCTGGCGAATGGCGTCATTGGGGTCGAAAGTTGCTGTCGACTTGCACGGCTAGTGCCCTACTTTCGAAACCTGATGTCGTCACGTCCCGCCGGGCTTTTCCGCACCCCGCCCTTACGAATCAGCAGCCACAACGGTTCTGCTCACAATTAACCGCCCGGTAGGTAGTTTCCTTCAGGCAAGCAATGATGGCATCCAACCGCTTGATCAATCCGCGCGTACCCTATTGTTCGGTAAGGGGCCAGTTTTGCCCGCTTGCGGACTTCGCCCCCAGGCTCGCAGCCGACCATGAGAGAAGGACCCGCAGGAGAGAGCAGAACCGCGCCCGAACCGGCCCCGTAGGCCGATCCGCGAAGTGCGCAGGAAGCCTCACTGACCCCCGCCGGTTCGCTGGCCTTGGGTGAATGGTGGAGGCGGCGGGAATCCAACCCGCGTCCGCAAGCCTTCCGCCCCCCGGCTCCGCTCGCATAGCCTTTCGGGAAGATAACTGCTGGCCACACGGGCGGGCGTTTCGCGCTAGGTAGAGCGTCCGGGTGCCCCCGAGCCCTGGCCGATGGGCCGCCACCTCGGCGAGGCAGGGGTACTCGCGCCCGACGGATGCCCGCCAGCACCTCCAGGAAAAGGCGGTGGGCAACAGCGGTCAGCCGACAGCAGCAAGATCCATCGCAGGATCGGCATAATTGCGGTTCGGTGGAAGGCCGTCATTATTCAATCCGGCCGCGAGCACCTTTGTGCCTCGCGTTGGTTATTGATCACCCATGGGTTCTTTTGAATTTGAGCCTATGATTATATACGTTATCTATGGTATTCTCTATTGACAGTATATGTCATCGCTATTTCATCGGGATCATAACTCATCGCTCACCAGTCCTTATGGCCATCGGAGAAACGAGACGGGCTAACTTACGCTGGTTAATCGATACGGACTTCGGTGGTAT
>JBOIDL010000298.1:0-3609 GCA_050740435.1 Gammaproteobacteria bacterium
CGCACCGCGCAGTGGTGCGACGCTGCGGACGCAGGACGGTCGCGGCATAATCACTTGTCGCGTGATGCGAGTGCATTTCGGGGTCAGGATGGCCGAAATGCATCACGAGCATAGCGACACGCTTGCTCGCCGAGCGCAAGGGAAACCGTTTGCTGGTCAGTCACATCGATGCGTTGGGATGGGCTTTTCGCTACGTCAGGGAACGACATCCATTCCGGTTGGAGGCGGTGGTGGTCTTGCCGGATCATCTTCATTGTATTTGGACGTTGCCTTCCGGTGACTCGTATTTTTCCATGCGCTGGAATGTGCTGAAAGGGCACGTTTCTCGTGCCATCGACGAAGGCGAGCGGATCTCTCAAAGCCGGGAGAAACGAAGAGAACGGGGGTTGTGGCAACGTCGATTTTGGGAGCACCTGCTACGCGATCAGGACGATTTCAACAAACACGTCGATTACATCCGACGAGACATGGAGAGCCGAAGGCGAAGTCGAGGAGCCCGCGATAGGCGCGCGTCGACGGGCGAAGCAGGAGACGCATCGCGCCGTAAAGTCAGTGTGGGAGCTGTGTCGCACCGCGCAGTGGTGCGACGCTGCGGACGCAGGACGGTCGCGGCATAATCACTTGTCGCGTGATGCGAGTGCATTTCGGGGTCAGGATGGCCGAAATGCATCACGAGCATAGCGACACGCTTGCATTGGAATCCGGTAAAACATGGCTGGGTCAAGCAGGTTGCCGATTGGCCGCATTCGAGCTTTCACGCCTATGCGGCCCGTGGCATTTATCCGGTAAACTGGGGTTACGAGGGAATATTCGACGTTTGCGCGGGTGAATAACTCGAACGATGCGCTTCGTTCCTCACCACATCCTACACGGCTACTCAATAGTTGGGCGTCACAGCGTGAGGCCACGCTCATCACTCTTCCTCGACTGAAGGCTGTCTGGCCATGGCTTGCGGAGGCACGCTATGCGTGGCTGTCGGTGGCGGTCATTGTCATCGCCCTGGTCGTATCGCTGCGCCCACATACGGCCGAGCCTGTTATCCGCCTCACTGGTCTCGTGCTTCAGCTAATGGGCATTGCTACCGTGATTTGGGGAATCTCCGAGACGCGAGCTCTTTTCGGACACCCGTCGCTCACAAGTAAGGCGAAATCATGGCTGGCCAGATTTCCTCTACTGCGTCGCAACGTCGTGATCGGGGTAGGTGGCGCCGCTCTATCCGCTGCTGTGGGAAAAGCGAGGGGGTACGGAACGCATGGCCCCGGACCCAACCCCACAATCCAAACTCGTCTCGATGCCCTTGAGAAGAATGTGATCGCGATCCACGAACGTATCACCCAAACTCAGGCGGAAATGGATGAGGGGTTTTATAAGAGTGCAGATGCCCTTAAGCGTGAAGAACAGTCACGGTTGGCGGAGGACACCGCGATTCGAGAGAAGTTAGAGGCAACGGGAACAGGTGGCGTCCACATTTCTGCCATCGGAGCGTCGTGGCTATTTGTCGGGGTCATCCTTAGCACCGCATCCGTGGAGATTGCCGCATTTATAAAATGACGCCGAACCAGCCGTTCAACCGGAGCGCCCAACGGCGGAGATGAGGAACACATCGCGGCGCGGGTTTACTGGGGTCTAGCGACGCACTACAGAATTCAAGCGGGCAGCGGACACGCTGAGAAAACGCGCGCCGCTAATGCTTGCTCGGCGTGCAGACCTTTGATTGACATCTGATGCGTTATTTATCATCATCATCGCATCATGCGCACTACGCTTGACATCGATCTACCAGTTCTGAAGGAGCTTAAGCGCCTACAAAAGGCGGAAAAAAAGCCCCTCGGCAGGCTCGCCTCCGAGCTTCTTGTCCAGGCACTAGCCGCGCGCCGAAAGCCGAAAGCGGTCGCGGAGTTCCATTGGATCAGCCGAGCGATGGGCGCCAAGGTCGATCTCGCCGATAAGGAAGCGATCTACCAGGCGCTAGATGAAGTGCGGTGAGCCTCGCCATTGACGTTAACATCCTGCTCTATGCATCGGACGCAGACAGCCCGTTACACGCGCCTGCCGTACGGTTTATCGAACGATGCTCGTCGGCGCCTGAGGTGTTCTGCCTGGCTTGGCCTACTATCATGGGCTACTTGCGCATTGCGGCACCCCGCCATCTTTGCGAAACCGCTTTCCCCGAGGAGGCGATGCGGAACATCGATAGTCTTCTCAGCCGGCATCAGGCATATTTAATGGCTGAAGAAGAGGGATTCTGGGAGCTATACCGGCAGGTCGCGAACGACATGCGTCCCCGAGGCAATCTGGTGCCCGACGCCCATCTTGCCGTCCTGCTGCGCCAACACGGAATTGCCACCCTGTATACGCACGATCGTGACTTCCGCCGATTCGATTTCCTGAGCGTGGTCGATCCGCTGGAAAGCGAGTCGATCTGAACCCGACGCGCACCTGGATCCTGTGGGGGCCACAGAAGCTTGCGGGCAAAGCTTCCACCGCGCGTAATAGCCGCGAACGGAATCGATGAACCGTTATGTGGTAAGCGGTGAAGAAAAGAGTCGGCGACAATTGAAGATTCTCACATGTCTACGACCCGGTTATGTTCTTTGAAATCGCAATAATAGCGGAGCCATTTTGTGTAGTGAGGCTGGTGTTGCCGTGATGCCCTGCTGCCTCAGCAGAGTCTCGTCGCTCCGGGACAGTTCAGCGGGGATGGTCAGCGTGACCGGCATCCAAGCTGGGTATGTTGTAAATGGGATATAAAGATGGACGATGCCCGTCAAAACAAGGCCTTATTGTCATGGGACGAGCCCTACATTGGCTCGCACGTATTGCACGTCGCCAGCCGAGGCTGTTTGCTCACTGGCCGCTGCTTTGCGCTCATGGTTAGACAATAAGAGCCGGATGAGCGGAGACGTTCACGTCCGGTTCCGTGAGCGCGTGGGGGTGAGATTCCCCTGCGCGGCTCGACGCAACATCTACATGAGCAGTCCGCGGGCGGCGGAGCGCGTGATGGGGAGTATCGTGCGGTGGATCAAGGATGAGCTCAAGTCGGAAGCCAATCCGGAGAAGAGTGCGGTAGGCAGGCCCTGGGAGCGTCAGTTTCTAGGGTTTTGCATCAATGCTCAGGGCCGGATCGAGATTGCGGAGAGGAGTTTGGAGCGTTTCAAGGATCGGGTAAGGGATCTGTGGCGAAGCTGCCAGAGTCTAAGCAGTGCTGAGCTGCGGGATCGCACCGAGATCTATCAACGTACTGTTGCCGGCCTCTGGGCCGGTGCCCTGGCAACCCTTGCCTGCTAAAATCCGCGGCGGATCCCATCTCGATACGCTTATGCCCGAGTCGCTAGAGTTCAACTTCGACAATATCGAGCGCCGGCCGCTGCACGAGTTCAGCGAGCGCGCCTACCTCGACTATTCCATGTACGTCATTCTGGACCGGGCGCTGCCCCACATTGGGGACGGCTTGAAACCGGTGCAGCGGCGCATTATCTATGCGATGTCGGAGCTTGGGCTGTCGGCCGGTTCCAAGCATAAGAAATCGGCGCGCACCGTGGGGGATGTGTTGGGAAAATTCCATCCCCACGGCGATATGGCCTGCTACGAGGCGATGGTATTGATGGC
>JBOIDL010000299.1:0-3583 GCA_050740435.1 Gammaproteobacteria bacterium
ACGATATCACGGCCGCCTTCGCGGCGCTCGATCGGGTGCCGGAGGGTGCGCGCGATGCCCGCTATCACACCCTGCGGGCGGGGCTCCTGCTCTCGGTCGGCCGCGTCCCCGAGGCGGAGGGAGACCTCACCTCCGCCCAGCGGCTCGACCCCAAGAACGGCACCACCTACGCGCTACGCTCGGTTATCGCCGTGGTGCGGAACGAGCAAGAGAATGCCCTCAAGCTCGCCGCGGAGGCGGTGCGGCTGGCCCCGCGCTTGGCGACTCCTTATGTCGCCCGTTCCTATGCCGAGCAGTCGGCCTTCGAGATCGAGAAAGCGCACGAGAGCCTCGAGAAGGCCGCCGAGCTAGCGCCCGAGGATGCGCTCGTTTGGGCCCGGCTCGCCGAGATCGAGCTTTCGCTCGGAGATCTGGACGCTGCCCTTGAAGCCGCCACCAAGGCCGAGCAGCTCGACCCGGGGCTCTCGCGCACCCAGACCGTGCTCGGCTTCGCCTATCTCACCCGTATCGAGATCGACGAGGCACGGGCGGCCTTCGATCGCGCCCTGGTGCTCGACCCCGCCGATCCGTTGCCGCGGCTCGGGATGGGGCTCGCCAAGATCCGCGACGGGGACGTCGACGAGGGGACCAGAGAGATCGAGATCGCCGCTGCCCTCGATCCGAACAACTCGCTGGTCCGCAGCTACCTCGGCAAGGCCTACTACGAGCAGAAGCGCGGGGGATTGGCCGAGACCGAGTTCGAGCAGGCAAAGCTCCTAGACCCCAAGGATCCCACCCCCTGGTTCTACGACGCGATCCAAAAGCAGACTACGAACCGGCCGGTCGAAGCGCTGCATGACCTGCAGAAGGCCATCGACCTGAATGGCAACCGGGCGGTATATCGGTCGAAGCTCCTGCTCGACCAAGACCTCGCAGCACGCAGCGCTAACCTCGCAAGGATCTACGATGACCTCGGATTTCAGCAACGAGCACGGGTCGAGGCGTGGAAGTCCGTCAGCGCCGATCCCGCCAGCTTTTCCGCGCACCGATTTCTCGCGGACTCATACAGCTCATTGCAACGCCACGAGATCGCCCGCGTCAGCGAGCTACTTCAATCGCAGTTGCTGCAACCCTTAAACGTCACGCCGCTGCAGCCTGAGCTCTCGGTCGCGAATCTCGCGATCTTGCAAGGCGCCGGCCCGTCTAGCCTGTCGTTTTATGAATATAATCCGCTCTTCACCCGCAATGGTGCCGGGCTGCAAACAAATGTCCTCGTCGGGAACAACGACACAGTAGCCGATGACTTCGTCTTATCCGGCATCCACGGCCGATTCTCAGGCAGCGTAGGACAATTCCACTACGAAACCGACGGTTTTCGTCCAAACAACGACCTCGAGAACGATGTCTACAACGCGTTCGGCCAGGTGACGGTGACGCCCGAACTGAGTCTGCAAGCCGAGCTACGGCGCAGCGACCAGGAAGCCGGCGACGTCGATATCACCCTGAACAAGCTCGACCCTAGCTTCCGCCAGGAGATCGAGCAGAATTCTGCCCGAATCGGCGCCCATTACCAACCAACGGGTCATCACGATTTCTTGGCTTCGTTCATCTACAGCGACAGTGAGTTCATAACGGATCGGATTGTCAACGATATTGCCCGCCACCGGGCGAACCCGATCGACGGATACGCTGCGGAGATCCAGCACCTGTTCCGGGGTGACCGTTTCAAGACCATCTCGGGGATCGGCTACAGCAGGCTCCGGAATCGCACGCTGCTAATCCAGCGCGCCCTTCCCGGAGTAGAGGAAATACCTGATCCACCCGTGGACAGCGTCGATCACCCTGAGGACATCCACGCCTACGGCTATGTACCGATTTCGTTAGGTTCCACCGCCACCCTCACCCTGGGCGCGAGCTATGATTCCTTCCATACTGGTCACCTCGATACGCAGCCGCTCAACCCCAAGTTCGGGTTGGTGTGGAACATCTTGCCGTCGACTACGCTGCGCGCCGCGGCCTTTCGGGTCCTCAAGCGTTTCTTCGTGACCGATCAGACCCTCGAGCCGACGCAGATTGCAGGGTTCAATCAGTTCTTCGACGATCTAAATGGCACCGATTCAACCCGCTATGGATTCGGGCTGGACCAGCGTTTCGCTCGAGACCTCTATGGCGGCTTCGAGCTCTCGTGGCGCGATATCTCCCGCACATATGCCAACGGGAAGGAAGAAGGCCAAGACGAGCGCGCGTACCGCGGCTATATCCATTGGGCGCCGCACCCGAGAGTTGCGCTTGCGGGCGAGTATCAGTTCGAAGCGTTCGAGAGACAGAGTCTGGTCCTCGGGGAGGAGCGGCAATTTCTCGATCTGCCCGAATTGAGGACCCACTACCTCCCGCTCGATATCAGCTACTTTCATCCGTCTGGATTGTCGGCAACGCTTGGCGCTACCTATGTCGACCAAGAGGCGACGTTGCGGGACTTGTCTAGATCCCATGAGCGGTTTTGGACCCTGGATGCGTCGATCGGTTATCGGCTACCCAAACGTTACGGTTTGGTAAGCCTGGATGTCAGGAATCTGTTCGATGAAGAGTTTGACTACCAGAATTCCTTCAATGCGGGGGCGCAACAGCTTCCCCGGTTCCAACCCTCGCGGGCCGTCTTCTTGCGCATCAACCTGTGGTCCTTTTAAAACCGCGTCGTAGGAGAGAGATGGGTAATATTTCACAGAATGGCTGTGACTTTTGTCACATGAATGGTTTGAACTATGGCGGAGAATAGAAATCAATGCAGCCTACATCAAACCCGAGAGGGTCGGTCGCGGCTGACAGACAACCTTTATCTCTATTATTCTGAGGAACATATTATGACTGAATCATTCATCCTCATGGCCTTGGGGATCGGCATAGGCTACTCGATCGCCCTCTGGCTGCCCCGGTCCAGGGCAGCGACCGTTGCCGCAACCGGGACCAACACCGATACGCAGTCGGTCGCCCATGGGCACGTGGTTAGCTCAGGTGAAGCGATTCACGCGCAGGGGAGTCAAATGGGTACCTGTGCCAAGTCTATCGACGAGCAAGTACGAGAATCGGGCGCCGACATGGTCATGTTCTTTAAGGGCGAGGAACTAATTGTTGTCAACGCAAAGACCCGTGTCGCGGTGCCGGCAAGCAGCAGTTTGCATCACGGAGGTCACCATGATGCCGAGATCCGGTTCAACGAGCTAGGCGAGCCGGTACTCTTCGACACGAAAGAGAACGAAGATATGGTGCGGCATGAGAAGGGTTGCAATGGCTTCCGGGTATCAACGCCTATCTCGAAAAGAGTCGAGCATGCGCGCGTCATCTATTCCTGGCGCTACACAGGCAGCCATTGCAGATGCTGTTGGAGCGGTGGGGACCACTACGTTGACTGCACGTGATCCGGGACTCGTAAACGCCTTCGATGATGCCTGGTGAGGAACACAACCCGGTGCTGTAGGCCCCGTAGATACCGTCTTTGTTGTCAAGGGGTATTTAAACGGATTGTGGTTGGTAAGGTCGTTGATGTTTTAGGACTCCAAAGCAGATATGGACGAGCTTACGCATTGCGGCACCGAGGGCGGACATT
>JBOIDL010000300.1:0-3553 GCA_050740435.1 Gammaproteobacteria bacterium
CGGACAGCGATCCCCGTAAAACACCCCTTGCAGCGCAGGGAAAGTTAGCGGGACTTCGCCGCAAGCAGGGTTGTCAAGGATTTGGCGAGTTCCTGGGAGACTAAACGCCAGGAAGCGATGGGTAAGCCGCGTGACCGGGCATAGACCGTTGTTGGCTCCGCTTTCGAAGGTTGGTCCGCTGCCGTTGGTACGCATTAGATGACTGAACACGTTGAACTCGGGCTCGCCAGGCTATCGGATGCCAAGCGCATAGCGACCATGTCTCGCGAGCTCATCGAGCACGGTTTGGGGTGGTCCTGGACGCCCGATCGGGTAGCCAATCACATCCGCCACCCCGATACGGTGGTCCTAGCCGCCAAGGCGCCAGGGGGCTTGGTCGGTTTTGCTATCATGTATTTCGGTGAGGAAGACGCTCACCTCAACCTACTCGCCGTCAGCCCTTCACATCGACGCACCGGGATAGGGCGTCGTCTCATGCGGTGGCTGGAAAGATCGGCAGGCTTCGCTGGGATCTGCGCGATCCACGTAGAGGTGCGCGCCAGCAATAGCAGCGCCCAGTCTTTTTACCGATCGCTCGGCTATCGCCCGGTTGGTCTATGGGCCGGCTATTATTGTGGCCGCGAGGCGGCTGTCCGGATGTCGCGCACCCTGCGCAGCGTGCGTTGGTCAGAACTGGACATGAACGATGCGAAACTCACCTCTCCTCTCAAACTGTGGGCGTCTTAGTCAACAAATATCGCGAATGATAAGCCGCGAAGGCCCTTTCGCCTGTCTGTGAAAGCCCTTCTCATTGTCGCCGTGATTGTGATCACAGCCGTTGGGGGCGATCGGCGGCTTTTCGCGGCAACCAACGGCTTAGACTGGGATGCCTTCGTAAACCGCTTTATTGAGGACTACCTTGTGACACACCCTGACGTTGCGGTGCGCGCCGGGCGCCATGAGTTCGACGGCAAGCTGCCTGACTGGAGTCCCGCGGCCCTCAAGAAGGAAGGCGACTGGCTGCATTCTCATCGTAAGCGGGCATTGGCATTCAACCCTGCCAGGTTAGACGAACATCAACGCTTGGAGCGTGACTACTTAATCGCCGTAATCGATGGGAACCTGTTCTGGCTGGCATCTGCAGAGTGGCCATACAAGAATCCGATGTTTTATGCGGAAGCACTCGACCCCAACGTGTATGTGACGCGCGAGTATGCGCCGCTGCCGGCTCGCATGCGGGCCTACATCGATTATGCCAAAGCGGTTCCCATCGCTGTCCAGCAGATCCGCAACAACCTCCGCACACCGCTGCCACGCACCTACATCGACGTCGCGAGGAAGGTGTTCGCTGGTCTAGCGACGTTTTACGAAAAAGACGTTGCCGCTGAGTTCGCCGCCGTCAACGATGCGAAGCTTAGACACGAATTCGCAATCGCAAATGCGAAGGCGGCCCAAGCCATGAAGCGACTAGACCAGTGGTTCGAATCGCAGCGTGCCCATGCCACCGAGAACTATGCACTCGGTCCGGCCCGTTTTCTTCAGATGCTAAAGGACACGGAAGGCTTGGATGTATGTATCCATAGAGCAACTGCAGCACATCGCCCGCGAGGACCTTGATCGCAACCTTCGCGCTTTACGTGTCGCGTGCGCAGCCTTCGCGCCCGAGAAGCCGATCCAGGAATGCATCGCCAAGGCAAAAGCGAACAAACCCGAGGGCGGTGCCGTCGCGGGTGCACGCCGTCAGCTTCCTCAGCTACGTTCATTCGTCATAGCCAGCGATCTGGTAGGCATCCCGGGTCCAGAGGAAGCCGGCGTCGCCGAGTCGCCTCCCTATCAACGCTGGAATCCCGCCTATATCGATATCCCGGGTCCTTTCGAGAGGGGTTTGCCCTCGGTGTACTACGTCGCACCCCCCGACCCGTCCTGGTCCAAGGCTGAGCGTGAGGCGTATGTCCCGGGAGAGGCGCCGCTATTGTTTATCTCGGTGCACGAAGTATGGCCGGGTCACTTTCTGCAGTTCTTGCATTCGAACCGAGTGTCCTCTAAGGTCGGCCGACTCTTTGTGGGATATGGCTTTGCGGAAGGCTGGGCGCACTACGCAGAAGAGCTCATGTGGGAGGCCGGGCTTGGCGCCGGCGATCCTGGGGTCCATATCGGTCAACTACAAGATGCCTTGCGGCGAAACGTTCGCTTTCTGTCGGCGATCGGATTACACGCGCAAGGCATGACAGTGAGAGACTCAGAGCAGATGTTCCGCGACCTCGCGTATCAAGACATCGCCAACGCCAGGCAGCAAGCGGCGCGCGGCACCTTCGACCCGGCCTATCTGAACTACACTCTAGGCAAGCTGATGATCCGAAAGTTGCGTAATGACTGGACCGGATCCCGTGGAGGACGCAAGGCCTGGCGCGCATTCCACGACAAATTACTCTCCTATGGCGGACCACCGATCCCGCTGGTGCGCGAAGCGATGCTCGGACCCAATGCTGGTCCAGCGTTTTAGATATCGTCCGCAGGACACAGACAATCTCGCATTTCATTGGCCGTTGTTTAATGCGTGTAATACATGAAATACTTAGTCATTGGATCGGAGGGGCCTGGGCCTTTGCCTCGCAGATCGAGTTCCCGATCGCGATGGTGGTGTTTGGGGAAAGTGAGGTCGGGGCGCGGCGAGAGGAGTAAAAATGAGGCATCGGATTGGACCCGATACCCCGGTGCCTTAAGCTCCCAGGTATGGAAGGGGTGTACCCGAAAGCAGTAGGCACAGACGCGTCACGCGTCCAACGATTCGTAGCGTCTGAGACGAGGGAAACTGAAGCAGGGGGGATTAACCCTACTGAGCTTATTAAAACTCATCCCACAACAGCTTCCAGACCAGGCTGACCATGGCCCGGTGGTCCAAAAGGTCGTTGAATTCAGAAGAGGCGACTTCGACATAAGCCGGCAATTACCCCTGTTCTCTCGCATCGGGTTCGAGGTCACGTTCAGGTCGGGCAGGCGTGCACACTGTAGTATCGTAATGTCCATGCGATGGTTGGATTCGCGCTCGTCTTACTGAACCTCGCGGGCAGCCCGATGAACGATCCACGCTTCCGCGCGCCGGACGTCAACCAGGCGACGGAACTGGCGGCGCTTGCCGAGCGATTGCAGGCCCGCGTGCGCAAGCTGGCAGGGGAGATCGGCGAGCGCAACGTGTTCCGCTCGCAGGCGCTGCAGGCGGCAGCCGATTACCTCCGCGCGCAATGGGCGTCGCTGGGCTATCGGGTCGTGTCCCAGAGCTACGAAGCCCGCGGTGTGCGCAGCGAGAACCTGGAAGTTACGCTGCCGGGCGTGAGCCGGCCGAGCGAGATCATCCTCATCGGGGCACACTACGATTCGGTGAAAGGCAGCCCGGGGGCCAACGACAACGCGAGCGGCGTGGCAGCCCTGTTGGAGCTCAGTCGCGTACTGGCTCAGGCGAAGCCGGCGCGGACGCTGCGCTTCGTCGCCTTCGTCAATGAGGAACCACCGTTCTTCTATTGGGGCGAGATGGGGAGCAAGGTATACGCCGAGGGGGCCCGCGCCCGGGGCGACG
>JBOIDL010000301.1:0-3518 GCA_050740435.1 Gammaproteobacteria bacterium
ATTGTTCCATGGCGTCCTCCTCGAAGCGCAGGTTGGTTGGTACCACCTACGTACACCGGGAAGGACGCCGTTTCAACTTGGGTTGCGGGCGTAAGCCCGCGCTAGGAGCTTGTGAATAAATCTACTGCGCAGCCCGCCCGCATCGTTGCGCGGTGCTCGGAATCCTCATGTATTTCCATATACAGTCCGGTTCCTGCGCGCCGTGCGCCTCGCGGGCGGGCATGCTCGCGACGATTTCTTCACAAGCTCTGAATCCTTCGGGCGCCTAGCGTCTATTCCAATGCGATGGTGTCGGATATCGTGTGGCGTAGGTCCAAGCCGCCGGCCTCCAAGGTGATCGTCACCGCTAGCCGCTCCGCACCGCTCAGTTGACCCGCGGCGATGCCCTCCCGCACGGCGCGCTCGAGCTCGCGCTGGGAGCTCACGCCGACCTTCTTTAGAAACTTCCGCACTTCCAGGTTGAATGTGTCCTCGTTCATGGCTGGCCTCCGAGTTCGTGGCAATCGTTTATACCGTTCTAGCCGGGGTTTCTTGTCAATCCCGCCCCCTCAACCAATAATAGCGCATGGCCACCAGTGCGCACCTGAAACGCTGTCCATCCAATGTTTGAAACGATTGAAACTCGCACCCAGATCACGGGATTGATCCTGGCCGGCGGGCGCGCGCAGCGCATGGGGGGGCAGGACAAGGGGCTGTTGCCCTTGGCGGGGCAGCCGCTGGTTGCTCACGTCATCGCGGCGCTCGCGCCCCAGGTTTGCGACATCATCATTAACGCCAATCGCAATGCGGAGGCGTACTCGAGCCAGGGCTACCGCGTCTTTGCGGATGCGGTCGGCGGGTATTGCGGACCCCTGGCGGGGATCGAAAGCGGCCTGGGCCTCGCGGCCACCCCCTACCTGCTCTGCGTGCCGTGTGATTCTCCGTTCTTGCACGTGGCGCTTGGTCAGCGGCTTTATGCCGCTCTCACTGAGGCGGACGCCGAGATCGCGGTGGCCCACGACGGCGAGTGGATGCAACCGGTATTCGCGCTCTTCACCCGCGGCCTGCGATCGCCTTTGTCGCGTTTCCTCGCGAGTGGTGGCCGTAAAATCGACCGCTGGTACGCGCAGCACCGGCTTGCGATTGCGGACTTCTCCGACACCCCCGAGGCCTTTGTCAATCTCAACACCCCCGAAGAGCTCGCGGCCGCCGAAGACACGATGGCCGGGCGACAGCCGGCCGCGGCAGGAGCTATATAACCATGAGCGCGGAGACCCCGCTCGCGCCGAGCTGCGCGGATGACCACGATCCGGACTCGCTGGCGCCGGATCTGGCCCTCAAGCGCATTCTGTCGGAAATTACGCCCTTAAAATCGCCCGAAGTCGTCCCGGTGCGGAGCGCGCTCGGGCGGGTATTGGCGCGCGAAATCGTGTCTACTCTCGACGTGCCCGCGCACGCCAATGCCGCCATGGACGGCTACGCGCTCAAAGCGGTCGATCTGCCTCGGACGGGCGTCGCGGCGATCGAGCTTTGCGGCACCGCCTGGGCCGGCAAACCCTTCGAGGGCGATGTCGCGGCCGGTCATTGCGTGCGTATCTTCACCGGCGCGCTCATGCCTGCCGGCGCGGACACCGTCGTCATGCAAGAGCAGGTCGAAGCCGCCGGCGATGTGATCCGGGTGCGCCCGGGTCAAAAACCGGGTCAGAACGTGCGCCCGGCCGGCGAGGACATTGCGCGGGGCGAGCATGTGCTCAGTGCCGGAAAACGGCTCATGCCCGCCGATCTCGGGCTTATCGCATCCTTGGGGATCGGCGAGGTCGCGGTCACGAGGCGGCCGCGGGTGGCTTTTTTTTCGACCGGCGATGAGCTGCGTTCGATCGGCGAGCCCCTGTCTCCCGGAGCGATCTACGACAGTAACCGCTACACGCTCCACGGGGGTTTGACGCGCCTTGGCGTCGATCTCATCGACATGGGTGTGGTCCGCGATGTGCGCGAGGCATTGGAGCAAGCCTTCGCCGAGGCCGCGGCGAGCGCGGATGTCCTCATTACGACCGGCGGGGCATCGGTCGGAGAGGCAGACTACATCACCGAGACGCTGCGGAGCGCCGGCCGGGTAGCATTCTGGAAAGTAGCCATTAAGCCCGGCCGCCCCCTCGCCTTCGGGCGCGTGCACGGCGCGTATTTCTTCGGTCTCCCCGGCAATCCCGTCTCAGTGATGGCGACGTTTTATCAGTTGGTCCAGCCGGCGCTTCGCCACCTCATGGGTGAAACCGAAATCACCTCTTTGCTCATCAAGGCACGCTGCCTGAGCCCGCTCAGGAAAAAACCGGGACGGGTGGAATACCAGCGCGGGGTGATCAGCCGCGACCACCAGGGTGAGCTCGTGGTCCACAGCACCGGATCGCAGGGCTCGGCGATCCTTCGTTCCATGAGCGCGGCCAACTGTTTTATCGTGCTCCCCACTGATTGGGGCCGCGTCGAGCCGGGAACGCTCGTCGACGTGCAGCCGTTTTTCGGGTTGGTTTAGCCGGTGTTTTTTTCGACCCAGCGTGCGCCTTCCGCCAACGTTTCCTTCTTCCAAAAAGGCGCGCGCGACTTGAGGTCTTCAATCAAGAACCGGCAGGCTTCGAAGGCCGCCGACCGGTGCGCGGACCACACCGCGGTGACGACGATCGGATCGCCCGGTTGCACCTTCCCGACCCGATGAATGATGAGGCCATCGAGGATCGGCCAGCGCGCCTTCGCCTCCTGGCCAATCTGTTCGAGATGATTTTCGGTCATTCCGGGATAATGCTCGAGTGTCATGGCGCGGACGGATGTGCCTTCGTTGAAGTCGCGCATCGTGCCCACGAAAACGGCGCACGCGCCGTAAGAACCCCGCGCTCGCCCGAGCACCTGCTCGTAACGGTTCACCTCCGCCCAGGGATCGAACGCTTGATGACGTATTTCGATTTTCACCGGATTTCAGCCGTAACGATTCGCGGCGGGCGAAGCCCGGCGCGGCGATCCATTATAGGCCAGGATTTCAGGGGTTGCGCGGCCCCGGATCGGCGCCGGAAACCCGCGCGGACAGTGCATTAATATTTCTGCGATGCGGCTGTCACTGTTCGGACATCGGTTTACACAGCCTTCGGGGATCCTCCGGCTCATGGAAGATCTCGGGCAGGCGCTCGCCGTCAACCAAGGCATGTTGATGCTGGGCGGCGGTAATCCTGCGCATATCCCGGAGGTCGAGTCCGTGCTCAGGTCCAGGATGCAAAACCTACTCGATGCACCGGGGGCCCTCGGCCGGGTGATCGGCGACTACAGTCCGCCCCAAGGAGATCCCGCGTTTATCGAGGCGGTGGCCGATCTCCTGCGCCGCGAGTACGGTTGGAGCATAGGGCCACGGAACGTCGCTTTAACCGGCGGCAGCCAGTGCGCCTTTTTCATGCTTTTTAATATGTTCGCGGGCGCCGCGGAAGACGGGCGGAGCAAGAAGATCCTGTTACCGATGTGCCCCGAATATATCGGTTACTCGAACCTCGGCCTGGCGGCCG
>JBOIDL010000302.1:0-3479 GCA_050740435.1 Gammaproteobacteria bacterium
AAAATCGCCCACCCGGGCACCGTTCTAACCACTAAGACAAAACTTACTCAACGCAGAAAATCAAAATAAACAAACGACTAGCGTGGGACCATACGTTCTGAAAAAGGAACATCCGTTGTAATGGGACGGGAATGTGTCGGGACCCACAATAACGACACCGCCGTCGCTACGGTTGCCTACGACAGCGGCGTAACCGTCTTGGTCGAGCCCAACAAGTTTCAGGTAATGGATGGGTTCTAGCCCCCGTCGCCTGCGTTCTGCTCGCGGTCGGCGTGGCGCTCTACCATCCTAGCAAGCGTTCGGAGAGTTGTCTCAGCCTCTCTCGGGTGCGACAACTCTCTAGTGTAGTGTCTCTTAAATGTCTATACAAATGATCGAGAGTGCGCTATTCTCTACTGATACGCGGAGGACGGAGTGTGCACATGGCTCGATCGGTCTTGAAGTTGGAATTGAGCGAACAGCAACGACGCGAATTATCTCGTCTGGTTCGCGCGCCGAGTTCGACTCAGCGGGAAGTACGCCGTGCGCGCATCGTGCTGCTGCGCGCCGAGGGGAAGACCCAAGAGGCCACGGCGCAGGACGTAGGCGTGAATCGTCCGGTGGTGGCATCTGATCGCCGACAACTACGGCACCCACAAGCACCCCAACGTCGAACGGTGGCTTGCGAAGCATCCACGCTTTCACATGCATTTCGTGCCCACCTTCAGTTCCTGGCTCAACTTGGTGGAGCGCTTCTTCCGCGATGTGAGCGAGGACGCCATCCGCGAGGGCAGCTTCAACAATGTTCGCGAGCTTACTCAAGCTATCGAAACCTATCTCGCAGCGCGCAACCTCGATCCCAAGCCCTATCGCTGGCGCGCCAAGGGTGCGGACATCCTCGCCAAGATCCAGCGCGCTCGCGAAACCATGGCGAAGCAGTCTGCCAATGTATAGCCATTTGTGAAACACTACACTAGCGGGAGCAGATTCAGCCGGTAAACCCTAGAGTTGATCTCGCGAACAATCTTTTTGCAGCAGAATTTTGAACTTGACGCCGGACGCGCAGGGTGTCTGTCGCGAATTCTAATTATCACACTGCTGCCGGCAGATGAAACATGCCGTGGCAATAGCTCAGCCATCGGTATGACCGAAGCGTTGCACAGGGAGACGCTTTTCCCAGTCCATAAGTGTTTGGCGTTTCTCCGCTGAGTCCAGTGTGACAACGGTGTTGGTGTAATAGTCGCAATAGGTGAGGAGCTTCTGCTCGAGATCGGTTCCAGTCCGAAAGAATAGATGATCGAGATACTCGCGTCGTAAGGTACCAATTACGCGCTCCACGAACGGGTGCGACTGCGGAACAAAGGGAACAGTCTTGATCTCTTCTATCTCAAGAATACGCAGATTCGCCAACCACCGATGAAAGCGAAAAAGCGGATCGTTGTCGGTGGACACATACTTCGGCGAGGTTTGGTGGGCGATGGCGTGGTTGAACATCCGACAGACAGCAACCCCATCGATGTCTCCGCGCTCAACGCCGAAACCGATGAAGCCGTCGAGTACAGACATCTATCACCACCATGACGCAATAGCTTTGCAAAATGATCGACTCACATCGAAACAGATCGATACTCCAGAGGCTGTCTTAGCATGGCCGATGGCCGTCAACCAGGACACGCCCTCTCCGTCCGAGTTGGGATCATAGTGTTTTGCCAAGATGCGGCGGACCACATCTTTGTCCAGCTCAATTCCGAAGGTATGCGCGATATGTTCGGCAATCGGGACCTGGAATCCGAGCTCGATGACCTCGCGACCGGCGAGCGCGCGTCGATGGAACTGTCCCGCCGGCTGTCACCCGATCAACTGGGGATCCCCCTCAACCCGCCCACCGACGGCCGCATTCACGTCAACGTGCTGAAGGTCCAGCATCACGGTGCGCTCGCGAACGTCGAGACGGACTTCGTCAAGCGCGACACGGCGGACCACTACGTCTTTTGTGGGAATGGCGCGCATCACAACCCGGAGGTGGAGGTTGTGGAAGCGTTCGCGAACGCACGACTTGACGGGATCGACGACGACGGACCGGTGGGCCCAGCGACGCCATTCAAGTTCTGGTTTACGAGCAGCCCGACGACGCCCGACTCGACGGCGAGCAAGAGCCATCAGAAGCACATGAAGAAGGTCAAGGAGACGGTCACGAATTTGCGGCAAGGGAACGAGGCTCGGATCTCGGCGACGTTCCTGAAAGGACGGAAGCTTTGAGATTGCCTTATAGGCTGCCGAAAAGTCTGAGCCCGTATGGTCCAAAAACTCGATCGGTGCCAGGCAAGTCCGGTGTTGGTGGTTGAAATGGATGGTCACTCGATTGCTATAATCGACCGGATTTCTCGAAGTTCGGCTGAAAGAGTAGACCAATCGGAGGTGCTATGAGCCTCGCCGGTAAGACGCTGTTCATCACCGGCGCATCGCGCGGCATCGGGAAGGCGATCGCGCTGCGCGCCGCGCGCGGCGGCGCGAACGTCGCGATCGTCGCCAAGACCGAGCAGGCGCATCCGAAACTGCCGGGCACGATCTACTCCGCCGCCGGAGAGATCGAAGCCGCGGGCGGGCGAGCCTTGCCGATACCGGTGGACATCCGCGACGACACCAAAGTCGCCGAGGCGGCGAAGCGCTGCATGGAGCACTTCGGCGGCATCGACATCCTGGTCAACAACGCGAGTGCGATCTCGCTTACCGGGACGCTCGAGACGCCGATGAAGCGGTTCGACCTGATGTTCGGCGTGAACGTGCGCGGCACCTATTGCTGCTCGCAGGCCTGTATCCCTTACCTCAAGCAGTCGGCGAAGGCCGGCCGCAATCCGCACATCCTCAATCTCGGGCCGCCGCTCAACCTGAACCCGAAGTGGTTCAAGCATCACAGCGCCTACGCGATGGCGAAATACGGCATGAGCATGTGCGTGATCGGCATGGCGGAGGAGTTTCATGCCGACGGGCTCTGGCCGCGAACGGTCATTCACACCGCTGCATTGGCGATGATCCCCGGCGTCGATCCCAACCGCTGTCGCACGCCGGAGATCCTCGCCGATGCCGCATACATCATCCTGAGCCGCGACAGTCGCAAGCACAGCGGCAAGCTCTACATCGACGAGGAAGTGCTCGCCGCCGAGGGCGTTATCGATCTCGCGCGTTATGCGCTGGCGCCAGGCACGAAGGATTTGCTGCCCGATCTGTTCGTCGATTGACGCACCACGGAGTAGGATTGTCGGCCATTCCGGGCACGAGGCTGTCATGACACGCCGCTGACGTTCTGAGAAACCAACACCGCCAACGGAAGTCGACTGGAAAAAGCTTGTCCGAGAGTTCTAGCCCGAACTTATTTTAGCGAATTAGCGTAACGGTCTGATAGGATGGAATAATTTAAAAACACAGGGTGCGGCTACTGGGTACGTTATCACCCTTTCAGGCCGAGGAGTTGGAAAGCCTGGCGTTGTAAAGCGGTGGGC
>JBOIDL010000303.1:0-3475 GCA_050740435.1 Gammaproteobacteria bacterium
ACCGCCGCAGGCCAACTCGTACACTGAAGCGAACCCACCCATTTGTAGTGGAGACCTATTGACCGCACCGCCCGATTTATGCGCCTTCCCGGCGGCTGATCCCCTCCAGTTGAGAAAGTTGGGCTAAAAGACTCAAATGCGCCTCCTCTTCAAGGAATTCCATGATGGCAAAGCCCCGCATCCGTGGGCCATCATGCGCCCTCAAGACGACCGTATCGGGACACTGAATCGATCGTCGCACGCGTTCTGGTGTCCACGACCAACCGACGCCCACCTCAACGAGGTCGCGTGACATGCAAGCGATTTGCTGGGCATCACCGAGTTCCGCTAAACGCAGTGTTGGGCTCTGGCATTTCATTCCAAGCTACCGTTGGGTATCAACCGCTGTCAGCGGCGGCGGCGCATGGCTCGTATCGCGGTACTGATCTCGCCAACGCATTGCGAGGGCCTAAGCGACGTGATCCTAATCCGGAGCAAGCGCAGTTTTCGATCTAGCGCTACCCGCTGAAAACAGGTTCGCGCTGCAGCTCGGATGCTCTCCGGATCCGCCGTCGCTTCCTCCAGCGTGACGTCGCGGGTCACTGTCCGGAAATCATCATAGCGGAGCTTGATACCGATGGTTTTCCCGAGGTCACTCTTACGGCCGAGAGCGCCACTGACGCGCTGGCATATCCCCAGCAGGATGTTGGACAGGGCCGCTCGGTCACGCTTGGGATGCAAATCGTGTCGCTGCGGACGCCGGGTCGGACGTTTGGGCGGCCGGGGTTCTGGGTTCTTAATCGGTCCCTTGATCTCTTGAGTTTCATAGCTATAGTTAACGTGAGTTACCCCGCTACATGAAGATAGGTGCTCAACAATATGAGCGGGCTAAGTAACTGAACTGATTTTGATAGCCCAAACCCCGAGACAACACTGATGGCAAAAGCAATGAAACCTGCGGTGAAGACTGCGAAAGCACCCCCTAAGGTCACGCGGAAGGCGAGCAGCCCGAAGAAAACGCCCGCAACAAAACGTCCGACAAAAAAACCACCACCGCGAAGAAGCCAGGCGGGAAGAGATAGGCCGCACCTCGATTGACGCGGCGCACGGCGTCGCATGCGATGCTCGTGCGCGGTTCAGCAAGGCCGACAATAACGCTGAGTTTTAGCATCAGCAGTGGATGGCATGGTGGGTAAGCCTGTAATAGGCGAATTACTGATACTGCCACAATTCATCCCTCACTTGCAGTCGTGCAAGCGGGCTACTGAGTGGCCCGAGCCAGGCGTCCCACCAGATGCTTAACCAAGACGAGGAGCTCGTCTGTCGGCATCTTTACCCCTCTATCCTCTCTTCAAAGTATGACCATCAATTACATGCGCCAAGATCTCGGGATCCCGACGGTAGACCGTTACGCGCATATCAAGCGGCATGCCTGGGCTTGTGCTACGCCATCGCTGAGTTTTTCGAGGGAGCCCGCGCTAGTCTTGACGGTATCGAGCTCGAGGAGATCCCGCTGGCCGACCTTGCCCACTTTGAAATTCTGGCGCCCAGTTGCTTCGAGGAGCTTAAGGACATCGGCCCCGAGGCTTACGCGGCGAAGTATTGGCCGGACAAGGCCGGGAAGTTCCCTCAAGCGCCTCAGCTTTAAACTTCCCAGATACGGGAAGTTTACCGTGCTATCGATTGGCTGCTAGCTGCTCGCAACGGTGGGCTTCGCTGGTTGAGATTCCTGCGGAAGCCAAAGCTTCTGCCTTTGGTTTCAATTCTTCCCTATCTCGGGAAGAATTGATTGCTCCTGGCGCCTTACCCAATGGCGAATGGTTCGACAGCGACGCCGCAAGGCAGGGGGCGAGGCGACCTATTGGGACGGCCACAACCATATTAGCTATGCGACGGGATCCCCCCCTTAAATCCATGATTGCCATCGTCAGAAACGTCGCCGCAAACGCGACCGCAGCCACCAACCCTACCGTAAACGCTACCTTCATCAGGAGTGGGCTGGCATAGATGATCTCTAGTGGTTCAAACATCGTCGTTCTCCTCCTTGTGACGGCGTAGTTGGGCATAGCCCACCGCGGCTCGCCACTGCTGACCGCCTAATGGTGCTGAAACACCCGATTGTTAGCGTACGGTGCAAGTCAAAACTTGACTGTGGTTCCCGAAAACTCATATGCGTAAATCTGGCGTTAATCTTCACGTGTGTCCATCTCTAGACCGAGGTGAGTCCTCCACCGATGGTAATAGTCGAAGTAGATCGTGAGGATCCGTTTCAGGTGGCGCTCGTTAAGAACGATCATGTGGTCCAGGCAATCGCGCCGGATACTACCGATGATCCTCTGCACGTACGGATTTTGCCACGGGCTGCGCGGAGCCGTGATCACTTCTTCGATGAGAAGACTGTGCACGCGATGGCAAAAGCGCTCGCCATAAATCGCATCTCGATCGCGTAGCAAATAGCGGGGTGCCGTCTTCCGTAGCGCGGGACTTCAGTCCCGCGATCAATCGCAGGTTTCATGAATGTCGTCGAGTGGCTCAGACTTTTCGGCAGCCTATAAGGCAATCTCAAAGCTTCCGTTTTTCAGGAACGTCGCAGAGATCCGAGCCTCGTTCCCTTGCCGCAAATTCGTGACCGTCTCCTTGACCTTCTTCATGTGCTTCTGACGGCTCTTGCTCGCCGTCGAGTCGGGCGTCGTCGGGCTGCTCGTAAACCAGAACTTGAATGGCGTCGCTGGGCCCACCGGTCCGTCGTCGTCGATCCCTTCAAGTCGTGCGTTCGCGAACGTTTCCACAACCTCCACCTCGGGGTTGTGATGCGCGCCATTCCCACAAAAGACGTAGTGGTCCGCCGTGACGCGCTTCACGAAGTCCGTCTCGACGTTCGCGAGCGCACCCTGATGCTGAACCTTCAGCACGTTGACGTGAATACGGCCGTCGGTGTCGAGCTTCCCGTGGCGTTCCAGTCCAGCGAGGATTTCGCTCGACACGCCGTCGCCCGTGAGCAATACGGAGAGCGCGCCCTCTTCAACCAGAAGCATCAGTGCGGCGAGGTTCGCCTCGGTGACCTTGCCCAACCCTTCCCCGAGCGCTTGGTCGAGCATCGGGTTCGCGACGATTCGCGGGCTCAGCGTGCCGAGACGCTCCTCGTCGGCCAGCATCTCGGCCTGGAGTTTCTCGAGCGCGATCTGGTTGTCGTCGATCCACTTCTGCGGCTTTGTCAAGTTAAGGAGCAGGCGCTAAAAACTTCCCCACATGAAGTAAATTATGGCCCATTGCGTGTGCTGCTGACGTTCAATTTCCATGTAATAATGCGGAATCGTCCCACTATTCGGCAAACATCCCAAGTCATTTCCCTTAACTTGACAAAGCCAGAGCCGGCTCAAGGGATGAGCGAGTGCGTTGAATGCCCTTTGGAGCAGCGGGCCGATTCTGCGACCACGCTCACCTATATCCTCACCGAACAGGGTGCGCGTGGCGATACGCATGGTGAGAACCCGTA
>JBOIDL010000304.1:0-3441 GCA_050740435.1 Gammaproteobacteria bacterium
CCAACCACATCGGACCGCGCGCGTATAAACCCAATGATGTGGTGACGGCCTCGGACGGGACCACCATCGAGGTCATCAACACGGACGCCGAAGGACGCATGGTATTGGCGGATACGCTCGCGCTCGCCTCGGGCGAAAAGCCGGGCTTGATAATTGATTTTGCGACCTTGACCGGATCGTGCAAGCGCGCGCTCGGGAATGCGTACAGCGGCGTGTTTACCAATCGGCCCGAGTACCTGCCGGCCTTGATCGCGGCCGGAAGCGACAGCGGCGAACGCGTATGGCCGTTTCCGGGCGATGAAGACTATGATGAATTCCTAGAAAGCACCGTGGCGGACACCAAGCAATGCCATGAAGAAGGCATCGCCGATCACATCGTTGCCGCGCGCTTTCTACAGCGCTTTGTCAAGCACGATATTCCCTGGATACACGTCGATCTCTCCAGCGGAACGCACAAGGGCGGCCTGGCGCATGTGCCTACGGATATCACCGGCTTCGGCGTGAGGTTCGCGCTTAACCTCCTGTTGGATAAGAAGCTGATCGGCTAGCTCCGCACTGGGTAAATTTGTCACAGCTTTTCTTCCCCCAAGCACCCTTCCACCGATACCACGTCGCGACTCGATTAAGCCGCCCGCTCGACTACATGCTCCTGGCGGTCCGTTTCACTCTCGATAGTCCGACGGAGCGAACTTCTATTAAAGGCGGCGAAGGTCAGCCTTGACCCCTGCCGCACCACCGCGGCAAGCTCGTCCATGATCGCGCCCTCCAATCCAAGCCCCACGCACCAGACCCTCGACCGGGTCAACGCAACATATACCTCGTTTCGGCGTCGCAACTCTTCATCCGTCGCCACCACGAAAGGTTCGCCACCGAGGTGCAAGCCGCAGGCGTAGACCTTCCAGCCCTCGTTGCCCTTGGCGCGGAAGGTCCCGGACACCGTAACGTGTTCCGGTTTCCGAAATTCGTTGCCATCCGCAACGTGACTGGCCACGCCTCGCCGTCGAAGCGCCGCGGCGAGGTCTATCGGTTTCGCCGCCCCGTGCCCAGCGAGCGCAACCACCATGATGTCCTCTGGCTTCAATTCTTTCTTGCAGTCATCCTCGATCCCGGCAACGACGCGCGACACCATGTCTTTTGTCGATTCAACTGTGATCACTTCAAGCAAGCGCCCGGTCTCCCGAGCGAGTGGAAAATCCTCGCGGTCGATCGGATGAACCTTCGCCTCACGGCGCCTTTCGATGGTCACCGACTTTCCGGCGGCTACACTCTGCGACAAAAAGTCACCCGCGATGATGTCATAGCCGAGGTGTTCCCATTCCTTCTTCTCGGTGATGCCTTGGAGCGCGCCGCCCTTCCGCAGGAGGCCCATGTTCACCGCTTGGGCTGCCATGAGCAGTGCCATGGGTGTCCGATAGCTGCGAACCATGATATGCGCCTTCTTTATTGCCTCCCGTGTAATTGCCCTTTAGATCGACGCTCAGCCTTCCATGATCATCTCGGCCGAAGATCTCTTCGGCCCGCGGTACCGTGAGGTTCCCGATCCCTTGGGCCTCATCATAGGCCCAGTAGAGGCGCTTCGGATCCCGCAGTGCGCTGTGCACCAGCCGATAGAAGGCCGGCGGCAGGTCTTGGCCTGCGTCGATGATCGCAGCGTCGAGAAACGGACTCCGGTGCTTCGCGTTTTTCTCCAGATCTGTGCAGCAGTAACCGAAGGGATCACCCGGCTCAAGTCCCTGCGCGCGCCCATAGTCAATAAACCGAGCGCCCCAGATCGTTGCGGCTTCCCGGTAGAATCCGGTTTGTTGCGTCTCGCCCCAGGCATGCCAGACCGTGAGCTTCTGCCAGGTCGGCGTTCCGCCGTCGGTGAGCTCACTATACCTTTGCTCGATGAGCGTCCGGACTATCTGATAAAGCGACTTCGTGTAAAACATAAAGGCGATGTCCCAGTCGGGGTAGCGCGCGTGCATAAACGTGCCGAAGGGCTTCCTTCAAACGCTTCCAGGCATCACATTGGGATCGATTCTCGTCCAGCGGTTCGTTCGGGTAGAAGTCCATTAGGTAATCTCCAAAGGTGACACAGAATTGCAAGCCAGTAGTAGCAGACATATACCGTCCGGGGCCCCTGATCAGTTGAGGTTCCTGGCATGCGGCGCGCCATGGCCCAGCCAACTCGTGGAAGATCTTCCCCAACTGCCGACGCAGCACCCAGAAAATCCGCTTCTCCCTTCGCTGCGGTATAAACGCTACGTGATTTTTCCGGTCCCATCTCGTATGACTCGAAGTCTGATATTCTTATATCTGTGAGTCCACTTCTCTTGGTGGAGATCGGAGATTTACCGACCGTAGTAGAGGTCAAACCACGGTGAGTCCCCCAGCAAAGCTGAAGGCTTGCCTCACTGAGTTACAGTAGCGTCCCAGCCTTGGTTACCGATCAAACAAGGCAGCGTTAGAGTCCCTAAAGGCGGTGGGCTTTGGATCAGACGTTTTGAACGAAAGGGGTCATGCTTAGCGGGGTGGCATCCGCGCGCGCCGCTAAATTGTTTTACGCGACAATCATAACGTGTTTGTCGCGCCCGGGCGGACACCCGCGGTTGCGGTCTAGAATTGGCGGAATATCCAACTTCCTGAAATGGCGGTCACGACCCAAAGCGGTCGTTCAGCAGAATTAATTAAGCTTAATGACCTCGTAGATTGAACGCATCTACGAATCGGTTATATCCGATGCAAACGGGCGAGCGGCTCGGTCTCTGGATTGCGAAACTGGAAGGCGTGAACCTCTTGCGGCTTTCGAGCGCCTCAGAGCGCACGGCAGGGCGATCCGCAGCAAACACCTTTGCGACCTCAATCTATTTTTCCCGCAGTTCGCCTGTCCCCGGATCGACACTGTACCCCTCCAGCGACTGACGATACCCGGCATCGCGCGCGCGCGAAAGCGTGCGACCTCGATGATCGGCCGCGTACCGCCGGCCTCCTTGTGATCTTGTGGCGGCACTAGGTGCTGCAAAGCGTAGCTCATCAGAGCCATACCCCAAGCCTCGCTCTTCCCGATGTTCGGAAGCGCGTTTTCTTTAAGGTGGACAAAGAAATGTTTACCTGATTTGGCTCCTACCACAAGCTGCATAACCTCGTCCTTCGATGGCACCTGATCACGGTCCCCTCTTGCAAGATCCAGCACAACGTCGACTAACTCGGTGATTGTGAAGTTGGCGAATTCAAAGTCGGGGGATGAGATGAAGAATCTTCCGAAGAATGGGCCGTCCGTGACTGCCTTCTTGAGCGCCGACCCAGCGCCGTGCGATTCCAGCCAACGGGCCTCCCCCACTTCTCGCTACGGCTTCCGGGTATAAGTGATCTCCATCACTTTCATTTCCTTGCCGCGGTGGTGAGTCCCGTACATATCAAACGTCTGGGTATTACGGTCCAAAATCTTCCACACCGCGC
>JBOIDL010000305.1:0-3438 GCA_050740435.1 Gammaproteobacteria bacterium
TACCGCTCCAGTCGATATCGTTGAGCGCGGCAATGATATTTTTTCGCGCCCGCTCCTTATCATCGGGCGCGACCGCGTCCTCGACATCGAGAAAGACAAAGTCCGCCTCGCTCTGGGCCGCCTTCTCGATCATGCCCGGGTTCGAGCCCGGTACCGCCAGCTCGCTGCGCTGTACGCGCTGGCGCGCGGGTTCATATCGTGTGTGACTCATACTATCCCCTGTCCTCGTCTCCCAAATATATTATGTTGCCGGAAGCTGGGAACTACTTCGCCGGCTTCAGGCTCTTGGTGTCCTTGGCGGTCTTGCGCAGATACTCCTGAGCCGCCGCGACGCCGCTGCCGAGCTGGATCGGGATCCCGAGGTCCTTCATGGCCATCTCGGCGCCGGTGATCGGGGTGAGCACCATCAATTCATTCATATCGCCCAAGTGACCGATCCGGAACGCCTTACCCGCAATCTTAGCGAGACTCACGCTCAACGCTAGGTTGAATCGCCGGTACGCGTGGCGGACCACTTCGTTGCCGTCGAACCCGGCGGGCACGTAAATGGCGCTCACGGTATCGGAATGCCACTTGGGTTCCTTCGCGACCAGCTTGAGGCCCCACGCCGCGACCGCGCGGCGCACCGCCTCGGCCATGCGATGATGGCGCGCGAACACTTTATTCAAGCCTTCTTCGAGCAGCATGTCCACCGACGCCCGCAGACCGCGCAACATGATCGTCGCCGGCGTGTAGGGGAAGAAGCCGTTGGCGTTGACCTTGATCATGTCCTCGATATCGAAGAAACACCGCGGGCACTTGGCGCTCAAGCGGGCCTTCAAGGCTTTCTCGCTGAAGCAGAGGATGGCGAGGCCGGTCGGCAACATGAAGCCCTTTTGCGATCCGGAAACGGCCACATCCACGCCCCATTCGTCCATGCGGAAATCGATGCTCGCGATCGAGCTGACCCCATCGACGATGAGCAGGGCCGGGTGTTTCGCCTCATCGAGCGCCTTGCGCACGGCGGGTACGTCGCTGGTGACGCCGGTGGCGGTTTCGTTATGGGTGGCGAGCACGGCCTTGATCTTGTAGTTCTTGTCCTTCTTGAGAATGTCGGCGTACTTCTCGACCGGCACGCCTTCGCCCCAATCGACCTCGAGCGCCTGCACGTCCATCTTTTGCCGCTGGCAGAGATCGATGAAGAGATTACTGAAATGACCGAAGCCCGAGGCCAGCACCTTGTCGCCGGGGGACAGGGTGTTGGTGATCGCCGCCTCCCATCCGCCGGTGCCCGAAGCCGGAAAAATAAACACCTGAGCGTACTTGGTCTTGAAGATCTTCTTGAGATCCTGGTAGAGCGGGAGCGTAAAATTTGGGAAGTCGAAGGCCCGCATGTCTTCTTGCGAGATATGCATGGCGTTCATGATGCGCTCCGGGACATTGGTCGGTCCAGGGATGAACAAGAAATTACGTCCGGCCATCGTGGGGGGTCCTCCGGTGAAAAACGGCTAGAACTGTAGTTTTATTTTTTCGATACCGCCGCCGACTGGTTTGGAACAGCGGCAGTTGGAGATCGACCTCGGTGCCAATCTAACACGCGCAAACTCCCACGCGCAACCCGCGTGCGCCGCTCCGCCATGCGCCCGCCGCCGTCTTGCGCACGCCGATTTCTAGAGCTTCAAACTTGCGCCAATCCCCGCTCCAAATCGCGGATCAAATCCTCGCTGTCCTCGAGGCCCACCGAGATGCGGATTAAGCCTTCGCCGATCCCCGTCTGGATACGCTCTTCTTGTGTCAAGCGGCTGTGGGTGGTGGTCGCCGGGTGGGTGATCGTGCTCTTGGTATCGCCGAGGTTGGCCGTAATGGAGAACACGCGCGTCGTGTCGATCAATCGCCAAGCTGCCTCGCGGCCGCCGCGCACCACAAACGAGACGATTCCGCCGAACCCGCTCTGCTGGCGGCGCGCGAGATCGTGCTGCGGGTGGGATGACAGGCCCGGATAATAGACGCGTTCGACCGCGGGATGCCGCTCCAGGGCTGCGGCCAACCGTAACGCGTTACCGCTGTGAGCACGCATGCGGATGCTCAAGGTCTCCAAGCCTTTTAGGAACACCCAGGCATTGAACGGGCTCATCGTGGGGCCGGCCGTGCGGAGGAAATTGAAGATGCTCTCCCCCACCAGGGCTTCCGGACCGATGACCGCGCCGCCGATGCAGCGGCCCTGGCCGTCGATGTACTTGGTCGCCGAATGAATCACGAGATCAGCCCCAAGCTCGAAGGGCTGCTGTAAGGCCGGGGTACAGAAGCAGTTATCGACGATCAAGAGTAACCCATTCTCGTGCGCGAGCGCGGCCAGATGGGCGAGATCGGCAATTTCGGTCAGCGGGTTCGAGGGCGTCTCCAAGAACAGGAATCGGGTCTCGGATCGAAGGGCTCCGCGCCAAGCCGCGTAGTCCGTGAGCGGCACGAAGCTCGTCGCGACCCCGAACTTGGCCAGGAAATTATTGAATAGTCCGACCGTGGTGCCGAAGATGCTGTGCGAGGAGACGATGTGATCGCCGGCCTTGAGCAGCGCCATGCAGGTCGCGAGGATCGCGCTCATCCCCGAGGAGGTGGCGACGCAGCGTTCCCCGCCTTCGAGGGCCGCGAGGCGTTTTTCGAATACCCGGACGGTCGGATTCGTAAACCGGGAATAGATGTTCCCGCATTCCTGCCCGCCGAAACGAGCCGCGGCTTGGGCGGCGTTATCGAACACAAAGCTGGAGGTGGCGATGATGGGCTCGCTTTGCTCCCCTTCGGAGGTGCGGACCTGTCCGCCCCTTACCGCCCGTGTATTGAATCCCCAATCCTCGCTATCCAAGGCCGTACCGTCCCCAAAATAAAAAAAACCCGCGATAGCTTGCGCTAAAGCAGGTTGCATCGCTTTAGCCAAATTTATAAAGCGCCTGCAAGCTGACATCAAATCGGCGCAATGGTTAGCCTAGGAGATCAACCTCCCGGTGTCAACCGGCGCCGGCGTTTTGCTCCGGGTCTACCGGGTCTACCGGTCCCTGGTGCGGGCCAAGGTATACCGCGAACGGGCATAATTTTCCTAAGCAAAGACGACCCCCATATCACCGTCACCCCGGCGAAAGCCAGGGCCAGGGATGGCCCTGCTTGGCGCGCCGAGGACGCAGAGCCTGGGTCCAGTGCGGCGCATGAAGGCTCGCCTGGATGCCGGTTTTCACCGGCATGACGGAAGAGAAAACGTAGATTATGACCGTTGCCTGGGGCATCGGGATCCCCGTATTCCGCTGGGCGGTTTGGCTTGCGGCGTAAATACCATGCCGAATGCACCCTAATGGGATGGACTCCACCCTCTCCTAAACGGCATCGTGATGTGCCAAAGTGGAGATTCGAATATACCACTTAAACGAAGAGGGGGAGTCCGAGATGAATATTACGACGATTGGGTTGGAT
>JBOIDL010000306.1:0-3418 GCA_050740435.1 Gammaproteobacteria bacterium
CACGGCTTTTCCGCGGCAAGTTCCGCGATCTCATGCACACGGCCGGACTGCTCGATCAGGTCCCCTCGGAGACCTGGCAGACTGGAACGTCAACTGCCAGGCCGTACCCAGTGCCGAGGCTTCGATCTCGACACGATCCCCAGCCCATGTGTAACCCCTAGCAACTTGCAAGGGCCCGCGCTGCAGCGCCCGGTTTTTCTTCGGGTCACGGCCTCCCTTCGCCTGCTACCCCTAATTCGCACCCTGAAAGGCATTATTAACAGGTCCCTAAACCCAATTACGATACCCAACACCCCGTCCGATCGCCCTCTACTCCGGCTATCTCCAGCTCCCGACGCCCATAGCCACCACATCACCCACCCTTCACCGAAGCAATCCCCTTAATTAAAAAATCCACCTAACACCGGGCTTCTTGAACATTGGATTGAAACGACCATCCATGGTCGTCTCAATCCTTACTGGGTACTGGTTAGGCCTGCTGACACCTGTGTAAGACGAAGAGACCGAAGAGCGCTATTGACGGAGGTGGAATCAGGGAAGGCTTCAAGGACTACAACGTTCGAGCCCTCCTTCAAAAGGCGCTTGTAGTACTTACCGCGTTCACCTTTGGAAAAATCTAAATTGTACTCAGGGCGCAGATCGTCATCGAGTTCGTGGCTTTTGCGTTTCATATTTTCGTCTTTCGCGAGGTGTGGCCATCCGCGCACTGATTATCCGGATCCCGTCGGCGCGATCGAGGACACACCGTGCTTTCGGACGTTTCGCTCGGCCTTCTTGCGTTCCCATTCAAAACGCATGGAACCATTATAGTCTGTGCTGAACTCGCAGGCCCAAGAAGACGAAGACCCGGCAGGTCGCGTTCTTCCAGGGGGCGTGCGCAAACATTGGACTCGGAGAGCGCATGGCACCCAATCGCGCTCAGCGCCACGGAATTTCATCGCCGCGTAGCCGTTGAAGGTCCAGTTCAGACCATAGCGGTTATTGCCCCGCGGCACAACGTGGGCCGGAAGGCCGGCCAGATACATCCGTGGCTTTCTTGGCATCGCAACTTCTTTTGCTGTCGGATGGTTGAGTCAAAAAGAATAGCCGAGAGCGCCTATTTTGAATCACTCCGACCCCTATCTCGCTCCTTGTTTGGCGCGTCCGGGTTGAGCGACGAGTTGGGCGTCTCGTTATGCCGCAGCGAGCTTAGCAACCCGAAGCTCCTTGCGACGCCGCTCCGCGTGCCAAAGGTCATACTGTGTTTGCTGATTGAGCCAACTTTCAGCAGACGTATCAAACGCAATGGAAAGGCGAATAGCCATCTCGGGACTTATACCGGCCCGGCCGTTCAGAATGGCAGAGAGTGTCTTGCGACTGACACCGAGCGCTTCCGCAGCCTGCGTGACGCTCACGCCTAAGGGTTCAAGGCAAAGGGATTTGATGATCTCGCCCGGATGAGGGGGGTTATGCATACGCATCGCGTGCTCTCTTCAGTGGTAATCCTCGTAATCGACAGAATCAGCGTCCTTTCCAACAAACTTAAATGTGACCCGCCAGTTCCCGTTTACGGACATCGCCCAAGTACCTTTCCGCTCACCTTTGAGCGGATGAAGCTCCAGCCCGGGAAGCGCCATATCTTTCGGAGAGGTAGCCACATTCAGACGGCCTAAAATGAGGCGTAGCCGTTCAACGTGTTGTGTTTGGATGCCTCCTTTGGACCCAGTCTCGAAGAACTTGCCCAACCCCTTGTGCTTGAAGCCGCGGATCACCCGGCGGACTGTAACCCAATGCGTTACGGTTCACAAGTCGCCCAGCCCTAAAGCTTAGCCGCCGGCCGCCCCCGGTAGCTTGGAAGTAACCAAGGGCTTTTACGGCCGGTCGGCTGCAGCGCAATGTTGGCCGGCATGTAACGGTTTGTGCATGATGTTACCTGGATGGCCGCGCCACGAACATGGCCCAGCCATGCTCCAGCCGCGACTGCGATACCAGGCCTGTTTGTCCAGCGTGAAAAGGTAGAGCTTTAGCATTCCAAGAGCATACGCCTTCTCTTCTACGGCCTGGCAAAGTGCGGCGCCAATGCCGCGGTAGCGAAACTGCGGTTCGACAAGAACCCCGCCGAGCCAAGGCGTGAGATCCTCGCGACCTTCAAGATCGTGCACCCGGAGTGCGGCGGTTCCAAACACTCGACCGTCGCAGTGCGCAACCCAGGCGATGGGTAGGACATCGCGATTGAGATGGCTTTGAAACTTGGCGGTGCGGGTGACGGCGGTATCCTCAGGATATCCCAGGAGCCCGTTCTGGATCGCATCGAAAAGGCACGACAATGCCACAACTGTAAGCAAGCCCAGACCAAGCTGTATGGCGTCGAAAGCGTAGCGTTTAATGGCGGGTTTCAGTTGCGCGCGCACATCGAGGGCGAGGAGCCAACTCATTGTCTACCATTTCATGTTCGATCCGAACGATTCGCCGCCCGGGAAATCGGCGGAACCCTGGGACGAGGGCTGCTCCGGTTGTTCGTTCGTGGCCGACAACATCGGCCACCTTTCGCATCTGCACGCGCGCGACACCTCTCTCGTCCTAGCTTCCCGCGCACGGCTCGCCAAGATCGAAGCGTTCAAGAAGCGCATGGGCTGGACAGTGCCCTGGTACTCCTCCTTCGGCAGCGATTTCAACTACGACGTTCACGCGACGGCGGATGAGGCTATCACGCGGGTCGAGTATAACTACACGGACAAGGCGGAGTTAATACGGAAGGGTGAGACCTATCACTTGCGCGGCGAACAGCATGGCGTGAGCGTGTTTCTGCGCGACGGTGATCGCATCTTCCACACCTATTCAACCTACGGGCGGGGCGTCGACCTCCTTCTCGGCTCGTACAACTGGCTCGACCTGACGCCCTTCGGCCGCCAGGAGGAGTGGGAGGACTCGCCGGCCGGATGGCCGCAAACCCCGACGCATGGGTGGCTTCGCCACCACGACCGCTATGGCGACAACGTCAAGGACATCGGAGTCCTGTTGCAATTCGGAAGCCTAGTCTCAGGCCATACTTACTGACTGAGTAACTGATGTTTTGCTGATCGTCGTGTCGATTTCGCGAAAGCCCATTCGACTTAGACGTAAGGCCTGTGATTAACTGTTTGCAGGCGTCGAGCAACGCGGTTTAAAGGAGAGATGCCGTGAGATTCATGATCATAGTCAAGGCCACCAAGCTCAGAAGCCGGCGGCATGCCGGAGAAGCAGCTCATTGCCCAAATGGCAAAGTACACGAATTTAGTTCTGTCGGCATAACCGGCAACTGTTACTAAAGATTGAGGAGGTTCCCATGCGTTCGCTATTCATTTCCCTTTGTCTTTCTCTCGTCATGATTATGTCTCCCGTCATAGCCAAAGACAAGAAATCGGAGAAACCGATGGACCACCAGGCGATGATGGAGGCT
>JBOIDL010000307.1:0-3401 GCA_050740435.1 Gammaproteobacteria bacterium
ACGATATCACGGCCGCCTTCGCGGCGCTCGATCGGGTGCCGGAGGGTGCGCGCGATGCCCGCTATCACACCCTGCGGGCGGGGCTCCTGCTCTCGGTCGGCCGCGTCCCCGAGGCGGAGGGAGACCTTACGTCCGCAGAGCGGCTCGACCGCAAAAACGGCACCGCTTACGCGCTGCGCTCGGTCATCGCCGTGGTGCGGAACGAGCAAGAGGAAGCCCTCAAGCTCGCCGCGGAGGCCGTGCGGCTGGCCCCAGGCTCGGCGACTCCTTATGTCGCCCGCTCCTATGCCGAGCAGTCGGCCTTTGAGATCGAGAAAGCCCATCAAAGCCTGCAACAAGCCTCTCGGCTCGCCCCCGAGGATGCGCTGGTCTGGGCCCGGCTCGCTGAGATCGAGCTCTCGTTGGGAGATCTCGATGCCGCCCTGGAATCCGCCACCAAGGCCGAAGTGCTCGACCCCGACCTCGCCCGCACCCAGACCGTGTTGGGCTTCGCCTACCTCACCCGCATCGAGGTCGATAAGGCCGAGGCGGCCTTCGAGCGCGCCATCGCCCGCGACCCCGCCGATCCCCTCCCTCGCCTGGGCCTCGGCCTCGCCAAGATCCGCGAGGGCGAACTTGATGCCGGTACGAAGGAGATCGAGATCGCCGCTTCCCTCGACCCGAACAACTCGCTGGTGCGCAGCTACTTGGGCAAGGCCTACTACGAGCAAAAGCGCGGGGGGCTCGCGGAGACCGAGTTCGAGCAAGCCAAGCTCCTCGATCCCAAGGACCCGACACCTTGGTTCTACGACGCCATCCAAAAGCAGACCACCAACCGACCGGTCGAGGCATTGCACGATTTACAAAAGGCCATCGACCTGAATGACAACCGGGCAGTGTATCGGTCGAGACTTCTGCTCGACCAGGATCTCGCGGCGAGGAGTGCCGCCTTAGGCCGTATCTATCGAGACCTTGGATTCGAGCAGCGGGCCTTGGTCGAAGGGTGGAAATCCGTTACGGCGAACCCCGGCGATTATTCGGGGCACCGCTTGCTCGCGGACTCTTACAGCGTTTTGCAGCAACACGGGATCGCGCGGGTCAGCGAGTTATTGCAATCGCAACTTCTGCAACCCATTAACATCACGCCGATCCAACCACAGCTCGCCGAGAGAAACCTTCTCATCCTAGATGGGGCAGGCCCGGCGACGGCCGCGTTTAATGAATTCAATCCTTTATATCTCCGCAACCGTCTGGCACTCCAAGCTTCCGGTATCGTCGGGAGTAACGACAGTTACGGCGACGAAGCTGTCCAATCGGGGATTTGGGATAGATTTTCCTACAGCCTTGGTCAGTTTCACTACCGAACGGATGGTTTTCGCGCAAACAACGATCTAGCGGAGGACATCTACAACGCGTTCGTTCAGGCTAAGCTAACCCCAGCGTTGAGCGTGCAAGCCGAGGGGCGACACCGTGAGATCGAACATGGCGATCTCAGATTTAATTTCGACCTTGACGAGCCTTCTGACGTTACGGCGAGGAGAAACTTTCGCACCGACTCCGCCCGATTCGGTGCGCATTTCGCCCCGACGACCAATGCGGACTTGATCGCTTCGTTCACTTATCTCGATACGGAGTCGGAGCGGGTCCAGCGGGGATGTCCTCGCCGGCAAGACAATCAAGTTTTCCTCGGCGAGCTCGCGTATCTCGTCCGTTCGCGCTTGTGGGATGTGGTGACCGGTGCCGGACATTACAATGTTGACACCATAAGTGACCCTACTACGCGGAGCAATGACGTGTGCGTTCCTTCGCCTCGTGTACAACCTGAAACCCGGCATACCAATGGCTACCTATACAATTATCTCCATTATCCAGTTGGGTTCACCTGGATTCTCGGCGCCAGTTTCGATGCGTTCGATGATACTGATCTCGCGGGTCAAACGGACTCCGTTCAAGTGAATCCGAAGTTGGGTCTAATGTGGAACATCACGGAAGACTCTATCCTTCGCCTGGCGGCGTTTCGGGCTTTGAAGCGCACGTTGTTGAGCGATCAAACCTTGGAACCGACCCAGATCGCGGGCTTCAATCAATTCTTCGACGACTTCACCGGTACCGAGTCACGGCGCTACGGAATTGGGTTGGACCATAAGTTCGGCCAGTCACTCTTCGGCGGCGTGGAGGTGTCGACACGGGAATTGTATGTTCCGAGCGCTTCGGCGCCCGCGGAAGAGCAGCATGAGCAATTGTACCGGGCGTATGTAAACTGGACGCCGTATTCACAGGTGGCGCTCAGTAGCGCGTACCAGTTGGAACGCTTCGACAATGACGCGGACGATTCAGCACCGGATACGAAAACTCATCTGTTGCCCGTGGTGTTGCGCTATTTTCATCCGTCGGGCTTGTTTGCAAGTCTGGGGATTACCCACGTCAACCAACGAGTCGACATCCAGGCTGATATCGAACGCACTGAAGGTGACGAGTTCATATTGGCCGATATCGGAGTAGGCTACCGGCTCCCCCGGCGACTCGGCATCTTAAGGCTTGAGGTTAAGAATCTGTTCAATGAAGACTTTGATTATCAAGGACCACACCAGCGGACGCCTAGGGTGGAAGAGGAAAGCGCGTTGTTCCTACCGGAACTGGCGGTGTACGCGCAAATCACGTTGGCATTCTAAGCCCAGAGCATCGCTAGCCCTGGACGGAAGATTCATCGCGGCCGAACGCCCGGGGAAAATATGCAAGAGCCGCGTTACGACATATGGAGGACTGTGCCATGCCGAGTACCGATGAGAAAAATATCATCATTCCAAAGATCAAATTCCAAGTCGCTTGCGGCATAACAGGGGTTATATTAATAGCGTTGCTATTTTGGGTTTACGAACTATCGAAAGCCACGGGTTTCCGATCAGAGTTAGTTAAGGCCCTGGCAACTGAACCCGTTGCAAGTGCGCTATTAGTCAACGATAAAGGAGGGGTTAGCTATTTCAACCGAAAGGGAAAGCCGCTTATGCCGTGTGCAAGCATCGAGGGGACAAAAGTCGTACCGGTCGAAGGGGGCTGCGGTCTCGCTGGAGAGATTAAGAACCTAAATTCCATCACGGTTTTTGTAACTCAAAGTTCCCCGAGTTGCGAATGGGTCACCGACGACAATGGCAAGAAGCTCTATAAAATACATGCGTCCGGTGAATATGAAGGCGAAGACCCGTGCCACGAAAAGGGCGCGCACGCACGATAATGGTGTTTCGAGCGGTTGTGGCGCCTTCAACGGATCGATGCGCTCATGGTGCTATCTACAAAGCCCGTAGATACCGTCTTTGTTGTCAAGGGGTATTTAAACGGATTGTGGTTGGTAAGGTCGTTGATGTTTTAGGACTCCAAAGCAGATATGGACGAGCTTACGCATTGCGGCACCGAGGGCGGACATT
>JBOIDL010000308.1:0-3389 GCA_050740435.1 Gammaproteobacteria bacterium
CGACTTCGGCATGGTCGGGCGGCTCACGCATTTCCGCCGCAATCAA
Source organism: Gammaproteobacteria bacterium (assembly GCA_050740435.1). GTDB lineage: Bacteria > Pseudomonadota > Gammaproteobacteria > JACCXJ01 > JACCXJ01 > USCg-Taylor. Next base: position 47 of record JBOIDL010000308.1, read on the forward strand.
ATCGTCGACCTCCTTTCCGGAATCGCAGGCCGCGACGAGGAAGGCATCACGGAGGTGATCCTCGACTGGACAGGCGACGCCTACGTGGATGAGGCCAAGCTTGCCGCGGATATGGGTGATCTCGTGCTCGATTATGCGGATGTCCCGCTAAAGGATGTCCGCATCGCCACGCTCCTGCGCCAGGTGAGCGGTATCATGCGCGAGCATTCGATCGTGCTGCCCCCGGATCTCACCCTTATGTTCAAGGCCCTCATCACGCTGGAGGGGCTCGGACGCCAGTACGATCCGGGGTTCCAGCTCATCGACCATCTCGGGCCCCTTCTCGAGCGGGCCGTCGCCGAACGCTATGAGCCGGCGGCGCTCATCAAGCGCGGGCAGAATAGCCTGGCGCAGATGTTCAACGTGGTCAGCGCCATCCCGCGGGACGTCGCCCGGTTGTTCAAGGACCTACGCCGGGGCAGGATGCGGGTGGACCTCGATCTAAAGCGCTTGGATAGCTTCGGCCGGCGCCTCGATCACACCATCGATCGCATCACCATCGGCATCATGACTGCCTCGCTCGTCGTCGGTTCTTCCATCGTGATGACCGTCCCCCGTGGTCCGACCCTGTTCGGGATGCCGCTGCTCACCGTGCTCGGTCTGCTCGGCTACGTGATCGCGTTCTGCAACAGCGTGTGGATCATCGTTTCGATCTGGCGCGCGGATCGGGATTGAACGTGGGAAGACTTTCTAGACGCTGTTTCGAAGACCCGGCTGAAAGACGAGTACAACAAGGCGATTCGAGACTGCGATATTTTCGTGATGCTGTTCTGTACCAAGGTGGGCCAATTCACCGGAGAAGAGTTTGAGACCGCCCTTCGGATGACCTCGCTCTGCCCCTGATAGGCCGAGTCGCCCCAGACGCGTGTCTCCTCCCCGCGCAAGAGATCGGACAAACACACCGAGTCGTCACATTGGCAGGGGTGGCGGCCACCGCATGGATGACCTTGGTCTGGCTGTCCGCGCCGATGTGCGCCTTCATCCCGAAATACCACTGATTCCCTTTCTTGGTCTGATGCATGCCCGGATCGCGGCTCTTGTCCTTGTTCTTGGTCGAGGGCGGGGCGCTGATAATCGTGGCATCGACAATCGTGCCGGTCCCGATCTTGATGCCACGCTGCTCCAAGTACGCATGCACCTGCTCGAACAGCTTCTTCCCAAGCGCATGCGCCTCCAGCAGATGGCGGAAGCGGCACACCGTGGACTCATCGGGCACCGGCATCTCTGCAAGGTCAATACCTGCAAACCGACGCATCGACAGCGAGTCATACAGCGCTTCTTCCACGCCCGGGTCCGAGAGGTTGAACCACTGCTGCAAAAAGTAGATGCGCAGCATCATCTCCAGCTCCTTCGGCGGGCGACCGTCCCCGGCCTTCGGCTACACCGGCGCAATCAGCGCGCCCAGCTCGCCCCACGGCACAATGCGGTCCATCTCGGTGAGAAATTTCTCCCGACGCGTAGTCTTGCTGTACTTCTCGAAACCCCTGCCCAGTGTCATCTGTTTGCTCATTGTCGTCTCGGCTCTGTTCGGTCAACCTACCGATCAGATCGTGGACTTTTGCAGAGGTTCCTTAAATCTCTACCCGCAGATCGAGTTCCATCACCCGGTGGGTTGGGATCCTGAAAAAGTCCGTGGCATGAGCGGCATTCCTGAGCATCGCCGCAAACAGCCGCTCTCTCCATAAAGCCATACCTGGCTTTCCAGTCGGTATGATCCGCAGACGACTGAGGAAGAACGAGGTTTCGTTGATTTCGCACTGCAGTCCAAATGGTCGGCACTCGTCCAGCAACTTCGGTACATCGGGGAATTCCATAAACCCAAAGCGCGCCGTAAGTAAGTAGAAATTATGCTCTAGGCTTTGCAACGCGTAACGATCATCACTGTCGACGCGGGGTACGTCCTCTACCAGAATGGTGAGGATAATGACCCGTTCGTGCAGCACCTGGTTGTGCCGGAGGTTATGAACTAGGGCGTGGGGTACGCCTTCGCCCCGGGCCGCCATGTAAACCGCGGTTCCAGGTACACGCGGAGGTGAGTCCTTGGAAAACCCCGCGAGCAAGGTTTCATGCGAGCGCGCCTGCGGGTAGAGCGTCTTATACAGGAGGGCGCGGCCCCTGCGCCAAGTGGACATGACGGTATAGACCACTACCCCGACCCCGAGTGGAAACCAACCCCCTTCCACGATCTTCAAGGTACTCGCGCTGAAGAAAAGGAGATCGACCAGGAGGAAGAAACTTATCAAGAGGATGGTCTTGAGCCGATTCCATTGCCAAACATTACGCGCAACAAAAAACAGGAGCAACGTGTCCATGAGCATCGTACTGATGACCGCGATGCCGTAGGCCGCGGCGAGATTGCTCGATGACTGAAAACCCAGCACGAGGCCGATAATCGCCGCGAGCAGCGTCCAGTTCACGGCCGGTAAATAAATCTGGCCACGTTCAGAGGCAGAGGTGTGCGCGATCTCAACGCGCGGCAAATAACCGAGTTGCAAAGCTTGTTGGGTCAGCGAATACGCCCCGGAGATCACCGCTTGCGAGGCGATGATGGTGGCAGCGGTGGCGAGTGCGCAGAGCGGTAATTGCCCCCCCTCCGGCAGCATCAAGAAAAACGGATTCATGATCGCCGCCGGGGTCGTCAGCACCAATGCACCTTGGCCAAAATAGTTGAGCAGAAGCGCCGGCAAGACCAGGCCGTACCAGGATATCCGAATGGGCTTGACGCCAAAGTGCCCCATGTCGGCGTACAAGGCCTCCGCCCCGGTCACGACCAGCACGACTGCTCCCAATGGGAGCAATGCCGCGTAACCGTGCCGCGTCACAAACTCGCCCGCGTAGATCGGATTGATCGCCGATAGCACCTGCGGGTAGGACGCGATCTGCCAGACGCCCGTGCCTGCCAGAATAGTAAACCACAGGGTCATGATCGGACCGAAGAACTTACCGACACGGGCCGTGCCGTGGCGCTGGACGGCGAAGAGCGCAATCAACACCACAAGCGTGATCGGGATCACGTAAGGCTTGAAGAAGGGTGTTGCCACTTCCAATCCTTCCACCGCGCTCAGTACGGAGATAGCGGGCGTGATGATGGCATCCCCATAAAATAGCGAAGCGCCCAGTAATCCCGTGAGTATCAAGAACCGGCGTGTGCCCGGTGACTTCCCCGCCGAACGCAGCGCCAACGCGAGCAGCGCGAGGATACCGCCTTCCCCCTTGTTATCAGCGCGCATGACGAACACGACGTATTTCACCGTGACCACAACGAGGATCGCCCAGAAGATGAGTGAAAGAATGCCGAGCACGC
>JBOIDL010000309.1:0-3385 GCA_050740435.1 Gammaproteobacteria bacterium
ATCGCTGCCTGGCGAGATGCCTCCGACCGCGTGGGATGGGGATGGCTGGTACGTGCTACATCCTCTGACGTGGCCGAGAACTCCATGGCCAGGCAATACTCGGCGATGAGCTCGCTCGCGCTGGGTCCAACCATGTGGACGCCGAGTAGCCTGTCGGTATGCTGATCGGCCAGCACCTTCACAAAACCCTCCGTCTCATGGTTGATCTTGGCGCGGCTATTTCCGCCGAATGGAAACGTTCCCACCTTGTAGGCTATGCCTGCCTTCTTGAGCTCCTCCTCGCTCTTGCCGACGGTGGCAAGCTCCGGCTTGGTATAGATGACGTTGGGAATGACGTCGTAATTGACTTCGCCCGCTTGTCCGGCAATCAGCTCAATGCACGCGATAGCTTCTTGTTCAGCCTTGTGGGCGAGCATCGGTCCCGATGTGACATCGCCGATCACCCACAGGCTCTCCACTTTAGCTCGATGCCGATTATTGGTCAGCACGCCGCGAGCATCAGGCGCAATCCCTACATTCTCCAGCCCCAGGCCCTCGGTGTGCGGACGCCGTCCGATCGCAACCAATACGTAGTCAGCCTGGAGCAACATGGCGTCCCCACCGGCAGCGCGTTCCACTGCAAGCTGAACGCCCTCAGCTCCCAGGTCGGCTTGCACGACCTTCGATTGCAGCCGGAAATTGATGCCCTGCTTAGTGAGTGCGCGCTGCAACGCATTCGCGGCTTCCTCGTCCACACCGGGACAGATGCGGTCCAGATATTCCACGACCGTAACCTCACTACCCAGCCGACGCCATACCGATCCCAGCTCGACCCCGATCACCCCGGCTCCGATTACCACGAGACGCTTGGGAACTTCCGGTAGCGAGAGTGCTCCCGTGGAATCGAGAATGCGCTTGTTGTCGATATCGATGCTTGGAAGCGATACCGGTTTCGAACCGGTTGCGATCACGATATTTGCCGCCTTAACCTCAGACTCGCTGCCGTCATGAGCGGACACGATGACCCGACCATGGCCTGCCAGATGTCCCCAACCCTTGATCCACTCTGCCTTGTTCTTACGAAAGAGGAACTCCACACCCTTGGTCAGTGCGGCGACGCTGTCATCCTTTTGCCTCATCATCTGAGCAAGGTTGAGCGTAGGAGAGGCCTCGATTCTCAACCGGGCGAACTCGGGACCGATTGCTGCTGCGTACAGTTCCGAAGCGTGAAGCGCCTTGGACGGTATGCAACCCACATTGAGGCATGTACCGCCGAGCGTGTTAGCGCCTTCTATGCACGCGACTTTCAATCCCAGCTGGCCGGCGCGGATGGCAGCGTTGTAGCCTCCAGGTCCGCCGCCGATTATCACAACGTCGTACTCACTCATTTTGCTTGCCCGGAATAGGAATTGCCGTGATCGAAGTCGGGGCAGGCCAAGTTACAGATCGGCCAACCTGTGCACGGAAATCGGGCGCATCGGAGAAGCCCCTGGCAAGTCGGTTGGCTCATGGCGGCAGAGACGCCAGAAGTTCTTTCGTAGTCAGAATCGCGTGTCCGAAGCTCGGTCCGTTCAGCACATGCGCCGCGTGCATCTTTTCCTTGCTGAAGGCTGCGGTTGCGTCCTTGACCAAGGTGACGTGATAGCCAAGCTCCATCGCGAAGCGGCCCGTGGCCTCGACGCAGGTGTTTGCCAGCAGACCGATGACGATGACCTTCTGGATTCCGTGTTGTTTGAGTTGCTGATCCAGATCGGTGTTGGCGAAACCGCTTTGTGCCCAGTGTTCTTTAATGATGATGTCCTGGGACTGGGGAACGAAATCGGGATGCCACTCTCCTCCCCAGGTGTCTTTAGCGAAAGCCTGCATCTTACCGCTGGCTATTTGATCGGGGTTCGGGTACTTCCAGCTCGCGTAGTCATTAGGTTCGGCTCGATGGGGTTGTCGAGTAGTCTCTGTTCCTCCGCAATGAGCTTCACCAACGGCCAAAGCTTGCCCCCTCACTGAAAAAATCGTTGTAGGGGTCAAGGAAAACTCTGTCTGAGGCATAGCTGGTTGTAGTCATGTGTGAACCTTCGTCGGGGCTCCGCAATCTCCGTGGACTGTTCATCGAGAAGCAAGTGGTAGTCGCGAAAGTGGCGACCACTTGTGCCAGTGAAAGTTCTTCGTCTTTACGTAGAGTGCGAACACGTCGGCAAGCAATCGACGCAATTGCTCGATATTTCCTCGACCGCATCCCCGCTAAGATCGGTTCGCGTTGCTGCTGTATCGTTCGTGGCCATTGTTCTGTTCTCCTTTCAGGGTATGGGTTAGTTTAGTGAAGCGTTATTTCTGCGCACCAGTTAGCAATTGAACCTCAGCTGAAACAGTTCAGTCCTTCGCCAGCGCACGGGCTAGCAGTGCTGTGTCGGTGAAAGCACGAAGTCGTTGGAGATATCCCTCGCGAACCGTCCAGACGTGGGCGAAGGGCACATCGACGGGCACGGCTGCCTTTCGCGTCTTTCCTTGGATACGACCGATCGCGACGACTTCCTCGCCCGCAGCAATGAACTCTTCGGTGACAAAGCGAACGTCAAGAACTCCATAGAAGCTGGTGAGAAAGCGCTCGAACACGTCCTGGAGACCCTCGAAATGGCCGCAGCCGATGGGCATCCCCTCCGGCAAATCGTATACGACGTGTGGCGATTGGAGACCTCGCAGCGCCTCTCGATGTCCTGGGACGGTAGCTTCGTAGAACGCTCGGACGCGTTTCTCGTTTTCTTCGGTCATTCTCTTCTCCTCCGTCACTCTTATCTTCATGCCGGTCTCTCGGGAACCGTGATCAACGGGTTTCTCAGAACTTACTGCTTAGCTTTTTGGCGATCCGACAATGCGCATTTCTCAGTCAGTCATCACTTTCAAACTGTCCCTGAGTCAATATTCAGCAAAGGCGTCGTCCGGATAGCAGTACAACCAACGTTCCCCTCGCTCCGCCGATGCGATCACGGGATGCTTGCTCGGTCGCGCGTGCTCGGTCGCGTGGCGGTTCGGCGAGTCATCGCAACAGCGCGCCGCGCCGCGCTCCTCACATGTCCGCAGATGGACCGAACGAGCGCCTATTTTGACCCACTCATCGCACTGACGGCGCTTTGCGTGCTTGACGGTCGTAATGGCGCCAATATGCGAGCAAGTTGCGTCAGGCATCGTTATCCTCCTCCTACTCAGACAGCACCTGATGGACGAAGGAGATCGCGATCGAGCCCTCGCCCACTGCCGACGCGACACGCTTGATATTGCCACCCCGGACATCACCGACCGCGAACACTCCGGGCAGACTCGTTTCGAGAAGATGGGGACGCCTGGCGAGCGGCCAATGCGCGGCAGCCAAATCGTCCCGTGACAGATCCGGCCCCGTCTTGATGAAACCTTT
>JBOIDL010000310.1:0-3375 GCA_050740435.1 Gammaproteobacteria bacterium
GGTAGCCAGCGTAGCGTGCGCCGCGCGCACGATTGAAGTCCACTTTCTCGTTTCGTGCGCATGGCGCACGCTACGCTGGCTAGCGGACTGCGCCGATAGGTAACCACCAGCGCATCATTCAAGGCTTGTAAGTGCGATGGGTATCGCTGCGCTCCATGCTGTCATAGCTACTCGGGCTCACCCCAACGCGGGCTTGGATGGAGTATAATAAAGGTGCGCGTCTCCTTTAGCCGTGATGCTTCTCTCGAATCTTTGTGGCCCTCGTCCGCAGTAAATTTTTCTGGTACGTAGCATAGTCTGGGTCTTTGTCCCGTATATCTCCATCAGCGGCAAAATGAGAGAGGTCATGCCAACTTGCAGCAAGGTAGTCGTCAGTTTCTGAATCAATGTTAGGCCATCTCTTGAGAGCCTGCTCAGCGCTTAGCTCGCCTTCCGCGACCTTCTCCAGCAATTGAACGATTGTATTAATTCTCTCGTTGCACATTTTTAGTCAAAGAAGCTCCGTGGATCCAATGGTGTCGGGTGCAATTTTTGGCAGATGGCCATGTAGCCTTGGTTCTCCGTGAGTTCCTTTGTATGGGCCGTAATCAAGCCTTATCACCGGCTGCTTTTTATATCTTACCTGGCAGATTCGGGTTCCATCAGACCCATCGAAATTTAAATCATCCCATACTTTCTTAATCGCCTTGACCCGCAAGCCATCAGGATCAGTTAGGTTAATCGGATCATTAAGCACATACCCATACAGATTCGTATCCCCACCCGCGAACCTGATAGGGTCCTTCGCCGTCCAGCGCCCGGTCTCGGGATCATAGTCTCTCGCGCCGAAGCGCACGAGTCGGGTGTCGCGGTCGTAGAGTCCGCCGGCGAAGCCGAAGGGCTGGAAGCCGGGGTTGGTGTCGAGGGTGACCCGCCCCCACTCATCATAGTCCATCCGCTGGACGAGGGTACCATCGGCGGTGTTGACGATCAGCCGCGGACTGCCGAGGTGATCGGAGAGGATACGGTAGGTGACGCCGCCCTTGATGAGATACGCGGGGACGTTGGACTTGTCGGCGTAGACGAAGCGGCTGACGACTTGGTTGTTGCCATCGAGCTCGGCGATGGGACGAAGTTGGTCTTGGTAGAGGAAGCCCTAGATCAAAATGCCGTTGAGCTTCTTCGCAATTCGCCGATTCCGCCCATCGATGAGATAGTCAATTTGGCTACCGCTCGGCGACGTCACCTGCCGTAAATTCCCGAGCACGTCGTATTGATAGACCGTGGTCAGACTGCCTTGGGTCTTGGTCGCGAGCTCGCCGTTTTGGGTGTAGGTGTAAGCAGTGTCACCGTAGCCCGTGAGCCGGTCCTGGGCGTCATACTGCCCCACGGTGATCCCGTTGATCTCGGTACGATTGCCGTTCTGGTCATAGCCATAGCTCGCGGTGGTCACGCCGTTCCGTTTGACTTCGATAAGTCGGCCGGCGAGGTCATAGGCATAATCGAAGGTCGTGGTGAGTGCGTCTTGCGTCTCGGTCTTCTGGGTAATACGGCCCAAGGCATCGCGGGTATAGTGGATCGTAAGCAGCGCGGTGGCATTATGGCTGGCGCTGTAGTCCTCGACTTCGCCGAAGCCGTTGTAGCCGCGGGTGTCGTTCACGGTCCCCAACGCCGTGCCGGTCAAGAGGCCATTGTCGGGATCGCGGGTGAGGCTCAAGCTCCCGGCGCTGGTCAAGAGACTGTCGTTGTCGTAGCCGAAGGCGATACTCGCGCCGTTGACAGAAAAGGCCTGCACGCGGAAGTCGGTGTCGTAGCTGCGGGTAAGGGTGCCGCTGATCGGACCAGCGAGGATTTCCCTCGTCACCAAGGCGCCGTCGTAGCCGAAGGGCTGGAAGCCAGGATTGGTGTCGAGGGTGACCCGCCCCCACTCATCATAGTTCATCCGTTGCACGATGCTACCGTCCTCAGCCAGCGTAGCGTGCGCCGCGCGCACGATTGAAGTCCACTTTCTCGTTTCGTGCGCATGGCGCACGCTACGCTGGCTGTAGAGATCATAGGATGTGCCGACGAAGAAGGCGCATCGCTCGCGATCAGTGCGCTACGTGCGCTATAGTCTTGGCCCTCGCCGAAGCGCCAGCAAATCGGCTTCGTGCATTGCGAGGAGTAACCGCCACATCGGGCGCTCACCCTTAGCCTCGACCGGTTTTATAGAGAAACTTAAGAACTTGTTCGGACCGTGCGTTGCAATCAACCGCAGTTATCTCACTGCTTTTTATAGTGGAATAACCATCCTCCATACCGAAATCGTCTAAAACGCGTATTCGAGCGCCGTTATTATCAACGTACTCGACGAAACCGATCAATGAGTCGTCTGGGTCATGTCCCCATATTACTACTACAAGATCAAGATCCTTCGCCTGTTTAAGCGTCCCTAAAATTAGATCCTGGTCCTTGTCCTTTCTTAAAGCAACTTCTTGGAATATATTCTCCTGGTTGCCACGAAGATGCTCCAATTTATGCTCATATTTCCCACCAAAATCGATTTTGAATATTTCTTCAAGCTTCCTTACCTCGTAACCAGCATCTTCTCCGTCCCGATTTACGGCACGTAATCTAACATGCGTTCTGGATATACTGTGCACATATCCAACAGAGCAACTCGACCAATTGTCTGGATTCGTGTGAATCGAAACCAAGGTCTGCTCCTTTGCAACTTTTTTTAGAACACCGTAAATGCTTGTTGACATATGACTAGTCACACAATTAACTGGCCAACTAATTAGCGTTTGTAGGGACGGCGTTTATCTCCTTTTTCACCGCCTCGATTATCACCTTTTTCCCGTGCCCTTCCTTTCTCATGTTTCCCTTTTTTGCTTGGACGCTTGTTTTTAGTATGCTCAGCGCTACAAAACGCACCAACGGCTTCAATGCCATCAAGAATCTCTGGGCCGTAACTATCGTAAATTGCCTCTCCAATTTCATAGCCAAGATAACCAGCGCCAACCAACCCAGCTAAGGGTGCCAGTCCTCCTCCAATCGCTGGTGCAGCGCTTGCCGCTAGACCCCTCATAGCAGCAGCTTCAGCGGCTTCTCCGGTAAGGTCAATAAAGTTTACCGGATCATTCACCACATATCCATACAGATTCGTATTCCCGCCTGCAAACCGGATCGGATCCTTCGCCGTCCAGCGCCCCGTCTCCGGATCATAATCCCGCGCCCCGAAGCGCACCAGCTTGGTGTCGCGATCATAGAGTCCGCCGGCGAAGCCGAAGGGCTGGAAGCCGGGGTTGGTGTCGAGGGTGACCCGTCCCCATTCATCATAGTCCATCCGCTGGACGATGGTACCATCGGCGGTGTTGACGAGCAGCCGCGGGCTGCCGAGATGATCGGAGAGGA
>JBOIDL010000311.1:0-3321 GCA_050740435.1 Gammaproteobacteria bacterium
CTGCGAAATGTCTGAGCGGTGCCGTGCGCCTCGATCGGTCCTTCAACCGATACCTTGGGCCAGAGAGTGGATACTTGAAATAGATCTCGTGCTGCGTGCTGGCCGCGCGTGTGGCCTCGGGACCGTAGGCGAGGACCGTAGCGGGGCAGTCGTCGAGGGGGGAATAGAGATTGGTCTTGGCACCCTTCGCGAGCACGACCACCTGACCGTAGCGCCCGAAGAGCCGTCCAGCATGCCCGAGAGGGTCGCGGCCGAATTGCAGCATGTTGGCCCAACGTCCGAGGATAGGGGCAGGTGGGGGCCCCGGAATACCCAGGTGTTGTCCCAACGCGTGATGCATGGCAAGGGCTTTCATAACTTGCCATGCTAATTATCCAGACATTCTGGAGAAAATGCGACGAGCGCTCGCGCACCAAGGCACAATCCGGTTAGGGCTTATAGTATCTGTGTGCCTGAAAACAAGTTTACGGGGTTAGCTAAACCTGCCGTGCTCGTAAATGCATTGACTGCCGAGCTACCGTAACGCGGTTACGGGTTACCGAGAACTCTGTAGCATTGATTTAGACGGACATTGCTGGCACATCTCTGCGGTCGTTCTCCGCTTTTGCCTGACACTGCCGACAAATCATGGCTCGATTATGATCAAGCGGGCAGCACGTGCTTTGGCCTTTCCTTGTTCAAGTTTGCCTGGGATTTCCGCCCCGGTGCCGTAGTACACCTTATCGGGGGTTTGACCTTTGAAGGCGGCATGCGGGATGTCACTGTTATAGGCAGACACGTAGAACGCTACTAGACGCGTGACCGTGACGGCCGTGTCCAACGGATGGAAAAAGAGCCACTGATGTTTCATGGTGCGCCATAGGGTTTCGATGAGCGAGTTCGAGAACCGGATATCTTTCACTGCAATGACACGAGAAAGGATGCCGTCATTGATTAACTCATCCACGCTTGCGTTGAGATTCTCGCTGCCGCCATCGACCAGCAGAGTCGGTGTGGATACGGCACTGACCGCATTTCTGACCGCTTCTCGTAAGATATTCACGGTATTCATCACATCGAATCTGGTTGCAACACACCAAGTCAAGATCTTCCGTGAGTAATTATCGATCACCGCTTGCAGATAGACCTTAGTCGCATCGATTAGGCGAATGACGCTCGTATCTACGTTCCAGATCTCGTCGGGTTTCGAAGCGCGAAGTCCCGTCTCCGGTTTCGATGGATGTACACTCGTTCGTGGACGCCGCCAGCCGTGGACACCAGGTTGGCCGGAGCCGCGAACACCGTCCCCCGTCTCTGAGCGAGCACGCCGAGCCGACTCGTGGGACGTGCTTGTACTCTTCTGACTCCACCATCGTCCGAACGGTACGCAGTTCCTCCGACGTCAGTTGGTTCGGCGTCGATCGTGGACAGCTCGATTGATCGTCGAGTCCACACCCTTGCTCGTTCCGTCGCCATTGGTGATAGCGAGCCGGTGACAGTCGCAAGATCTTGAGCGCACCGCGTAAGGAGAGAACATTCTGGGTCCGTTCGATCGCCCGCAATAAAATCGCTTTGGGTCTGCCTTCCGGTAATCGCTGTTGGTCCAGCCGCAGACCAAACGCTTTCAACAATGCGACGAGCAAGCGAATGACGGCCGCAAGTTTCCGATTGTGTTCTCGGAGCTTGACCACTTCCGCTTGAAGCTCGACGGTATCCAGATCGAGCACATCGAGACTGACCACCGGGGTACTCCGTAGACAACCATCCTCGCAACGTTGAGGAAGGAATGTCGAGAGAAGCACCGAGATGTACAGCCCGGGTTATCCGAATGAGGTGCCGTAGATGTGGATCGTAGGTTTGTGGGTGTCGGGGTTGGGTCGAGCGCATTACGGGCTCATAGCTCGGCGGCAGCATCAATCAAGCGAGCAATATCGCTGAGTTGCGTGCGGTCGGCTGCAGCGACCTCTCCGCCATCTCGATGCGGAAAAAATTACAGGCTGATTGCAGTCTTGTGAATCATAGTCGAGTTGGTAAGGTAGTGGCGTGCGAGAACTCTTCGTCCTCCTTGCTCATCTTCTCACGACGCTGTTCAAGCTCTGCCGACCCGGTGGACTTTATGCAGTAGTGGCCGAGTCACTGCCGGTAAAGCATCAACTGCAAGTGATGAACCGGTCTCGTCATCGTGCGCCAAGATTGACACCGTGGGATCGATTGGTCTTTGCTCTGTGCGCTGCCTGGATCCCACTGAACCGCCTCAATTAGCACGTGCAATGGAATAACCCACCGACCCGTTCCTTTTTGCACAACCGGTTGTAGAGGCTGACGGCCTTCTCAGTCTGAAGTACATAGGTCGTGATCCCTTTCTGTTCGAGGAGCCGTAGTGTTTCGGGACATACCCGCAGGTAGTTCAGGATCCCTTCTGAAAGGACGATGACCTCGGCACCGTTATCCACTAATTCCTGCACATCGGCCGATTGAATGCCGGGTACATGATGGGTCCCTGTTTCGCGCCAGTCCCACTCTCTGGCACCACCGGGATAAACCTTAGCGTCCTTGAATGGAGCATAACCGTCCATTTCTATCCTTCCCCAGGACAAGTGGGTAATAGCAGGTGAACGCCTGCTTTGATCCATCACTCGGGCCTCACAATCTCAGATGGTTACCTAATCACAACAACCCGTAGAGCGGAAGAGCAGACACTGTAGCCGAAAATTCTGACGACCTAAGTTAGAGTCTACCACACGGTGTCGCCCAGATAAGCGTAAAGTTCAGTATAACGCTGCCTTCGCATAGTTTCAGGGACAACTTAAGTTGAGAGCGAACGGTCAACCCATTCGCAACTGTTCGTGGCCGCCGCTGCTGATGGAACAGAAAAGCCAGCGATCGCAGTGACACGATCTCTCCGAAGCTGGGATCTCAGAGGTCTGGACATGGCTGTTCAACCATCGCGATCAGAACTATGCGAAATGCTACGAAGTTAATTGCGTGATTTGTCCGGGAGTGGCTGAAACACCGATAGCGCGGTACAGATGGCCATGCGAGGCCGATCTGACTGGTTTGGTCTCGCTACAGAGATCTACGCTGGCAAGTGCAGTATGCCAGCGGATAGCCGGACTCCTTCCGCCATCGCCATGACTTTGTCCTTGGCTTGAGGAACTGCGGCGCACTGTCTATGATGGCAGCCGGAATTCCCAAGACAAGGAAAGGGACTTGCGTGCATCGGTCCGCGATCGGATTCATCACCGTCACGCTGTGCCTGCTCGGGCTGGTGGCCCACAGCCTGGCGGCTGAGAAGGAGGCAAAACCCATGAGCCTGTCACTGACCTCGTCGGCCTTCGCCAA
>JBOIDL010000312.1:0-3297 GCA_050740435.1 Gammaproteobacteria bacterium
GTCAGGTGAGTATCAAGGAGACGAGCGCAAGCGAACCGCTGATGAGGTGTCGAAAGCGTAGGGATGGCGTCGAAACCGGGTGGGAGTCGTTAACCCGGGATAAGTCTGGGGGAGACCTGATTTACTGCCCAGGCGGCGTCCGGCATGAAGGTGGCGTGAACTTGATACAGGCTCTGGTGTGGAACGTGGGAATCTGTCGCTCCGATGTTAAGGGAGAAACGCAAGTGGAGGTCCCATGAGCGTGAGAGTACCGAGGCGGGGCACAGAGGCGGAGCTGCCTGTATGAGCGATGAAGGCCTTGTAATGGGGCTCGAGCAAAGGGGCAGCATTGTCTGGCTTTAAACGATAGAACAACCAGCAATGGGAGGACTCTGTTGGATAAGGCGAAGCCATTTGATATTTCCAAGCGCCAAGTGTGGGAGGCGTATAAACGGGTTAAAGCCAACCAAGGAGCGGCGGGCGTAGATGGGCAAACGATTGCGAGGTTTGAAGAGGAGTTAGGAGACAACCTCTACAAGCTCTGGAATCGGTTGGCATCGGGGAGCTATTTTCCGCCCCCGGTGCGGCGAGTGGACATTCGCAAGGGACAGGGCGAAGGCACGAGACCGTTAGGTATACCCACGGTCTCGGACCGCGTGGGTCAAGCCGTGGTCAAGGCGTACCTGGAGCCGGAAGTGGAGAAGTACTTCCATCCGGATTCGTACGGGTACCGTCCGGGGAAGTCGGCGATTGATGCAGTCGGAACAGCACGGCAGCGATGCTGGCGTTATGACTGGGTGCTCGATCTCGACATCCGGAGTTTCTTCGATAGCATTGATCACGAGCGCTTGATGAGTGCGGTGCGCAAGCATACCGACTGCCGCTGGGTGCTGTTATATATAGAGCGTTGGCTCAAGGCCCCGGTGCAATTAGCTGACGGTAGATTAGTGAGGCCGGAGCGGGGGACTCCCCAAGGGTCGGTGATTTCACCGCTGCTTGCCAATCTGTTTTTGCACTATGTGTTCGATGTCTGGATGCATAGGCATTATCCGCATATCCCTTTTGAGCGCTATGCGGACGATGGGATTTGCCACTGTCGCACGGAAGCCGAGGCACAGGCGCTGAAGGTGGCGTTGGAACGACGTTTTGCCGAGTGTGCTCTGGAGCTTCATCCGCAGAAGACGAAGATTGTCTATTGTAAGGACGATGACCGCCGGGGCGACTTTCCGGACACCAAATTTGACTTTCTGGGGTATACGTTTCGACCCCGACGGTCGAAGAACCGGTACGGGAAGTTCTTTATCAACTTCACCCCTGCGGTCAGCAACAAGGCCACCACGGTCATGCGGCGGACGATGCGGCGTTGGCGCTTGCACCTGCGTAGCGATAAGTCACTGGAGGACTTGGCCCATATGTTCAACTCGGTGATTCGGGGTTGGATTAACTACTTCCGACACTTCTACAAGTCGGCGCTATACCCGGTGCTGAAGCACTTGAACAACACGTTGGCCCGGTGGGCCACGCGGAAATACAAGCGCCTGCGGGGCCATCATCGTCGGGCGACGCATTGGCTCGCACGTATTGCACGTCGCCAGCCGAGGCTGTTTGCTCACTGGCCGCTGCTTTGCGCCCATGGTTAGACAATGGGTGAAGATCGATTGGAACGACGAGATTGTTAAGTTCTGTCAAAGGGTTGGGACCGATGAGCTATGGAAAGAGGGGGCGATCCGTAGTATGTATGGGTTGCGAACCAACATACCTACCCCAAAAGGAGGCCCCCAGTGGCAGAAGCATACACCGTCATTCGAAGTTTGGAAGAGTTCACCGCAGCGCGTGAGCAGTTCAACGTTTTGGTGAGTCGACTTAAGTCTGAGGAGATGAGCCGGATGGAACACGGGCAAGTGGAAGCGACGATTGCGCAGGAGGGCAACGAGCTGCTCAGGCGTTTGCTGCAAGGGCATTTGGATCTACGGGCAAAGACCGAAGAGAGACGCTTGGAGGTGGTAGGGGCCGATCGGGTGCTACGGCGGCATTGCCGTGCAGGTGAACGTGAGTTGATGAGTCTATTCGGCGAAGTGGAGGTCAAGCGGCTGGGATATGGCGCCCCTGGTGAGCGGGGTCTGTGTCCACTCGATGCCGAGCTCAACGTGCCGCCGGATAAGTATTCCCATGGCTTGCGCCGGCGGGTGGCCGAGGAAGCGGCGAAGAGTTCTTTTGACGAGACGGTCGCAAGCGTAGCGAAGACCACCGGCGGGCATGTCCCCAAGCGTCAAGCCGAGGGGCTAGTCTCCGAGGTCGCGCAGGACTTTGAAGCGTTCTATCAGACCCGAGAAATCACGGTGCCTGAGGACACCGCCGATCCCCTCATCATGAGCCTGGATGGCAAGGGCATCGTCATGCGGCGCGAGAGCTTGCGTGAGGCGACGCGCAAAGCGGCCGAGCGGGAGAGCCACAAGTTGAAGACACGCCTCTCGGCGGGCGAAAAACGCAACCGCAAGCGCATGGCAACGGTGGCCACCGTCTACAGCATCGCGCCGCACCACCGCACCGCCGAGACCCTCATGGGGGTGGAGGAGGCCGAGAACACCTGTATACCCCGGGCACGAAATAAGCGGGTCTGGGCCAGTGTGAAGCGCGAGGCACACGCCGTCACCGAGGAGGTGTTTCAAGAGGTGCTGCGCCGTGATCCGCAACGCCGGAGGCCTTGGGTGATGCTGGTCGACGGCCAGCCTCAGCAACTCGAACAGATCAAACGGTGCATCGCCCATCACAACGCCGGGGTGACCCTTGTTCTCGATTTCATCCACGTCCTTGAATATCTCTGGAGCGCGACCTTTTGCTTCTATGCCAAAGGCAGTGAAGAGGCCGAGGCGTGGGTGCTGGAGCGCGCGCTGCGGATTTTGCACGGCAAGGCCAGCGATGTCGCGGCCGGTATGCGTAGAGCCGCCACCTTGCGCGGGCTCTCACGCCAAGCGCGCGAGGGCGTGGATGATTGCGCGGACTATCTCATCAAATACCGCCACATGCTCCGCTACGATGAGTACTTGGCTGCGGGCCTGCCCATTGCCACCGGCGTCATCGAAGGCGCGTGCCGTCACCTCATCAAGGATCGGATGGACATCACCGGCGCGCGCTGGGGATTGGAAAGCGCCGAGGCTATCTTGAAATTGCGCTCCCTCCGCTCAAGTGGCGACTTCGAGACGTACTGGGAGTTCCACAAGGCCCAAGAGCTCACGCGTAATCATACCTCTCGCTATCCTCTGAAGGAGGCTGCTTGACTTCAATGAACGTCGTTCTAAAAGAGCCGCACCCTTTGCC
>JBOIDL010000313.1:0-3238 GCA_050740435.1 Gammaproteobacteria bacterium
CAGGAGGTCTAGCGTCTCGCATGCCCCTCTGCTTAGTTTCCGCTTCATGGTGCCACGCCGTCCGCTGGCCTTCGTAACTAGTTGAATAGGGGAAAGTATATTTTTACAACTGTCGAAGATGGGTTTGACGTCTTGCGCAAGTGCAGGCCAAAGAGGGTTGTCGGCGCAGTGAGCTGAACCGGCTGCCGAGCAACGCCACCGTGTCGCCGCCGAGATCGGCATCCTGCCCGGTGCCGGCCACGCCGCGCCGCTGCTGGGCCTGTATAACCCTCAACGTGCGCCGCAAGTGCAGCTAGCTAGCGGTGCCGAGGGCTTCCTTTGCCCGGAAATGAACCGGTTCACGCTGCCGTGACGATTTGGTGACACTTCGGCGCCCCGGACTGTGGTCTGCTGGGCGGCATGGAGCAGATCGGGGTCATCGGTCTCTCGTACCGCCATGCGGACGCGGAGGAGATCGCTCGCTTCGCGATCCGGAAGCAGGACGTTCCCGCGCGCCTCGCCGCCCTCCGTGACACCTTGAGCACGGGCGAGATCGTCTACCTCGCCACCTGCAATCGGGTCGAAGTTCTGTTCGCGACGGCGGATGGCGCAGCGGCGCAGGATCGCCGCCGAGAAGTCTTCGAGACTCTCACCGGTCGCGATCCGCAGCCGGGCGAAGCCCGGGCTGCGCTTCGGGCCTGGACGGACGAAGCGGCGGTCGAGCACCTCTTTCTGGTGGCTTGCGGACTCGACTCCGCGCAAGCAGGCGAGCGTGAAATCGCTGCACAGCTTCGCGGGGCGTGGGACGCGGCTCGCGCGGCGGGCGTGTGCGGGCCCATCCTCGATCGCATTCTCGGCGAAGCCTTGTCGATGGCGAGCCGGATGCGGCGCATTGCAGCTCATGCGCGGCCGCCTTCGCTCGCCGATCTCGCGGCGGAGCGCGTGCTCGCTCATTTGACGGAAGAGCCCGGATCGGTGGCGCTCGTCGGCGTTTCGCCGATGACGCGCCGCTGCGGCGAGCTTTTGCACCAGGCCGGCGTGCCGCTCATCGTCGTCAACCGTTCGGCCAAGCCGGCGGAGGAATTCGCCGAGGCGGTTGCGGCGCGGCCCGTGACGCTCGAGCAGTTCCGCGCGGATCCTCGAACCGTCGCCGCGCTCGTTCTCGCCACGGGCGGGGCGGAACCCGTGTTCGACGGGGCGGCGCTCGCACGAATCGCGCAAGCCGCCGCGGTGGCGCCGTTGATCATCGACTTCGGTTTGCCCGCCAACGTCGAGC
The DNA here is from genome assembly GCA_050740435.1 of Gammaproteobacteria bacterium. Taxonomy (GTDB): domain Bacteria; phylum Pseudomonadota; class Gammaproteobacteria; order JACCXJ01; family JACCXJ01; genus USCg-Taylor. Next base: position 1,256 of record JBOIDL010000313.1, read on the forward strand.
CCGAAGCGGCGCGCGAGCATGGACTGCTCCGGGTCGGCATGAACGAAATGATTCAGGCGGTACAGGATCGGCGCATGTCGCAGCTGCTGTGCCTCGCGCCCGTGCGGGCCGCGATCGATGAACGCTTGGCGCGATGGAGGGGCCAGCGTGCGACGCGCGCCATCGGCCGCCAGCTCGCGGATCTGCACGGAGCGTTCGAGCAGATCGCGACGGCTGAAGCCGACCGGCTGCTCGCCGAAGATCTGCACGGGCTCGATAGCCGGCAAAGAGAGCGGATCCGGCGCTTTGCCACGACAATAGCGCACCGCCTCGCGCACCTGCCGCTGGCGGGGATGCGCGCCGCCGCGGCGCACGCCAGCGCAGAGGCAGTCGATGCTTTTTTCCGCGAGGCGCGCTTGCGACGCGCGCAGCACGGAGACGCAGAGTACACTGACGAAAGATCGCAATGACAACTGGTAGAAATCGTTCACGCTCCGTGGAATTGTATGAGCGCGCGTGCCGCGCTATCCCCGCCGCACGCTCATGAAAGCGACGCGCGTCTTTCAGCTCACCGCGCTGGCGCTCGTGATCGTCTCCGTCGTGCAGGTCGGCTGGTGGTTGTTCGATCAATACGATTACACGACGGAGAAGGTGCAGGTTGCTCGTGAGCTGCATGCGCGCGAGGTCGCCGCTGCGCAGGCATTGCTGGATTCCGGCGTATCCCCCGAGCGCGTACGCGAGCTCGTGCCGGAAGTGAGCGTGGAGGGCGGAAAGGCGAGCCTCCCCGCCAGCGTGAGCCAGGCGCTCGATAACGAGCGCAAGCGGCGCATCAATCAATATGCATGGGAGAGCGCATTCTTCCTGCTCGCGCTCGCCGTGTGCATCGCGGTTATCTGGCGGGCCTTGCGCGCCGAAGCGCGGGTGCTCCAGGAACAGGACAGCTTCCTCGCACTCGTCTCGCATCAGTTCAAGACGCCGCTCGCGAGCCTGCAGCTGTCGCTCGAGACGATGGCGATGCGCACGCTTTCGGCCGACCAGTCGCGAACGCTCATCGACCGGATGCTCTCCGACCTCGCGCGCATGGAGATCATGGTCTCGCAGATTCTCGACAGCGTGCGCCTCGAAGGGGGGCGCGTGGATCTGAAGCGCGAGCCCCTCGATCTCTCCGCCGCCGTGGCGCGCGTGCTAAGCCAGTTCGAGGATCGCGCACGCAACGATCGCATCAAGATCGCTGCGGACATGCCGCGCGGGCTGCAGGTGCTCGCCGATCCGCTGGCCGTCGACGTGGTCGTCCGCAATCTTCTCGAGAACGCCATTGCGGCCGTCGCGCCCGTGAGCGGCGGCACGATTACGCTTGCGGCGCGGCAGTTGAACGGCGAAGTAGAGCTGACCATCCGCGACAGCGGCGTCGGCTTTCGTCAGGTCGACAGTCCGCGGCTGTTCAAGAAGTTCTCGCGCCTGCATTCGAGCGGCAGCCGCCACTACGGGACAGGGCTCGGGCTCTTCATCGTGCGGCGGCTCATGCAACTGACCGGCGGCCGTGTCAGCGCGCACAGTGATGGTGTGGGGCAGGGCGCATCGTTCGTTCTCACCTGGCCCATGGCGCCGGTGGAAAGCGCGTGACGACACCTCCGCAAGCCTTGCGCACGGTACTGGTCGTCGAGGACGATCCGCATCTATCCGCCGGGCTCGTCGAGAATCTGCGAGCCGAGGGCTATGTGGTGCATACGGTCGCAGACGGCCGCGCCGCGCTCGACTGGCTGCGCGACGACAACTGCGATCTTGTCGTGCTCGATGTGATGTTGCCGCACATCGATGGCTACGCGGTGTGCCGCACGCTGCGCGAGCAGGGTAACAACACACCGGTCTTGTTTCTCACCGCACGCGGCGATCCGCAGGATCGAATTCTCGGGCTGGAAGCCGGCGGCGACGACTACCTCGCGAAGCCGTTTCATCTGCAAGAGCTCCTGCTGCGCGTGCGCGCGATCCTGCGCCGGCGCGAGT
>JBOIDL010000314.1:0-3232 GCA_050740435.1 Gammaproteobacteria bacterium
TCAAGAGCGCCACGGTTTACTTTCAGGGTGACTATGCCTTTGGGTGGCTGCGGACCGAGACCGGGGTGCACCGCTTGGTGCGCAAGTCGCCCTTCGATTCGGGTAACCGCCGCCACACCTCCTTCGCTTCGGTGTTCGTGTCGCCCGAAATCGATGACAGCGTGGACATCGTGATCAATCCCGCCGACCTTAGAGTCGACACCTATCGCGCCAGCGGCGCCGGCGGCCAGCACGTCAACAAGACGGATTCGGCGATCCGCATCACGCACCTGCCGACGGGCAGCGTGGTCCAGTGTCAAAACGAGCGCTCGCAGCATAAGAACCGGGCACAAGCCATGAAGATGCTGCGCGCCAAGCTCTATGAGACGGAGATGAAGAAACGCAATGCGGAAAAACAGGCGCTCGAGGAATCGAAGGCCGAAATCGGTTGGGGCAGTCAGATCCGCTCCTACGTGCTCGATCAATCCCGCATCAAGGACCTGCGCACCGGGGTGGAGAGCGGTAATCCGCAGGCGGTGCTCGATGGCGATCTCGATCGCTTCATCGAGGCGAGCCTGAAGCTCGGGGTGTGAGCGAGGCTATGTCCGAGCACGACAGTAGCGTTCAATCCGCGCAGCGGCGCGCCAAGCTCGCGCAACTGCGGACCGAGGGGGATCCCTATCCCAATGACTTCAGACGCGACGCCCTCGCGGCCGATGTGCAGCTGCGCTTCGGGGATCGAGACCACGCCCTGCTAGAGGCGGCGCCGACGACGGTAACGATCGCCGGCCGCATGATGACCCGGCGCGTCATGGGCAAGGCCGCCTTCGCCCACCTCCAGGACATGAGCGGCCGCATACAACTGTATCTGCGCCGTGAGTTGCTTGGGGAAAACTCTTACGAGGCCTTCAAAGACTGGGACATCGGTGATGTCATCGGCACCACGGGGAGCTTGTTCAAGACCAAGACCGGGGAGTTGTCCGTCGCGGTGCAATGCGTGCGCCTGCTCGCGAAGTGCTTGCATCCCTTGCCGGAGAAATTTCACGGGCTCAGCGATGTCGAGACCCGTTACCGCCAGCGCTATCTCGATCTCATCATGAACGAGGCGAGCCGGCGGGTCTTCGAGCGGCGTTCGGCGATCATCGATTTTATTCGTGAATACTTGAAAGGCCGTGGTTTCGTCGAGGTCGAGACGCCGATGATGCAGGTGCTTCCGGGCGGGGCGGCGGCGCGGCCATTCGTCACCCACCACCAGGCGCTCGATATGCCACTCTATCTGCGCATCGCCCCGGAGCTGTTCCTAAAGCGGCTGGTCGTCGGCGGTCTGGAGAAGGTGTTCGAGATCAACCGTAATTTCCGCAACGAAGGGCTCTCGACCCGCCACAACCCGGAATTCACCATGCTCGAGTTCTACGAGGCCTATGCGGATTACGGGGATCTCATGGATCGCACCGAAGATCTCATCCGCAAGCTCGCCCGAGCGGTCCTCGGGAACACGATGCTCCGCTACCAAGACGAGGTGTTCGATTTGTCGCGGCCGTTCGCGCGCATGACGCTCAAAGAAGCGATCATGCAATTCAACCCCGGGCTCGCCGCCGAGACCCTGGAGCGTTTGGATCCGTTGCGTGCCTATGCCAAGCAGCTCGGGATCGCCATCGAAGAGTGTTTTGGTGTGGGTAAGATCCATCTCGAGATCTTCGAGAAGACCGTCGAAGAAAAGCTCCGTGCCCCTTGCTTCATCACTGCCTATCCGACGGAGGTATCACCGCTCGCGCGCCGTAACGCGGAGGACCCCTCGGTCGCCGATCGGTTCGAGTTTTTCATCGCCGGGCAAGAGATCGCGAACGGATTCTCGGAGCTCAACGATCCCGAGGATCAAGCCGAACGCTTTCGGCGCCAGGCCGAAGCAAAGGAAGCCGGTCATGAGGAGGCGATGCACTACGATGCCGAGTATGTCTTGGCACTTGAGTACGGCTTGCCGCCCACGGCCGGCGAAGGCATCGGGATCGACCGGCTGGTGATGTTATTGACCGATTCTCGCTCTATCCGCGATGTGCTCTTGTTCCCGCATATGCGACCGAAGACCGCCGAGACCGTGTCGGGATGAAGCCTACGGGGTTTCGCTCGCCTGCCGGCAAGTAGCGAATCGCCAGAGTATTCGCTAAATGTTATCCATTGGAACCCGTTAAAACACGGATGGGCTCGACGGGTAGCCGTTTGGCCTCATTCCAGTTTCCGTGTGTTCAGGCGGGGAGGAATCTATCCGGAGGATTGGGGTGGCCGAACGTCCCGAGTATGGCGGCAGGGGAGCAACGCGAGCGATGCGGTTCTCTTCGTTCATCGCATCGTACACGGGCTGAGCATCTGATGAGCATCGAGGATGGGAGAGCCGGCAGGCTACTTGTCGCGTAGAGGGGCGTGACGCTTAACTAATCGTTGGGCATTGCAGTCATGAAGGCGCTAACTTCGACACAAGCAGCAAAGCCCCGGAGTCGGCGGCTTCGCAAGAAGCTCCGTGTGGCGGAGTTTCAGGAGCATGGTTTCGAGCTCGATGTTGCCTTTCAGCCCGAGCGAATCTCCTTTGATGATGCCCTGGACAAATGGATTGCATTTGTTGAGTCACGTGGATGGGCCTTTGGGGGCGGCGGAGATTGCACGTCGGCCAGGTTCTCGGGGTTTCTCTGCGTCTTCGGGCGGGGCACTCTCATACCAGAAGACCGAGGCGCTGTGGAAAATTGGCTACTGAGTCAAGACTGGGTCAAGGATTTCACTCTGGGTCAACTACAGGATCCTTGGTACGGCTGGCCGTGCGCTGCCCAACCAGCGGTTCCAGCGGAACCGCCGTATACGTGACCCCCGTTTGTACGGTGGTGTGGGGGTTGCGCCTTGGAAAGCGCATGAAGTTCAGCAACCTGAGATGGTTGCCGTGGTAACGCCTAGCAGCCACGTGCCATTACAGGTTCCGAGGCTCAGCCGACTCACTCTCTGCCGAAGGTTTCGGCCTTCACCCTGTCCCACCCAGTACGGTAGGCGTTCGGCTGTCGGGTCGGAGGAGGCGCGCTTGCGCGCTGGCCTCCGTCCGCCGCTCAAACTGCACGTGCGGTTCTCCCGCATGCAGCTTTCACGAAGACGCCACGCTGATCTACTACTTCTCGATTTTCTCGCGCCGTGCGCAGATTATGCGGGAGTGGGATGGGTGCCGATGAGGCGTTTGAGGTTAGTTTGGCGGATGGCGGACAGGGCGGCGGTGAGC
>JBOIDL010000315.1:0-3226 GCA_050740435.1 Gammaproteobacteria bacterium
GCAGGAACAGGTCACTCTCGACCATGGCGAACCTTGGAGTGATGATCTTGAAGTTCGCCAGCTTCAGCCGGAGGGATTAAAACGTCGGTGGGAGGTGACTAGCTGGAGCATAGTCATCGAGTTAGAAGCGAACGCGGAAGGAGCGATAGTCCGGATCAGGGACACAAACACAGGGAGCGAACAGTTTTCCATGCGTATCCCAAGTGAGAGCCTTGGATGACTTCAAAGCGAACCATGCATGGTGAGCGCTGGAAAGGCGCATAGGGTGGAGATCGATGGCGGCCGGAAAAGAGATCCGCACTAAGATCAAGAGCGTTCAAAGCACGCAGAAGATCACCCGCGCCATGGAAATGGTTGCGGCCAGTAAGATGCGTAAAGCGCAAGAGCGGATGCGTACCGCGCGCCCCTACGCGGATAAGATCCGCAAGGTGGTCGCGCACCTCGCGCACGCCCATAGCGAATATCACCATCCCTACATGATCGCGCGCGAACCGCGGCGCGTGGGCATGATCGTGGTGTCCACCGATCGAGGTCTCTGCGGCGGGCTCAACGCGAACATGTTTCGCGCCACGTTATTGCAGACGAAGGAGTGGGACGCCAAAGGGATCGGTCTCGAGGTGTGTACGATCGGCGCCAAGGCGGCCGGTTTCTTCGCCAGGGTGGGCGGCGCCATAGCTGGGCAAGTGAGCCATCTGGGTGATGCCCCGCGCCTCGAAAGTCTGATCGGCACCGTGAAAGTCATGCTCGATGGGTATAACGAGGAGCGTATCGATCAACTGTACTTAGTCTATAACCGCTTCGTGAACTCGATGACGCAGCAGCCGCGGATCGAAGCGCTGTTGCCGCTTCAGCCCGATCCCGGCGTGGAGCTTAGACACCACTGGGATTACCTGTATGAACCTGAAGCCAAGGAAGTATTGGACCACCTGCTGCAACGTTACCTGGAGTCCTTGGTGTATCAAGGCGTGGTCGAGAACATCGCGTGCGAGCAGGCCGCCCGGATGGTGGCGATGAAGAGCGCATCGGATAACGCCGGGAAGCTCATCGACGAATTGCGGTTGGTGTATAACAAGGCCCGGCAGGCGTCCATTACTCAAGAGCTGGCGGAAATCGTGGGCGGCGCCGCGGCGGTTTGAAATCGATTTGATTTCGCCACCACGGGGATGAACCCCGTGGGGCGACCAAAGGGGAGAGCTGCGCCTCTCCCCTTTGGAAACCCCATCGCTAAAGATCCCGCGGCAAGACCGCGGGGAATAGATTTTAGAAGACGAGGAATAATAATGGCGAGTAGCGGAAAAATAGTACAAATCATCGGCACGGTCGTGGATGCGGAGTTCCCGAGCGGCGCCGTGCCCAAAATCTACGACGCGTTATTGGTGGAGGAGAGCGGCACCACGCTCGAGGTACAGCAGCAGCTTGGAGGCGGTGTCGTACGCACCATTGCGCTCGGATCGACCGATGGCTTGCGGCGCGGTTTGAAGGTCGCCAATACGGAAGCCCCGATCTCCGTTCCGGTCGGGCAAAAGACGCTCGGACGCATCATCAACGTGCTCGGCGAGGCCATCGACGAGAAAGGCCCGATCGGCGCCGAGGTGACCTGGCCCATCCATCGCGATGCCCCGAAATTCATCGAGCTCTCGCCGACCACGGATCTCTTGGAGACCGGGATCAAGGTCATCGATTTGATTTGCCCCTTCGCGAAGGGCGGCAAGGTCGGGCTCTTCGGGGGGGCGGGCGTGGGCAAGACCGTCAACATGCTGGAGCTCATCCGCAACATCGCCATCGAACACAGCGGCTATTCCGTCTTCGCGGGAGTCGGCGAGCGTACCCGCGAGGGCAATGACTTCTATCACGAGATGACGGAATCCAAGGTGCTCGACAAGGTGTCGCTGGTGTACGGCCAGATGAACGAGCCGCCGGGAAACCGGCTGCGGGTGGGTCTGACGGGTCTCACTTTGGCGGAATATTTCCGCGACGAGGGCCGCGATGTGTTGCTCTTTATCGACAACATCTACCGCTTCACGCTGGCGGGGGTGGAATGCTCGGCGCTCTTGGGCCGCATGCCCTCGGCGGTAGGTTATCAACCGACCCTGGCCGAAGAGATGGGTAAGCTGCAAGAACGCATCACCTCGACGCGCACCGGATCGATTACATCCGTTCAGGCGGTCTACGTTCCGGCGGACGATCTTACCGATCCCTCGCCAGCCACCACCTTCGCGCATTTGGACGCGACCGTGGTGTTGTCGCGCCAGATCGCGGAGCTTGGGATCTATCCAGCCGTGGACCCGCTCGATTCCACCAGCCGTCAGCTCGATCCGCTGGTGGTCGGTCAGGAGCACTACGACGCCGCGCGTGCGGTTCAGAAGACCTTGCAACGCTACAAGGAGCTTCGGGATATCATCGCCATCCTCGGCATGGATGAGCTGTCCGAGGTAGACAGGCTCACGGTGTCGCGGGCGCGCAAGATCCAGCGTTTTCTGTCGCAACCGTTTTTCGTGGCCGAGGTCTTCACCGGGAGCTCCGGAAAGTATGTGCCGTTAAAGGATACCATCAAGGGCTTCCGGGGCATCGTCGAGGGCGAGTACGACCACCTGCCGGAGCAGGCGTTTTACATGGTGGGCGGGATCGAAGAAGCGGCAGAGAAAGCGAAACGTGTCTAGACAACGGCGCGTATGGCCATGACCATCCATGTCGATATCGTGAGCGCCGAGGCCGAGATTTACTCCGGGCAGGCGGAGATGGTGTTCGCGCCGGCGCTGATGGGGGAAGTGGGGATCGCGCCCGGGCATACGCCTATGTTGACGCGGCTCAAGCCGGGCGAAGTGAGGCTCAAGCTTTCCGATGGCAGTGAAGAAGCCTTCTACGTCTCGGGCGGGATGCTCGAGGTGCAGCCGCGCATGGTGACAGTGCTTTCCGATACCGCTGTCCGCGCCCACGATATCGACGAAGCAGCGGCGCTCGAAGCGAAGCAGCGCGCCGAGCAAATGCTCTCTGATCGGAGCGCGCAGATCGACTACGCCAAGGCCCTGGCCGAGTACGCCGAGGCGGCCGCGCAGCTTCAGGCGATCCAACGCTTGCGGCAACGCTCCGGGCGTTCTTAGCTTTGGGTGTAGGTCTCAAACTGATCATCAGTGTACCCTGGTGCCAGGGAATGCAACGACGTTATCCGGAGCCGCGACGTGGGCACGGTAGGTTTGCGCGAGCAACCGCCAGCCGTTATCGAAGC
>JBOIDL010000316.1:0-3207 GCA_050740435.1 Gammaproteobacteria bacterium
GCGCGGTGTGGAAGATTTTGGACCGTAATACCCAGACGTTTGATATGTACGGGACTCACCACCGCGGCAAGGAAATGAAAGTGATGGAGATCACTTATACCCGGAAGCCGTAGCGAGAAGTGGGGGACGCTTCCACCAGTTCTATAGAGTGCGGTTAGGTCTCCTCGAACTGCGCGCATCTAACGATCACATTATGAGTGTGCGCGTTTTGCACGTAAGGAAGGAGACCAAGCCGCCAGGTCATTACATCCGCCGCTCGCCGGTTTAACACAAGCATGCGGATACCTAATTGCTTACTAAATATCAACACGCACTAGTATAGAGACACTTAATTACGAAACATAGTGGCCGTCCTAGCTTGGCGTCGGCGTCTTGGCGGATGAATGTCCAAGTGATGCCGCGACGCTCGGCATTGCGGCGGTGTTGCCAAGCGGCCACTTCAGGATGTCTTGATCGCTGCGCTCCCTGGGCAACCGGTTAGCGTGCACCTCAAGCGGGATCCGGCCCGACTGCCGGGCCTCGATCCCACGGGGCGGGCGGCGTAAAGCGCTCGGCGAGGAAATCGATGAACGCTCGCACTTTGGGTGAGAGATAGCGGTTGTGGAGGTAGACCGCATAGAGGGTCGAGGGCTCGGTTGGATAATCGTCCAGCACCGTGATGAGCGCTCCGCGCTGGAGCGCCTCGCCCACCATGAAGGTCGGGGTGCGCGTCAGTCCGACGCCGGCCCGTAACGCCTCCCGGATAGCCAGGCTGTTGTTCGAGCGATAGTTTCCCGACACCGTGACACTGCGCTTGCCACCCGGCCCATTGAAGTGCCATTCGTTGCCGCTCGTGAGGGTATAGATCAAACAGTTGTGGCGGATCAGATCCTCAGGCGTTTCGGGGATCCCGACGCGCTCCAAGTAAAGCGGTGAGGCACAGACCACAAAGCGGATGGGCGTGAGCCTGCGTGCGACCAGGGTCGAATCGGGAAGTGCGGTGATGATCCGCAGCGTCACATCATAGCCTTCCTCGATCACATCCACAAAGCGGTCGTTGTAGCTCACATCGAGCGTGATCTCGGGGTAGCGTGTGAGGAACTCGGGCAGCGCGGGGCGAGGTGCAGAATGAGCTCGTCCACGTACCCTTCTATTTGTCATCCTGTACGAACAATCTTGTTCCAGAAAACTAGATTATCAAAGAACGATGCATGAGTACCATATCCCCCCATGACCGGGAATAGTCATAGCCAATTCAATGCCGGTCGAATTTGAAAGGAGATTTCTATGGCAAAGCTCAAAGGCAAAACGGCCCTGGTCACGGGCGGGAGTCGCGGCATTGGCGCGGCGATCGCAGAGCGCTTGGCGCAGGAGGGGGCCGACGTGGCAATCACCTACGCCAAGTCTGCGGATGCGGCTGAGAAGGTCGTGGCGCGGGGGCGAGCGTATGGGGTCAAGGCCGAGGCCCTGCAAGCAGACTCTGACGACGGCGAGGCCATCAAGCGGGTCGTCGGGGAGGTCGTCCACCGGTTCGGGCGCCTTGATGTTCTGGTGAACAATGCGGGGATCTTTTTCCTGGGCTCGCTGCTCGACAGCACAGACGAGGAGTTCGAGCGAATGGTCAACATTAATGTTCGGGCCGTCTTCTTGGCTTCCCGAGAAGCAGCGAAAGTAACGCAAAAGGGCGGCCGCATCATCAACATCGGCAGCAACCTTGGCGAGCGGGTGCCCTTTCCAGAGGCCCGGCTCTATGCCATGAGCAAGTCGGCCGTGGCCGGGTTTACCCGCGCGTGGGCGCGCGATCTGGGTCCCAAGGGAATCACGGTGAATTGCGTCCAGCCGGGTCCCATCAATACCGATATGAACCCGGAGGACAGCGATTTCTCTGCTGCTCAGAAGGCCGGAACCGCGATCGGCCGTTACGGTCAGCCGAGCGAAGTCGCGGATCTCGTGCTCTTCCTCGCGAGTCCGGAGGCGTCCAACATCACCGGTGCGATCTTGAACATCGACGGGGGCTTTAACGCCTGACGGATGAGCCGCGCTCGAAGCAAAGCGCCCAGTTGTTTGACTTTGGGTTTTCGATAAGGAGGTAACAGATGGCCAACGCGCAACTTCGGTGAGATCATCGGTACCAGTTCCGCTTTAAAATCCGTGCTCAAGCAGGTCGAGATCGTGGCGACGACCGATGCCACCGTCCTCATCTTCGGGGAGACCGGCACCGGCAAAGAGCTCATCGCGAGGAGCATTCACGACTTAAGTGCGCGCTCCGCTCAGCCGTTCGTGAAAGTCAACTGTGCGGCCATCCCTCGGGAGCTCCTCGAGAGTGAGCTGTTCGGCCACGAGAAGGGCGCCTTCACGGGCGCCATCGCACGCCGGACTGGGCGCTTTGAGCTCGCGCACCGAGGAACGCTATTTCTTGATGAGATCGGTGAGATCCCTGTGATCGAGCGCGCCGTGATCCTGTCCACCGACGGGGTGCTGCGGGTGCCGCTGCCGGAATTGAAAACTACGCCTAGAGAATCCTCCGCCGTGCCCTCCGGATTGAAAACGCTCGAAGAGGTCGAGCGCGATCACATCCTGCAAGCCTTGCGGGAAACAGACTGGGTGATCGGCGGGCCCGAGGGGGCGGCCGAACGACTGGGCCTCAAGAGAAGCACCTTGCGCTCCCGCATGGAAAAGCTCGGGATCTCCCGCACCCAAGGGTGACGAAATATCGCCTCACTGGCGAAATAGCGCCACCACTTTCCCACTGCCTCGCTGGAATAGATTCCCTGTCACGGCCTCCACAGCCAAGCTAAGTGCTTGATCGCAAGCGGCTTGGATAGACCTCATCCGGATCGGTCTGCGCTGGCACGAGAGTTGAGAAACTGAAGGTAAGCTGGAGAGGCGCTATGCAGCCGCCAGCGAAGATCCCCAACAATCGCAGAAAGGAGAGTGATCATGGGCGATGACGTCGTGATCGTCGATGTGCGTCTGCCGAGCGATTACCGCAAGGCGCATGTCCCGGGCGCAGTGAACCTGCCGAACGGCAAATGGCATACCGCGACGGGACTGGCCCGCGACAAGCTCAATATCCTCTATTGCTATTCACAGACCTGTCATAGAGGTGGCCTAGGAAATTCGGACAGGTCGTTAAGTGGATGGACTGCTATATTTTCCGATGATAGCAGGAGGAAATCCGATGAAACGACCCCGACGCAATCACTCACCGGCATTCAAGGCGCGAGT
>JBOIDL010000317.1:0-3192 GCA_050740435.1 Gammaproteobacteria bacterium
AATGCCGCCGGCAGCGCACAACCATCTCCTATTACGGGTTCGCGTCCCAGGTAAACGCCACTACCGAGTAATTCGAAGTAACGTCCCGATGACTAAGCTAATTGTTCTATTTGTCTTAGCACTACTAGTGCCGCTGGTTTTTCTGATCGCCTGTCATAGGCGAATGCCTCTATGGTTATTTGTAATAACCATCGTTTATTTTCCCCTGATCGGCCTCATCGCATATCCAGTTGGGCTTTTCGCGCACACACTGACAACGATTACACGAGCGTTACCAGATGACTGCAAAGCGGTGATATCGGCGATAAACCGATATCAATCGTGGAGAATATCGAAGTTTTATGACCAACCTATCATTGAAGTGTCTTTTCGCTTGAACCCCGATATACAAACTCAGGCCCTGATCGCGCTGTGTGAATATAACCTGGGTAATTCAGCTGCTGCGAAACAAGCTATCGACCAGTTGTCAGGCATTGATGAAAAAGAGCTTGGTAGGCATATTGATGCTGAAAAATATAAAACACTTCGAAGGAATATCGAACGCACTCTGAAAGCAACGCACCTGGGACGTGCCGAAAACGTGCCCCAATAAATCCGGTATCATTTCCGGCCCGTTGCCCAGGCGTCTAAGGGGCCAGGCTCTGAAGAGCCCGTAGCCCCTAGGATGCGCTGGGGCACGAAGCGCATCGATCGCGAGCGATGCGCCTCCTTCGTCGGCACATCCTACGAGCTTTCAGTCAACGGCGCGAGTATCGCCTTCGGCTACGACAACGACAGCCTCCTGACCAGCGCCGGGAGCCTCAGCCTCACCCGCGATCCCGACAACGGCCTCCTCACCGGCACGGTGTTGGGGACTGTGAACGACAGCCGCGGCTACAACGGCTTCGGCGAAGTCGAGAACTATAGCGCGAGCCACAACAGTAACGCATTGCTCAACCTCCACTACACCCGCGATGCCTTGGGCCGTATTACCCAGAAGACCGAGACGCAAGGCGCACTCACCACAACCTTCAATTATGCCTATGACCTCGCCGGGCGGCTTATCGAAGTCAAAGAGAATGGCGTGACCACCGCGAGCTATGGCTATGACCAGAACGGCAATCGGACCGAGGTCAACGGGATCACCGTGGGGCGGTATGACGCCCAGGACCGGCTCCTCGACTACCAGGGTACCATCTACGGCTACACTCCAAACGGGGAGTTGCTCTCGAAGAGCGAGGGCAGCGGCACCACAAACTACGACTACGATGTGCTCGGCAATCTCCGGCAGTCACCCTGCCCTCGGGCACTGCCATCGATTATCTCATCGACGGGCAGAACCGGCGGATTGGCAAAAACGTGGACGGCCCCTGGTCCAAGGCTTTCCTCTATCAAGACCAACTCAAACCCATCGCCGAGCTCGATGGCGCGAACCACATCGTCAGCCGCTTCGTCTATGCGGACAAGGCCAACGTCCCGGCCTACCTTATCAAGAACGGCATCAGCTACCGCATCCTCTCTGACCACCTCGGCAGCCCCCGGCTTGTCGTCAACACCGCCGATGATATCATCGTCCAGCGGATGGACTATGATGAGTGGGGGCCCTCGACACCAACCCCGGCTTCCAGCCCTTCGGCTTCGCCGGCGGGCTCTACGACCGCGACACGAAGCTCGTGCGCTTTGGGGCGCGTGACTATGACCCCGAAACCGGACGGTGGACCGCGAAGGATCCGATCCGGTTCGACAGCGGCGATACTAATCTGTATGGGTATGTGCTGAATGATCCGATTAATTTCTTCGATCCATTAGGCCTCGCCAAGGATACAATCACGGCTCGAATCGAGGCACTGGCCGCAAGGGGCGATTTACGATCCCTACAAAATTTATCTGAGTCTGGGGCGCTAAATCCATCGCAGGAAGCGCTCGCCAAGCAAGCCTTAGACCGCCTCACATCTAGGGTCGATGATATTATATCCAGGGAGCTACAAGGCAGCGTCCGCTCCGAGTTTCCTAGCGAGCTTCTTGAAAAAACGCTAGCAGATATTTTTAAAGGTGCGCAGGCAGGTGACAGAGCGTGCCGAACAGCAAAGAAACTTCTAACCAGCCGCAGATTCAAAAAGTAGCATGTGGTATGTTGCAAATTTATTACTCAAATCAGTGCACCAGCACTGTCTGCCAAGGGAAAACCTTTGGGAAGAGACTATGCGACTTATTAAAGCGGATACAAGAGAGGAAGCATTGTCAAAGGCCGAACAAATCGGGAAATCTTTGGAGTACAGTTACCCTGTTTCAGGTAGTGACGTCGTTACCTGGGTCTTCATACGGGTAGAAAGTATCTTTGAGATTGACGATGACGATCTGAAGGATGGAACCGAAGTATTTTCCCGCTTCTTACACGAATCAGAAGTGAACAGCTTGCTCAAGCCTTTCGAAGCGGATGGACCAGAACTTGCCCAGTGACAATTAGCCAGCGTAGCGTGCGCCATGCGCACGAAACGAGAAAGTGGACTTCGTGCGCGCGGCGCACGCTACGCTAGCTACATTATCAAGAACGGCATCACCTACCGCATCCTCTCCGAGCCAGGGGAGAAAAGCTGTTGCGCTATGTACCACAGGACCCTGGGAATGATTTTGTTGTCGCCCATGGGTTTGGTCCATGGACAAAGCGAATCTTTAACGCGCAGATTGAACGCGACGGACGAATCTTTGTGGTGAAGCCGGAGCAGGCATTTCCGGCGAAAGATTTCGGTGAACAACCGGCTGGCTTTCCTCTCGTTGCCATCACCGAGTAGCACGTCCCGGGGAGGAGTTAAAGGGGCGTTAAAGCGGCCAGGGCTCGATTTGTTTGGTAGCCGCGATGTGCTCGGGCGCATCACCGGAATGGCCGAGAGATCGATGGCGATAACCAAGTCGTTACCCGCTTCGTCTATGCCGACAAGGCCAACGTGCCAGCCTATCTCATCAAGGGCGGCATCACCTACCGCATTCTCTCCGACCGCCTCGGCAGCCCGCGGCTTGTCGTCAACGCCGACACCGGCGACATCGTCCAGCGGATGGACTATGATGAATGGGGACGCGTTACCCTGGACACCAACCCCGGCTTCCAGCCCTTTGGGTTTGCCGGCGGGCTCTACGACCGCGACACGAAGCTCGTGCGCTTCGGCGCGAGGGACTATGATCTGCAAACGGGACGGTGGACCACGAAGGATCCGA
>JBOIDL010000318.1:0-3158 GCA_050740435.1 Gammaproteobacteria bacterium
CTTAAAGTCATCGACGACCCGCGGGTGACCTTGCGCTTGCGAGACCTCCTTGCGGCCATCAGCTGCCTTGATGAACTCATCCGAAACCACTGCCTCTCAGAGTAAAATTCGTGGGGATCTCACAGGTACAGGTCTGTATTCGGGCCGCTATAGCGGGCTGCTTGGTAGAAGGCTTCTTCGGCTTCGGCAAGATGTCGCTGAAACTTCCACTTGAGCCACCCGGTCTGAAACCAGCCGACATAGTTGCTTTTGCCGATGGGGTTATCAAGCACGTCCCGCAGTAAGCGCGCCGCATCTTTGTACCATTCCTCTTGATCGCGGCCTGACGCTTTCATGCCGTTCTTGAGGGCGCGGTCGGCCTCGTTGAGCAGTTCCAAGGCCTTCATTTGACAGGGCCGGCGCAGAATATCGGCAATCTCCTTTAAGACCTTTTGCTGTTCCAGTATCTGCGCAGCGATTTCCTCAAAGCCTGCCTGCAACACCTCGGTCTGCTCATACACAGCGTCAAGCGTCTTAGACGCCGTTGCGTTGAGTGTGTCCATGCTGTTACTGAGCCGGTCCATGCCGCCGACAAGCGCGGAGAGTAGGCTGTTGGTCTGGTCCTGCCGGTGGGCAATATCGCCCATGGCGCGTATGTTGATAATGGCGGCGTCACGCTGCAACTGGAGGGATTGAGCCTGATACTCAACAAGCTGCCGATTATTCTCGGCAATCATCTCCAAGTGATAGTGGTTGTCAATGTAGCGTGTAACTTTGGCCGGGTGACTCAAGTCAGGTAAGAGCTGACGCAAAAACGGTGCTGGCATTCTGGCCTCCTATATGAACAGCGGGTTCAGATTCGCCGCGTAACCGGTTATTATTTTCTGCCTTCGCTGACTTCGACTTTCGCCAGGCGGTGCGGCCAAACGCCCTAGCTCAGCCGCCGTGGCTCGCCACTGCTCAATTCTATCGTGGAGGCAACCTAAAATGCTTGACTGTCTACCTCAGGGCGTGGGTTACCCCGTGCTTTTTCGGAAGATGAGTTGATCAAACCGGACATACGCGACCTTTCCCCCGAGTAGACCGGCGAGACAGCCAGGCTGCACCTCAATGTTTACGTCGGAGACTTGATGAAGCTCCCACCCTTGCGACGCGTTCTGACTGATCGCGCTTTCAAGTTGCGTTGCGACATTCGCGGCTGACTGGCTGCCTTTGATTTGGCCGATAAACGGAACGACTTTGTATTGATACTCCATAAACCCCCCTGTATATATTTGCTAAGGATAATCCGCTCCACCAAGGGGCGGGCGACAACGCAACAAGCGCAAGACACCCCGCCACAAGCCAACCAGCGGGCCGTATTTGTGAACAGCAAGAATCATGAATTCAGAGCATGACGGCTCATAGCGACAGCAAGCCCGGAGCCGTTTGGACGCTACCCTCTGATACCAGCCGAGGATATTGACAATGAGCGTGACGAAGAATGTGTTCAAGGGCTAACATCTAATGGACTAACGAACCCCCGCCATCATAAAGCATATATATTCATATACAAACACCTCTATATAGATATATACATCTAGCCTTAGATATATGAATGTATATAGGTTTAGTCCATCTCAATGCAGTTCGCGAGGTTCAATGTGGCATTTCCAAAAGGTTCTGCTTGGGTCGCCATATTCCCCCGACCGCCTTGACCTCTTCACGTGCCTCTACCTCGTGATAGTCAATACGAACGCCGACGCGATCGAACGGTTTGCGGTGCGCCGGGCCGTTCCGGCACAACAGGTCAGACCGGCGTTGCACCCTCGGCGCGCCAGGCATGGCCGCCTTCGGCCCCCGGCCAGCTTGCATCCAAAGCGGCGCCAAGCAGGGCCGCCTCGCGGCCCCGGCCAGCCTTCGGCTGGCGCTCGTACGAGCCCCTGGGCATGGCTTTCTGCGATTCCGTCCCGCGTAGTGGCCCTTCGAGGCCGTCACCCTATAAGGACAGAGCGCGCACATTCAATCATGGCCAGCGCGGATACCACGCTCACCAAAAGACCGGACATATACGTGGTAGTTTTCTTTAAAAGTCATCATCCTTTCTTTTTGCAAACCGGGAGTGGAGTCCAATGGCACTTACTTAAGGCGAGAGTCCGAATTTTCCGTCATTCCCGCGGAAGCGGGAATCGATACCATTAGGGGAAGGTTCACGAATGACTGGATTCCGGCTCGCCGCTTCGCTCTGGCCGGAATGACGGTTTTACCGGCTTTCTCTTAAGTAAGTGCCATTCGGAGTGGAGTCCATATATACGCGTGCTCTTCGGTCCGTTAGGTTTCAAGGGAGCCTCCACGATGATTCCCAGCTCGGGACCCGATCCTTGCTGGGCGGTATGTCAAGCGCTGCGGAACTTGGAGAGGCGGGCGAAGAGGATCGCGCCGAACGGCAGGACGAGCCCAAGCAGGATCTGCACGATGAGCAGGGTCCCGAGCTAGCTGACGTGCACCTGGACGGCGCCGGTCGCGGGCTCACGGACCTCGCGGGTGACGATGAAGATCTGGTTCAAGTACTTGGTCCGAGCTGGCTCAGCGAGAGCGCGAGGTTGGTAAAGGAAGCCATCACCGCGAAATAGGTGGCCTTGAGGCTGCTCGAATCCGGGCTTCTTGAACAACGGATTGAAACAACCATCCATGGTCGTCTCAATCCTTATTGGTTATGTGCGACTCTTCCAACGACGCGGGTTTCGGCTACCATGCATCACCGCGACAACGACTCACTCTGCATCCTCGACTTGATAATAGACACTGAAAGGGAAGCGGTGAACCACAGCGCGTCGTGTATTTCTATGAACGGTCGGATACATGACTGGTGTCTCGGCGATCGTTGAGAAGATCGCAAGAACCTCGTCGAGGAATTGCTTTCCAAGCCCCAGCCGTTGCCCTTCATACCAAAACGCCGTATCTGATAAGTCCTGTTCTGCCTCCGGGCGAAGTCGAACCTCGAAGGTCACAGCTTGCTTCGGATCTCAGCTATAGCGTCAGTCGCTAAGCGGCCGCGGTTGCCGTCAGCCTCGTAACGGATGTTCCTGTAACTTTTCCCTGGTATTGTCGTAGAAACAATGAGGTAGGGAGTTTTCCGGCCGGAAACGGAGCCACTAATATATTGATTGGTGAATTGTACTTGACTGCTTTATCTGGTA
>JBOIDL010000319.1:0-3148 GCA_050740435.1 Gammaproteobacteria bacterium
TCGAGCAATTCCAAAAAGAACTCCAAGCACTGGATGATAACCTGCCCGCCGAGGAGCAGTTCGACAGCTTAAGCCCCGCGCTCTATCGAATCGTGCATGGCCGGCTTTACGAGGGTGTGCAGGTGAGCAGTTTACGCGCACCGTATACGCCTTACTTGATCGGCGCATTGATTTTACTCGGATTGATTGGGACCTTCATCGGTTTGGTCGACACCTTGAGCGGTACGCGCCAGGCGCTACAGAGCACGGCCGAACTGGAAACCTTGCGCGACTCCCTGCTGGCCCCGATTGCCGGGCTGGCGCGCGCGTTCGGTACCTCGGTCTCGGGGGTGGCGACCTCGGTGGTCCTGGGTTTGGCGGCTACGCTGACGCGGCGCGAGGAAAGCCGCCTTAACTATCTTGTCTCGGGCCTCGCCGCGAGCTCGTTGACCGATCTCCATCCAGTTGCGCGGCAGACGGCGGCGCTCGAAAAGCTGGTCGAGCAGGGGACGGTCGTTCCCTCTGTGGTGGAGCGTTTTCAGGATGCCGTGACGGGCTTAATGTCTGCGCGCGATGATACCCGTAACGCTCAGGAGTTGCTCGCGAATCACGTCGCCGGCGCCATTGGCGAGAAGGTGGACCTTATCCGGGCGGATTTAAGCGTCGCCGTGAAACACTTTGGCGCCGAGATTGAACCCGCCATCAAGGGCATACTCGTGCATGCGGCCGGCATTATGGATGATGCCGGTAAAGATCTTTTTTCCAAGGTCCAGGCCCGCTTCGATAGCGGTGCGCAGCGCGACCAAGAACAACGTGGTGAGCTCTTGAAGTTGTTTGAATGGGAGCGGCAAGCTCGAAGCGTGCAAGAGCTTCAGCATTTCGACAAGTTAGCTGTCCATGCCCAGGAGCTTACCGGCGCGCTGCAAGCGTATGTGGAAACGATCGGTAAACACTATTCCGGTTACCTGGAGAAGCTGGAACAGCATGTGGCCACGATCGATGCAAGCTGGCGCACTGACGCCGAAAGCCGGCTCAAGGAGGGCGAGACCCAGCGCCGGGCGCTCGATAGTCATCTCGACGCCGTTCGCACTCGATTCACCCAGGAGTCCGAAGCGCTGGCGACGCAGCACAAGGAACTCCTGGGACGGATGGCCCAGCACTACCAGGATCTGGTGACGCGTTTTGACCAACAGACTTCCACGTTCGCCGATCAGGCCGTCAAGACTCTATCCGAATTGTCGGATAAGTATGCGCTAATCGTCGATCGGCACGAGGAAGATCGCCAGCAATTGCGCAAGACCTGGGGCATTGAGCAGGGCCGGCAACAGCGGCAGTTCGACTCCATGTTGGAAAAAATGCGCGAGGATCTCCAGGATCGCCGGCGCGCCGATACCGAACAGATCACCAGCCTCAATGCCTGGGCGCAGCAATTGGTAAAAAGAGTGGAGCTTGGCATCGCGGACAAAGCCGCCGGTTGGGATGCGCATTTCAATAAGCTCATCGCGGCGCTGGCGGAGACTGCGGAAGCTTTGCACTACGGAGAACGGGCGCGTATCAAGGAATTCAAGGAGATCGTGCAGGTAATCTCCGAAGCGGACAAACATCGCGGCGATGAATTGCGGCGTTTGATCACGGCCCTGCGTGAATCGAGTTAGGGACGGCGCCGAGCTCTGATGAAGATCTCACCGACGCCGCCCGCCGATGAAGGCATGGATGCCACCCCCGCGTGGAGCATCTGGCCGGCGATCGCCGATATCATGGTCGGCCTGCTCGGGATATTCGTATTGCTTTTCGTTTGGTCCACGGTGCTGCAAATCGAGTTGGCGGTGCAACTGCGGGAAGAAAAAGAAGCTCGCCAAGCGGAAGCCAAGCGCTTGGCGGCGTTGGAGCGCGCCTTGGCGAAACCGCTGGCCGAAGGGCGTATCACCCTCAGGGAAGGCCGCATCGAGATGCAGGGCAGCGTATTGTTTCAGTTGGGATCGGCGGAGCTTTCCGCCGAAGGCCAGCAACTGATCGTAAACATAGCCACGCCGTTGCGGAGCTATACCGAACAGGGCGAGATGAACGTGATGGTGAGCGGCTTTACCGATGATCGGCCGTTGCGCGGGATCACCAGCCCGTTCCGGGATAATTGGGAGCTATCGACCGAGCGGGCATTGACCGTCATGCGGGCGCTGATTGCGGCGGGGTTCCCTCGCGGCAAGGTGTTCGCCGCCGGATTCGGCGAGACCAAGCCCATCGCCGCCAACATCTCCGAAGCCAACCGTGCCCGTAACCGGCGCGTAGAGATCGCGCCCGTTCCGACGCTGGAATCGATTCCAAAATAGGCGCTCGTTTCTAGGTTTCTAACGGTGGGCCGCGCTTCGGATCCCTGGGTTTCATATCCTCGAATTTCTTTCTCAGGTTTTCCATCTCTTCTTCGAGCTTGGGCAGTATTTCCTCGCGCAGCGATTCTTTCGCTTCGCTTTGCGCTTTCTGAATTTCCTCGACCAGCCGCCGCCACTCCTCGCGCAGCTGACGGGCTTCGTCGGAGTCCGGAATGTTTTCGAAGTCGCGCCGAAAACGCTCCGTCTGTTCTCTCAAGTTCCGGAGGCCTTCCGCCATCCCCCCAAACAGCTCGCTAAACGGGAACAGCGGGGCCGATGCCGGGGCGCCTTGAACCGTCGCGCCGTCTTCAAGCGGCGTTCCAGCGCCGGCGTGAATAATCTCGACTTGCTTTCGTTGCGCGACGGATAGGCGATCAGCGATCCGGAAGCGAGCATCCGTCGTCGCTAACTCGCGCTTCTCCTTGACGATCTCGAGGTTGGCGACAAACCCATTGGGATCGCGGGACTCCATGGAAGCGACGGTGCCCACCGTGTCATTTTCAAACACCACGGGATCGCCCGCCGTGAGGCCGTAGGTTTTTTCAAGCTCCATTTTGAGATGCAGAGTCCCGTCCGTGCAGCCGTAGCAGCAGAGGCTAAGCGCTAAAGAAAGCAATGAGGATTTCAAGATCATGTCTACCTTCCAGTTGCATAAATTCTGGGGGCAAGCGGCGGTAAATGGCGTCGGACATAGGGTTTAGTGAGTGTTTTGCTTTTCGCTGGATCTCACCGCTGGTGAAGTCCAGCCCTTCGGAAATATATCTGATCTTATGGCCAGGACAATAGAAGAAGCGGCCTACGCT
>JBOIDL010000320.1:0-3146 GCA_050740435.1 Gammaproteobacteria bacterium
ATCGCCGTGCATAATCGCGACCCCAAGCCCTTCGTCTGGACCGCCAAGGCCAATGACATTCTGCAGAAGGTCATTCGTGCCAATCGCCGTTTAAGTTCCAAGAACAACGAAGCACTACACTAGCGAGGGGCGCAGTCCTTGCCCATTATCGATCCAGCTCGATGGGGCTCGATCCGGCGTCGCAACCGTGGTACTCACGTATTCATAACATCGAATGTAAGGTTGAGCAACGGGTAGATGAGATCGCCGTTAACCGACGTATCGCCTTCCCCCTGCGAGGAGAGACACCAGCGTCGGCATGCGCCTCTTCGACTGCTACCTGCTGTAAAACCTACAGGGGTACAGGTAACTATTACCCACACCACCCTAGCTCGCAGCGCGTGGCATAGCGCAACTTACTGAATATAAGCGCATATTCATCCAGGACCGGGTATGGCGCGGATGTTGACGAACCTACCGTGGCTGAGAACCGATAGTCAGCCGATCTTTCACTGGGACACCGACATGAATTGGAACGCGATCACCGATAGGCTCTTCAAGAGAGAATGCTTAGCCGTGGAAACGTATCAACAGGCGTTGCGCAAAGAACCGCAAGAATCGGGGCGGCGCGCGGAATTTGAAGAATTGGTCATCATCCTTAGAGACCATCAGCAGGCGGCCTCGCGGCTCGAGGCCCGGATCCAGCAGCCGGAAGGCAGGGCCCAAAACTTCGGGGGCTGGGGTACCTGGTCCAAGGTCGTCATGGGAGCGGCAAACATCTTTGGCGACAAGATGGTACTCAGGGCCTTGAAGGCAGGTGAGGAGTCCGGTCTTAAGCGCTATCAAGAGGTGCTGGAGACTACCGCCACGCCGGTGGAGCTTAAGCCGCTGTTCCTGGAGCTGCTCGCGAAGCAGCAAGCGCATGTACGGGCATTGGACGGGCTCATGTCCAAATTGGACGGGCTCATGTCAAAAGGTTAGAGCTGCCGGTCGAACCACTGGCGATGACCGCCTGGTCGGATCTCCCCAGCAGATCGGCGAAGTCCAAGGCTGTCTGGAAACGGCATGAGCGCAGTCCGACTGCTCTTTCTGGCCGGGTACGCACTGATCACACTGGCGTTTGCAGTGTGCGGATTCGCTCTGGTCTGGTTTGCCCTGTTGGAAATATGGCATGCCCTGGGCCCGGCCGACACGGAGTCAGCCAGAGAGCGATTCAATGCGATCCTCGAGAGCATCGGGCTCCTGACCATCGCGACTGCCTCGCTGGAGCTTGGGCAGACGGTCCTCGAAGAAGAGATTCAACGAAAGACCCACACGAGCACACCGACGCGAGTGCGCCGCTTCCTCTCGCGCTTCATGATCGTTGTCGTTGTATCGTTGAGCGTCGAGCTCTTGGTCGTGGTATTTGGGCTCGTCCATGATGACCCGGCGCAACTACCCGCGGCCTCGGCGATCGGTATTGCCGTCGCTGTGTTGTTAGCGGGATGGGGCCTCTTTATCCGGTTTAACAAGCATGCCGAGGAGATGGAGCCCGAAGCGATGGAACGGACCAAGCGTGAGGACGAACAGGTCGGCTAGGAACGAACTTACGTATTTCTCGCCTGCACTGATGCGTCATACATGTCGGGATAGGTACTACATCCGAACGGGGCCGTGAGGTGGTGAGCGCCTGAATCCCCGTGGTCGAACGACCAATAGTCTTGAATTCTTCTACCGTTGTGGAGGTATCTATGAACGTTGTGGAGGTATCTATGAATGAGACATTGCACCAATGTATTCAGGAATGCGTTAACTGCCACGGTATTTGCCTGAATACTATTACCTATTGTTTAGAGCAAGGCGGCCGGCACGCCGAGGGCGGCCATATCCGGCGGCTAACCGATTGCGCCGAGATCTGTCAGACCAGCGCGAACTTCATGCTTCGCGGCTCCTTACTGCATGCACGTACCTGCGCCGTGTGCTCCGAGATTTGCGCTCAGTGCGCCGAAGATTGCGGCCAGTTCAAGGACGATGCTCATATGCAGCGCTGTGCGGAAGCATGCCGGCGCTGCGCCGAATCCTGCCGAGAAATGGCGGCGCACGGCTAATATTTTACGCGCATGCTCCAAGGCATTGGTCGGGCCGGTGGCACAAAACGGTGAGCGCGGAGCGTCTGACGCGCGGGTAGAATCAGCCTCATTGCGTTACCTGAGCGATAACGGGCATGGGATCCGGCGCCTGACGAGTAGGACGGGTTTTCGCTATCTCGATGCGGATGGCAGAACGATACGCGATGCGCGAAAACTCGCACGCATTAAATCGCTGGTTGTACCTCCTGCCTGGCGTGAGGTATGGATCAGTCCGTTTGCCGAGAGCCACCTCCAAGCGACGGGTCGCGATGCCCGCGGCCGCAAGCAGTACCGCTACCACCATCGCTGGCGTGAATCGCGCGACGACGCAAAATATGCTCACGTGATTGCCTTTGCTAAGGCCCTACCGCGTATCCGAGCGCGTGTCTCGCAGGATTTCCGGAAGCCCGTCCTGTCGCGCGACCGCGTGCTGGCCACGGTGGTGCGTTTACTCGAGAGCTGCTTGGTTCGCGTCGGCAATGAAAAGTACGCGCGCGACAATAACTCCTTCGGTCTCACGACGCTGCGCGACAAGCATACGAAGATACGCGGAACTCGACTCCAATTCGAATTTCAGGGCAAGAGTGGCAAGCCTCACCGGATTGAGATTCAAGATCCGCGGCTCGCCGCGGAGGTGAAAAGCTGCCGAGACCTGCCGGGTCGGGATCTGTTTCAATATCTCGACGAAGCCGGGGAATGCCATAGCATCTCCTCGCGTGATGTCAATGCGTATCTACGCGAAGCGAGCGGCGGCGATTTCACCGCTAAAGACTTTCGCACTTGGGCGGGCACCGTTACGGCGGCGCGCGCGCTGTCCGACCTCCCACCGCTCGATTCCCGGGCCAATGCAAAAAAAAACATCGTGCAGGTCATCGAGTCGGTAGCTAAGCGCTTGGGGAACACCCCTGCTGTGTGCCGTAAGTCTTATATTCACCCTAGCGTTGCATAAATTTCGGTTGATGCCGATCTCACGCAGCTTTCAGAGCCGCCAGGTAATGCAACAGTTCCTCCTGGACCGCTTGATTGGCTGACAGAGTGAGGGTGAGCTGTCCCTGCGGA
>JBOIDL010000321.1:0-3132 GCA_050740435.1 Gammaproteobacteria bacterium
GCCATGAAGCGCTGGAACGGCGAACACCTCGGGAACTGTACACGGCCTCGCCCAGGAGCTATTCCGCGAAGCTGCCCCCAGTGGCGTATGGGACCGAGGTGACGGTCCGACGGGTGCGACATAATGGTGAGATCAAGTGGAAGGGCCATCTCATCTATGTCTCAGACATTCTGGCCAAGGAACCGATCGGCATACACCCGATTGACGAGTTCCTGTGGGAAGTACGCTATAGCTTTCATCTTCTGGGTGTACTCGATGAGCGAAACCAGAAAATAAACCCTCCCCGCCAATGGCATGGATAGGGAGAAATTTGTAAACCATGCGCCCGGTCTATTTTGTAAACCATGCGCGGCTTGCACAGTGAGGGGATAGAAGGATCGATGAACAGTCTGGCCCGGGCGCTGCGGAAGAATTCGACCGAGGCGGAGCGGTGCTTGTGGAGTCGATTGCGCGGTCGACGACTCGACGGCGTCAAGTTTCGACGCCAACAGGTCCTTGGACCCTACGTCGTGGATTTCCTCTGCTTGGAGCCCAAAGTTGTCATCGAGGTCGATGGTGGCCAGCATGCCGAGCAGGTCTCGAACGACTTGCAGAGGACTGAATATCTCAAGGTATCGGGTTATCGCGTGCTTCGATTCTGGAATCATGAAGTGCTCGGAGATCCCGAGGCGGTGTTGGAGAGTATTCGCGCTGCCTTGGTTGAGATCCCCTCGGTTTGTACCTCACCCCAACCCTCTCCCGGTGGGAGAGGGAGTTAACGGAATACCCATAGATTCTGCCGAAGAGCCAGAAGTATTGACTCCGTCAAAACTGACCTTGGCATAGATCTCGGTAACGCTCAGGCTGCAATTGATCGACACTAGTTCGATCACGGCGCCCGGATCGTTGGTTTCGGTTAGGATCCACGAGCCCTCGTTCTGCCGGAGATAGCGCTCGACATGAATCTTATCCTGCGCAACAAGGAAATACTCCCCAAACGAGGGGATGTGGCGATACTGTTCGAATTTCTCGCCCCGATCATAGTTCTTCGTGCTTTCCGAAAGCACCTCCACGATAAGCGCGGGATTGGTCAAGGTATCGAGCTCAGCGTCTATGAACTGCGGATCGCCGCAGACGACGATGACATCCGGATACGTGTACAAGCCGTCAGGGCTCACGCTGACCCTCAGATCCGCCGAATAAACCGTGCACCTCCGATCGCGAAGTTGATTGCCTAACTCACGCGCAACATTCCCGACGATCAACACATGGCTCGCGCTGGCTCCTCCCATCGCGAAAATGTCTCGACACAAATACTCATGCTTCTGTTCCGAGATCCGCTCCAGCTTCAGGTACTCTTCCGGTGTGAATTGCGGCTTTGGTTGAATGGACATGCCATCTGCTCTGCGGCGTGGATGCCGCCTGCGCCAGATTACCACAGCGCCATACGGTGGGCTAACCCGTGCTTGGGCGGCACCGTTGGCAAACAGGTGCGTTGCCTGCACGGGTGGTTGCTGGCCCACAACCTAAAGCGAGAGACTGCAAAGGCAAGTCCACTCGAGAAGCCGGCGCACCACAGCAAAGCACGCCGCCCCCTGTGTCAACATAACGTGAGACACCTTTCTTTGTGAATTTACTGTAGAAAGGGTGGAGAACATGAATCAGGAGTTAAGACCGTTGTTCGAAGTCGATGCAATAAAGGTCGCGGTCGGCAATACGCCCGATCCCGAAGTAACCGCGCTGCCCAAGCGGCGGCAGTTCTCGGCGGCGTATAAGCGGCGCATTGTGCGCGAAGCCAACGCCTGCAAAGTGCCAGGTGAGACCGGTGCGCGAGTGCGTCGGTTTTCGACGATGCTCCAATAACGATGGGCTTTACCGTCTTTGATCCGGGCCTTGGCCCGGAGGAGCATTGCATAGTCCTGAAAAGACCGCCTCACAGCAACAGGCAAGGTCGGCTCTACAGCCACTTCTCGCCGGTCCACCTACCGGCAATCAACGCTTAGGAAAATATCGAGACGAAAAACGCTCGATTCCGATACCGAATAGCTTAAGTCGGGCTAAGATTATGGTCAGTGTGGCTAGCATCGAGAAGCCTTATACAAGCCTGGCACATGAATGGCGGCGCGGAAACCCCAAGCCCAGCGCGCTCACAGCGTCGCTTGCCCTATCACTGTTTGCCGACAAGGTCCGCCCGCGGTATGCGCGTTAAACCGTCCGGCCGGCTATAGAGTTCGTGATCGAGAATATGCGCCATGAACAGCTTGTCTACCCACCGTTCATCGGCAAACGGTTTGGGCACGTAATGCCGCGCGCCGAAGATTGGAGATATCTTGCGGGAGGGGTGCTCCTGGTTGAATTCTTCTATCGCCAAGCGCTCGCCATTGTATGGGGTGTAGGTGAACCCAGTGATGTCATCGAAATAGCAGTGAATTCTGGGCAGCAGCATCTTGGCCTCGCCGTCCAGCAGGCGCAAAGCATGTTTCGCCGAGGTATACAGATCAACATCCACGGAGACGAACGCCACCGGCGCGAAACCTGACTTCGCCATGAAGGCCGGAAGCGTCTCGTCTATCTTGCCGAGAATAAGCTCGGATCTCGTCAACCGGCTCCGGAGCTTGGCCACGTCCATGGGATAGTCTCCTCCAGCAAAGAGGTTGGGGCAGTCGCGCAGGTCTTGGGAGGCAGGTAAGCCTGCGCCCGTATCGAAGCCGTAGACCTGTGCGCCGATACCGAAGATACGCTCGATCCGCTGGGCGATGAGATCGAGTGCGACCAGGCCGTTGCCCCCGGCGACCCCGAATTCGATCAATGACACAGCGGGGACCCAAGGTCTTGCCGAGATGCGCCCCGTGGAGCGCACCCCAAAGATAGGACGGACGCATCCACGAGGACTCTCGACGCGTCTTGAGGAGAACGGCGTTAATCCACGGATAGATCACGGGCGAGTCTTGTACCGCATCGGGGTTATCCTCGTATAACCAGTGATTTATCGAACGCACGCCCTTGCGCAGGATCCTCTTGAGCATCTCAGCCATCCCCTCATATTCATACGACACCGAACACGGCTGAGAAGGTGCGATGTTCGAGCAGTATTTCGGCGAAGCGTTGCATCAGGGGGCGTAACCGTTCTTCGGGCATATTGGGGATGAGATC
>JBOIDL010000322.1:0-3121 GCA_050740435.1 Gammaproteobacteria bacterium
CCGCCGCAGGCCAACTCGTACACTGAAGCGAACCCACCCATTTGTAGTGGAGACCTATTGACCGCACCGCCCGATTTATGCGCCTTCCCGGCGGCTGATCCCCTCCAGTTGAGAAAGTTGGGCTAACTACCGCGAGAGCGGTTTAGTACTATGCCCGATAACCGAAATTCAAACTGAGACACTACCAGCGGTCGCTGGTTCTTACGTTGGTTCCTCGAAGCTTATTGGCAGGCCCACGCGGAGATCCAGCACCTTATCGGCGCGACCCTTATTGACGGCGATCTCGGCGAGCCCGTTCGAGTTTTCGTACCACATGGCATGCCCGACAGGAACGTCGTTGAACGTTCTGGCCTTGGGCACGCTTTGTCCCGCGATTCTGATGGCGGCCTGCGGCGATACGACCGAGGCGCGCACACCGGTCATGGCGTTCCCGAAGTGGTCGAGGTAGATGATCTCATGGAGATCATCGGGCCACGTCGCATAAGCGCTTAGCGCCAGAGGTTCCCACTGGGGAGTTTGACCGCGGGCGAGAGTGGCGGCAACGGGCGCGTAGAGATCGCGGCCGTGAAACGTCGACGAGATCACCTCGGGGCGCCAGGTGATCTTCCAGGCGCGGCCAGGTGCCCCGTGCTTCATCACCGCATTGAAGATGCCGTTGTCGGGACCGACGAACCATTGGTCGTCGACTTGAACGACGATCGGTGCGTGCAGGTGGCTGCCGACACCGGGATCCACGACGCATAAAAACACACTGTTCTTCGGGAATCCGTGGCGATAGGCCGCGAGCAGATAGGCCGTGGCGCAAGGATCGTACGTGGGGGCATTGGCGAAGAGGTTGACGACCTGGACCCCAGGCGCAAAACGATAGAGCACGGCGAGAACCTGACCGAGGTACGGCCCTTCCATCCCGTAATCCGTCACCAACACGATCATGACAGTCGATTGTCGAGAGGCGTAGCCTCGCTGCAACCCTCCGCTCAGTCCAAGCATTGCAGATTGCGACGCTCGCCGGTGTCCCGCGGGACGCCGCGGCGCTGAGCGGATCAGGAGGTTTTCGCGTCCTTCGTGGCGCCGGTCGCTTCGTGCGGCAAGGGCCGATCGACGAGCTCGACCAAGGCCATCGGAGCGCGGTCACCGTTACGGAAACCGCACTTGAGGATACGTAAATAACCACCGGGCCTCTCCCGATAACGCGGTCCGAGATCGCTAAAAAGCTTCGCGACCACCTGTTTGTCCCGCAACCGGGCAAACGCCAACCGGCGTTTCGCCATCGTGTCTTGTTTGGCAAGCGTGATCAGCGGTTCCGCGGTGCGGCGCAGTTCCTTGGCCTTGGGAACGGAGGTCTTGATAACCTCGTGCCGAAACAGCGACACCGCCATGTTCCTGAGCATCGCCTTACGATGGCTGCTATTACGGCTAAGCTGCCTGCCGATGTTGAGATGCCGCATTCCTTAGCCTCCTTCAGCTCCGGCCGTTTCAGCTCCGGCCGAGACCTTTTGCAAGCCCGGGGGCGGCCAATTAGCGAGCCGCATGCCGAGCGATAGGCCCCGTGTGGCTAACACATCCTTGATCTCGGTGAGTGATTTTTTCCCTAGATTCGGTGTCTTGAGCAACTCCACCTCGGTACGCTGGATTAGATCGCCGATATAGTAGATGTTCTCCGCTTTCAGGCAGTTCGCCGAGCGCACCGTCAATTCCAGATCGTCGATGGAGCGCAGCAAAATCGGATCGATCTCCACATCCCTCGTTCCCTGCGGCGCCGGCTGCTCGCCGCCGCTGAGATCGACGAAGATCGATAACTGCTCCTGTAAAATGCCGGCCGCCCTGCGGACGGCGGTCTCGGGATCCACCGTGCCGTTGGTTTCGATCTCCATGACCAATTTATCGAGATCGGTGCGTTGCTCGACGCGGGCATTTTGAACCTCGTAGGCGACCCGACGGATAGGGC
Organism: Gammaproteobacteria bacterium; assembly: GCA_050740435.1. GTDB lineage: Bacteria > Pseudomonadota > Gammaproteobacteria > JACCXJ01 > JACCXJ01 > USCg-Taylor. The sequence continues at coordinate 1,949 of JBOIDL010000322.1, forward strand.
TAAACGAGGCGTCCAGCTTCAAGCGGCCGATCGCATGCTCTTCCTCCTCGACGTTCATTCGGATGTTCGCCGGGACATAACCCCGCCCGCGCGTGACTCGCAGCGTGAGATGGAGCTCGCCGCCCTCCATCAAGGTCGCGAGATGATGTTCCGGATTGACGATCTCGACGTCATGGTCTAGGGAGATATCGCGCGCCAGCACATCGCCGCGGCCCTTCTTATTGAGCGTCAACATCGCCTCGTCACGGGCGTGCATGCGGATCGCGAGCCCTTTGAGATTCAATAAGATGTCCGTGACATCCTCTTGGACACCGGGTATCGTCGTATATTCGTGCAAAACGTTTTCGATCGTGACTTCCGTGACCGCACAACCCGGAAGCGATGACAGCAAGACGCGCCGCAAGGCGTTTCCCAGCGTGTGCCCGAAGCCCCGGTCCAAGGGCTCCAAGATCATGCGCGCACAGCGGCTGCTCACCGCTTGGACATCGATCTGGCGTGGCTTCAATAGACTGACAGTATTTGCCAACATGCGAACTGGCCCCTCTCGGCTACTTCGAATAAAGCGCCACTACTAGCGATTCGTTGATATCCGGCGGCAGCTCGCCGCGATCCGGAACGGTTTTAAATATCCCTTCCATTTTCTTGGGATCGACCTCGACCCACTCCGGGAATCCGTACTGTTCGGAAAGGGTCAATGCGTCCTGGATCCTGACCTGCGTCCGACCCTTCGGCGAGACGCTGATCACGTCATTGGCCCGCACCTCATAGGATGCGATGTTGGTCGCCTTGCCGTTAACCCATATAGCCTTGTGGCTCACCAACTGCCGCGCCTCAGCCCGCGTCACCCCAAACCCCATCCGGTAGACGACGTTGTCCAGACGGGACTCCAGTAGCTTGAGAAGGTTTTCGCCTGTTGAACCCTTGCGGCGAGCGGCCTCCTGATAGACTTTGCGAAACTGACGTTCCAACACCCCGTACATGATGCGCAGCTTCTGCTTCTCTCTGAGTTGCAGCGCATAGTCCGATATGCGCCGCTGGCGACTCTCCCCATGCTGGCCCGGGGGTTTGTCTAAGTGACACTTGGTCTCGAGCGGCCGGGCGCGGCTCTTGAGCGCGAGATCGACTCCTTGGCGCCGGCTTAAGCGGCACGTCGGTCCGAGGTATCTGGCCATA
>JBOIDL010000323.1:0-3103 GCA_050740435.1 Gammaproteobacteria bacterium
ACGACGAATTATCCCACGAGGACCACTGCCCCTTCACCTCTCTACCGCCATGACAAATTGTCAGCTCACGCTACCCGAACACGCCAACACTCTAATAAAATCAGATCAGTTACCGATCTACACCCAACTGATTGGGTATTGGAACAGCCTACTTTCCGAGTGGGCTCGCGCCGGGGCTTGGTACGGACTGCACGGTCACACGCCACTTGGGTGTCTTGCCGCTCTCAACACGCTAACGCAGGTGCGTACCCGTATTTCGACTCACTTCCGTGGGGTGCAAGGGATTGGAGACGAGGACTTCCCTGGCGGTGCGCTCGCCAGTGCCAAGTATTCGATTGCAAAGCGACTCTATGTAAGGCGAGATCGGCTAGCCTGCTTTGATGATGCGCTCGGCGACCTTGGACGCTCGCCTGACGTTGAGCGGGATGATGGCCTACTTGCCATACGGGGTAGCATCATGCGGCAACTAGGTCGAATGTCGGACTGCATTGATGACTACGAAAAAGTACACCGACTTCGAATCGAAAGAAACGTGCCGCTCAGTCAGATCGGTGAAGCACTTTCGGAACTAGGACACGCCCATATCCTTAGACGTAGCCCACGAAAGGGGCTACGTCTTTGTGAGGAGGGCGTCGAGAAATTGAGGCAGGGGGTTCGCGCCGGCTTCCTAGTGCGTGCATTGAGCAAGCTTGCAATTGCATACGCTGCGAATGGGCGACTGGTCAGGGCCTATAAGGCATATGAAGAAGCTAAAAATGTCGCTGTGCGCGCAGGCACTTTCGATCAACTGCAATGACGTCCAACAGGCGCTTCCAGTGGACGGTCCTCGCGCTGCGCGCTCGGCCCGCCGCTGAAGCGCGGCGTTAGCCCGCGAATAGGGGAGACCATCTATGGCAGCGCGCAAGAAACCTCCACCGCAGACAGAGTTACCGCAGGTTCTCGAAGCTAAGCGTCCAACGACTGAGAGTCCGCTCGTATTCATCAGTCACGATAGCCGCGACGCTGATCTCGCTGAGGCTTTCGGCAATCTTCTGACGGATGCAAGCGGCGGCATCCTCAAGTCGTTCCGCTCTTCGGACCGTAAAGGCACTGCGGGAATCGAGTATGGGCAGGAATGGACCGAGCAATCATGCAGAAGCTCGATGATGCCACCGATGTGGTGGCCCTTTTGACCATCCACAGCGTCAATCGGCCGTGGATTCTTTACGAGGCGGGCGTTGCGAAGGGCAAGCTCGCGGCGAGCGATCGAGTCTTTGGAATCGCCCTTGGCGTCTCACTAGCTCATCCGTCGGCATCCGCAAGCGGCTCCGCGGGACGAGGCGGTTCGGCGCCAGGTTCAGGCATTCCGTCAAACAGTTGCTGCGCTGCTCAAGGGCCGAAAGAAGGAGCCATCTCATCCTCCAGCCCGCGTTGATGAGACTTCTGTCGCCAAGTTCTTCGAGGAAATAAAGGTCCTGGTGCGAGACGTCCCAGATCGCGTCGCAAGCGAACTAGGCAACGATCCCCGTATTCGCCGCATGAGAAAACGCCGTCGCTTCCATCCGATGATGTTCGAGGAACTGCTCCATCACCCTATGTTCAGGCAGTCGCCAGACCATGCGGGGCTTCCGATCCTGATGATGTTCAGCATGCTCCGAGACGACTATCCGTGGCTATACGAACTGGGCATTCAGTTGTATCGCGCAATCGAAGGTGGCAATCCGCGAGCGATTGAACGCGCACGCCGAACTATTGTCGGCACAATCGAGATGGCCCATCGTGACCCGCTCATGCATGAAATGATGGGCGGTCCGGAGGATGAGGAGGCGATGATGGTGTTGCATCATCTCCTGAATAGCCTTGAGCGGTTCATTCGGATACCGAAGAGGTCGAGCAAGACCGAATCGGAGTCGTCGGAGAAGACCGAGTGATCGCGGGCTAACAAGGCCATGCAGGGGACCGCTTGCAAGCGTCGCTGCCGCTCCGCTTACGCGGCCCCTGATGGCCAGCGTTAGGCGTCATTCCAGCTGCCGTACTGGCTTTCACAACGCCATTGCAACCCTTCGACTTACGAGCCTGCGATGAAAAGAGAGACCGTGGCGAGATGGCGTGAAAGAGAAAGACAACGGGCTGAGACGCATCAAGAGGCACTGAGGCAGCAGGCAGAAGCGCTGGAGACGAAGCGCTCTCATCACCGGCAAACTGTCGCCGCGGCTGCATTGGCTCTCTTCCTGCTGTTGTTAGGCGCCGCGATCGCTGTTCTGCTTCATCTCGCCATTGCTGATGCCCGCGACTCGATAGTAGGTGCGCTTCAACGACCACCGTCCCTCTCGCCTCAGCCACCGCCCGAGCCCTCGGTCGGAGTTCCGGTCATGCCTGACTTTGGCGTATCGGCATACACCGCATTCGGTCTCTTCGCTGCGTGCGGACTTCTGGCGCTTGCATTCTTCGTTGCGCCACGCTTGCTCGATCCAGGCAAGACGAAAGATCAGTTGGAGTATTGGGCCAAAGTCGCTTCAGTCGTCTCCGTCGTTGTCGCGGTCATCTTCGGTGTAGTCGCAACGCTGCAAGCCCAAGTACAGATCGCTCGCGCAACGCCGACAAGTAGTGGAACAGGTGACGTGCTTGTCGCGGTACATCCGCCACTCGCGGCAAGCGCGTTTGTAGAGGTCGCCCGAGTTGGTCCGTTTGCTCCTGCAGAGCCCACTACTGCTGAGCTTGCTCCTTCGTCTAGGCTCACTCCGGTCGTTTGTGACGCCAGAAGGCGCCTTCATCAGACTGGCGCTACATCGCTGCTCGTGGTCGGCCGTCACGATAGGCAGTCATACAACAAGCGCACGCCCGCCGACTCCAACTCTGCCTTGGCGCAGCGCCGGGCTGAAGCGGTGGCGAAGTATCTACGCGACGGCCCGTGCGACAGCGCAGGTCTAAACTTGACTGTTATCACCGTACTTGGTGGACCGCGAGTTTCAGGCCTACCGACGGGATCAGACCCCAGTGACCGCGAAGTCGTGATCTATGCCGTTTCCACCCGAGGCCTGCCCCGATGACGCCTAACCCCTCGCTCGAGCCGACCCGCTACGGCAGGCGTGGCTTGGCCGCTACAGGCCATGCAGTTCATTGT
>JBOIDL010000324.1:0-3070 GCA_050740435.1 Gammaproteobacteria bacterium
CAGATAGAGTCCCGAAGGGCTGGACTTCACCAGCGGTGAGATCCAGCGAAAAGCAAAACACTCACTAAACCCTATGTCCGACGCCATTTCCCGCCGCTTACCCCAGAATTTATGCAACTGGAAGGTGTATTCGGTTGTTGAGGGAAGGCGATTCGGCATCAAGTTGAAGTACAAAACCAGAGACAACGGGGATCACGCGTTTGAATACAAAACCCATGGCGCACAGAACAATGGACGATATGATTTTATTTGGGACATTGCGCGTCTTGAACGCTATAAGGATTCCGAGATTATCGATAAAGGTTACGCGGTATTGCTGACCAATGACCCATCGTACTGGTCACCGTGTCGGGCTGGCACGGCTGTGGCTCAATTTCAGTTGCCGGACGGCACAAGCCTAGGAGGAAGTTACCAGCCCGTCTGGGTCGGTCGCGAAGACGATATCAAACTGACGGGCTCGTATCCGGTCACATGGAGTCCATTGAGCAGCAGCAGGCCAGGGAGCGCGTCATTCCGATACTGCATCGTGGAAGTATAGCCAGACATTGCATCAGCGTCCTGAAAAGATGACCTCACACCAACGGTAAAGGTTAGAACTACCGCAATCTCTCGCTGATTGACCTCCCAGCGGCGATGCGTGTCGAGCATGTTGGAGAACGCAGACAAAGTAAGATTGAGTCCCAGTCGCCGGCCTCGATTACCAGACGAAACCGATCGGCTTGCCGCGCTCGGTCTGGTTCTTGGCTTCGCACTCGCGGACCAATTGTGCTATGAAGTCCTCCGGTGATAAAGGTTCTGCCAAGGCGAGTTCCTGGCGCCTCACCGTTGCAAAGTCCCCTGGCGTGAGGGTATCTAACCGGTCAAGCTGACGTCGATAACCAGAAGCCGTGTCGTTATCGGTAAGCCCGGTCTCCTGAAGGAATAGTGACCAGCGCTGCTCTGCAGTCAGGTAATCAAAGCGTACCTTGAAGGTAAAGCGCCGTAGCGCGGCGATATCCAGTTTAGAAAATAGATTGGTTGCACAGACAAATACACCGTCGAACTGTTCCATTTGCTGGAGGAGCTCATTCACCAGACTAATGGCCCACTGGGTGGACGCCGCGTTTCGGTCGCCGAGAAAGCCATCGGCCTCATCAAGGAACAGAATAGCACCATCCTCGTTGGCCTGGCTAAACATGGCGGCGATGTTCTGTTCGGATTCACCAAGCCACTTACTGAAAAGATCGGAGGCTTTTTTCGTTAGGAGCGGTTTTTCCAGCCGCTCGGCTAGATGGTGTACGAGTTGTGTTTTGCCTGTCCCGGGGGGGCCGTAGAGGCAAAGGCTGCCCTGTGACCGGATTCTCAACGCACCGATCATCTTGTCAATATCGAAACGCGTGTCCAGGTTCAGGTACCTGAGGTCATAGCTTATGGCGGTGATGTTGTTTCCTCCACCCTTCGGCTGGCGCAATGCGTTCATACTGTTGTGCAGGGCACGCAGCAATAACACCTCCGTGGCACCGGGATCGGCAGGCTGAGCGAGACTTATCATGCGCGCGGCTGCCTCAAGTTGTGCCGGCGAGAGGTTCTCATAAGCAGCGATCTGATCCAGCACTTTCTCACTCACATTAAGGCCGCTGAGATGTTTCGCGGCGATTCGATATCTAACGGGCCGCGGTGGATTACGCAACTCCAGGTGATAGGTGAACCGGCGCAAGTAGGCGGGATCGATCGAATCGATGCGATTGCAGATCCAGATCGTCGGTGTCGGATTGGTTTCAAGTAGGTGGTTGACCCATGCTTTGCCCTTCGTCTGTCCAGGCGCAGAAATCGAGATGGGCCCAAAACCTAGCGCAGGGCTTTCTTGGGGTAAAACGTCTTCGGCCTCGTCGAAGAGAACGAGGCTGTTCTGCCGGTTCGACAGAAACTTCTGCGAAAGCACATAAGACAGATATCGCTCGCGCTCGTTTGCCGCCGCTCCATCGTCGTCGTTGCTTGTGACTTCGTAAAGGTTGGCACTGGCCATCGTAGCGAGTAGCTTGGCCAATTCGGTTTTGCCCGTTCCCGGCGGGCCGTAGAGGAGGACGTTGATGCCGATCCGACGCTCTCGCAGCGCTCCCTGAAGTGCGGCGGCGAGGGGATTAACATCTTGCTGAATGTGAGCGTAGTCGGCTTGTTCCAATTGTGACCATGGTGCCTGTTGGAGTAGTAGCCCCATCATGTCGTCGAGTGATTCATGCGAAGCGCTCATCAGAGCGTGCAAGCTGTTAGACATGCGGAGATGCTCACCGAGGTTGGGGTGGGGGTAGGAGGACACATCCTTAATTTATTCCATAAGTATAGAGCGGGCCATTTTTCCGGAGTGCTGCCGAGATGTCCGGTTCCGGCACATCGAGCATCAGTGCAATGTCGTGACAGGCGTGATCTTTTCCGTAATAGGGGAGCTGCTGAATAAACGTGGCAGCGCGCTCGAAATGCGCTAATAGGTTGGCAAAGAGCAGCATGTTAACCTCGGCTTCGTTAAGATCGAGCAGGCGCCGGAGCATATCAGTATTGCGCTCGGCGACCCGGGACTGAGCCGATACCCTATCGCTTAGGGTTGTGACGGCGTCGCGCAGGGCTTGGGCGATCTCAGCACGGTGTGTACAGTAATAACGGGTAAAAACGTGCGCGAGCTGGCTCCAGCCCTCGGCATCGAGGTCTTTCAGAGCTATATCCGTTGGGGCTCCCTCGTCTTCCTTACACAGATGATCGAGCATCCGTGTCTCAAGCTCCTCAGGCCAGTCGACCCACGGCCCGGCCAAGGCGATCCAGTCATCGGCCCGTCGCGGATCGAGCAGGAGAGATTTCGCCTGTACGCTGTTCAATGCATAGCGCGTGGCGTAGAGCGCCGCGCGGGCGGCAAGAGCGCTAGCAGAATGCGAGAGCACCTGTTGGTTGGCGATATCGTTCAAGCAATACCTCCAAACCCATCTTCGACAGTTGTAAAAATATACTTTCCCCTATTCAACTAGTTACGAAGGCCAGCGGACGGCGTGGCACCATGAAGCGGAAACTAAGCAGAGGGGCATGCGAGACGCTAGACCTCCTG
>JBOIDL010000325.1:0-3068 GCA_050740435.1 Gammaproteobacteria bacterium
ATATCGCCGTGCATAATCGCGACCCCAAGCCCTTCGTCTGGACCGCCAAGGCCAATGACATTCTGCAGAAGGTCATTCGTGCCAATCGCCGTTTAAGTTCCAAGAACAACGAAGCACTACACTAGAATAAGGCCGAATGCGAGAAGAGGCTTGACGTTACGCATAGGTCACCGAATCGGGATAAGTTGGTGTCCGCGCTCGGCGTTGTTCCAAGAGAGAAAGATCCCGGTGCTATCTTTGATAAGGAATGGGTAGTCGGAATCGGAGCTTGTGCGCGCAATGGCACTCGGTGCAGGCCAGGTGTCTCCGCCATCCGCCGATCGCATCGACAGGATGTGCGTTTGCCGGCCGTCGAACTCCTTCCACACGAGGACAACACCTGTTCCCGCCGCGAGGACATCGGCATGCTGGGCTAACCTTCTTCCCTCACCAATAGCCAGCGGATTCGAAAAGTGCTTTCCTTGATCATCGGAATGCGCATAAAACAAGCCCTGACGCCGCCGGCCTTGCCCATCTGACGACCTGAAGGAAGGCGCTCGCACCGGGCTTATGAGGCATCACTAGGTTGCTGGCATTCGGCTCGCCTAGTGTAATTCGGGATGAAAGGGCCGGGTATGCGACAAATTGTCGCACCCCCCGGTGTTTCTTCCTTGGTCCCTTTGTGTCCGGTCCCGGGCCATAGCGGGCGCATCGTTGACGCCATCGCCGATCATGGCCACATGGCATGCGAGCCACTTCTCCTCGACGCGGCCGATCCGCTGAGAGGTTGTGAAAAAAATCGTCGCGAGCGAAGGGAAGTCGCGTTCCGCCGGAGCACAGGACCGTTTCGCCGGGAGCGAAACGGAGCGCAAGCCCCGCAGGGGCGAGTCCCAAGGACGGGACGAGCAACCGGAGTGTATAATGAAATACATGAGGATTCCGAGCACCGCCGGAACGCGAGATCCCGAGCGCAGTAGATTTTTTCACAAGCTCTGAGTCGGGCTAGCTGTTGGCCAAGGGTTGTTGGTTACCTGTATACTGAAACCCGCATGCCAGTGATCAGCGTACGTAATGAACCTGAGCCACCGCTCAAAGAGATGGTTTAGTCGGCTATTGATCATTGCGGTGCTCGGACATTTTGGTCTGGGCCACCGCGATGCGTCGGCCTTGGTCCTGTGTTTCGGGGCGGACGGCCATGTGGCGGTAGAGCCTGCCGGTCACGACCATCGTTCCCAGGCACCCGATCGCCTGGAGGAGAGGCTCATAACCGAAAAGGGCACCTATGTCTTAGAAACCGGGGACAGTCCTTGTACAGACATCCCTGTGATCAGCGAAGACCACGGATCTCACAAACCACTGATCGAGGCACGTCTCAATGAGATCGTGCCCCCTGCGTGAGCTTGCGCGCAGCTTGGTGCCCTCGGCGAGGTTGGTCTCAAGCCATCCGTGGCGGATCGCGTAGCGGCACATCTGCCCGAGCAGCGTGAGACACTTGTTCACCGTGCGGGTCTCGATGCCCTTATCGAGCAGGTGTGCGCGGAACGCCTCGACGTGGTTTCGCCGGACCTCGCGGATCTTTCGGCCGCTGAAGTAGGGCGCAAGGTGCCGGATCAGGTTCTCCCCGGTAGTCCTTGAAGGTCGTCTCCCGCGTGGTCCCTTTGGCGTGTTGCAGGAAGGCGTGCGCCAGGGCGTCGAAGTCGATAGCCTCGCTAGGTGCCTGGTAGGTGCCCCGGCCGATCTCCCGCACCCGCTCGGCCAGTAGCCGCTCGGCCGCCTTACGGTTGCCTTTGGTGCTTTCCACATGCCGGATACCATGCTGGTCGCGGTAGTCCAGCACCCACCGGCCGCGCCGTTTACGAATGCATGCCATGGGTATTACCTCATAGTCTCTTTAGGGTTGGCGTCATTCGGAATTGAAGGGCGCCGGGTGCTTGAAAACCGCTGTGAGACGGCGGGTTTATTCCCCTCTCAGGTCTTGTATTCACCCACACCCGGCGGGGATCGTTAGGCATAAAAAACCCGCGAGTCTGTCGGGTGCGGTGACCGCTCACAGGGCGTTTTCAAGCGCCGTACATCAATCATAGTTTGACCTCTATGCCCATTTCAAGCGCCCACCAGACGGCGACCGGGGTAGCAAGCTCATCTTGGCCTCCTGAGATGGTTCAGTGCATTGGCAATATCGCCTGAGTAAAGCTGCTCGATTTTTTGCTTGAATGCTTGCGGCGCCGCTTCTTGAGTATGCGACTGCGGATCGAACATCCAGGCGCTCCCGCCCAGCTCTTCTTCTCCGCTGGTCGACTGCTTCGCCAATACCTGGCCTTGGGCGTTCATGGCTTCCAGTTCCAAGTCATAGTACAGACCAGTGACGCCATAGGTGTCCGTCTTCCACTCCCGCACCGACAGGAGCAGGGATTGGCCCGTGCCCGCACTCGTCATAGCGCGGATGACTTCGGTTCGCCCCATCTTGGGCGAAAGATTGACGATATTCACCGTCGCCCCCGAACCGCGTAGAGCGGCGGCGATCACATCGGCCATCTCCTGCGCAAGCGGCCGACTGGACTCGGTGCCGATGTCGTAGGGAATACCGTAGCCGGAGCGCGCGAGGCCCGCGAAATCCTCGTCCTTGTCGCCGTAGACGACATAGGAACGCAAATCCTGGACACCCACCGCGACTGGCTCACCCTGGTAATCGAACACGGCTTTCGCCTGCACGAAGTCGTGCTTCCGGCCGACCACGCAGCCGGACAGCAACAAAATAGCGAAACATAGCGCCACAATTCGGTAAACCATAACAACCCCCACTTTTTTTGATTAGCCCCGCATCGTCTGCGGCCTTTCTCCTGGAACTAGTGCTTACTTGCGTAAGTTAACGATAGTAGTTTTCAATTGAGATCCTTTGACCTCTCGCTTGCGCCAGACGAAGGGTTTGGCCGTTGGGCCGTAAGCTTCGACGAAGTCTTCAATTGCTTGGCGCAAGTGCTCCCGATTGCGGAACGAAGCGCCGCGCAGCGCCTTGAGGGAAAGGATACCGAACCAGATTTCGACCTGATTGAGCCAGCTGGCCGAAGTGGGCGTGAAATGGAAAAAGA
>JBOIDL010000326.1:0-3055 GCA_050740435.1 Gammaproteobacteria bacterium
CAGCTCACCCTCACTATGTCAGCCAATCAAGCGGTCCAGGAGGAGTTGTTGCATTACCTGGCGGCTTTGAAAGCCGCGTGAGCCGCCGAACAACCGGATTTTTTGCAACGTTAGGGTATATTGATCTCCTTCACTTGAGTTGTTGCGTTGAGAGGTTTGAGCTCGGTGGCAACGTGTTGTTGCGTCGTCATGATTCTTCCATGAGGACGCGCACCGCAGGCTCAGACCTATACTAACACCTTGAAACCGCCGTAGATCATGCGCTTGGTGTCGAAGGGCATCGACTTCGGATCCATCATTTTCGCTAGTCGCGAGTCCTCCATCACCTTTGCGTTGACACGATCGCGGTGCGCTCGCGATAATAGTCTTCTCCAGTGATCCTCGAGGTTGAGCTCGGCGAGTTGCTGGTCTTTCGAATCATTTCTTCATCTGTTTGCTACTCGTCCCGCGTCGGTCGTTCCGCAGCGCCGAGGCTGTCTCCACCGTTCTTCCCTTGATGACCAGAGCGGCGGCCCTCGTGATCTTCAGGACCCAGTGTCCGCGCGACCAAGGGGTGAGGTCGGGACACCGCCGTACCGCCGCTGCCGTACGGACGGGTGATGATCTCCAGCAGGTGGCCGTTCGGGTCGTCGAAGTAGAGCCCGCGACCATCGTCCCAGGTGTTGATCTGGTCGCGCTCGTGGCGGCCGGGGTCAGCCCAGTACGAGAGGCACCGTTGACGAATGCGCTCGAAGATCTCGTCGAATTCGATCTCGCTCACCAGGAAGGCGTAGTGCTGGGAGGTGATCTCGCCGTCGGCGTCGATATAGTCCAGCGAAGTGTCGCCCACCCGCACTACCGCAAACGGGCCGAACAGCGAGGGCGCCGGGAGGCCCAAGATCTCAGTCAAGAACATTGCCGCGGTATCTTTGTCGTGCGCGGCAACGATTGTGTGGTTCAGTCGGACGGCCATGAGATCTGTCACGTCACGCGGGCACGACCGTGATCACATCAATCTCGACGAGCATTCCCTGCGAAATAATGTGCGGCGGAATGCGCTTTTTCATGTCGTGCCTCGTTAATAAATGAAACGCGAGATGCAGAAAACATGCCCAAGAAAAAAAAGCAAGGAATTCAGTCAGCAACGCGAGAAGTGCTTCAGCGTTGCCGTGTAGGATTTACTTTGCCGGGCAAGAATTACAAAGTGCCAAACCTTCAGCTCTGGCGGAAGCGTCATCGGATGCCCGTGACGATCTTGACTATGGCATTGTTACGAATTTCTTCCTAAAAAATGAAGCGAATTCGCGATAAGCGTTTACGCGCGATCCCCTCCTCGCAGTACGAGTCCGAGCCTCTAAGGCGCGGCGTACTAATCCTTCGGATCGATGACGTGGTCGTCCTTCACTGGAAGGAAGGCTTAGTGTCCGCGCGACCCAGGGGTGAGGTCGGGGACGCCGTACAACCGCTGCCGTACGGACGGATACCGAAATGCGTCGGCATAGGGCAGGACAACAAGCCGCCCGCGATTCATGATCCGCCCTGAGCTGCGCTCGGGTCAAACTCGTCCCTGGCCGCCTGGCCGCATTCAGCGCGCCGGTGGCGATGCCGGCGCCGAGCCCGCCGTCGCAGCGCTTACGCGCCAGATCCGATACATCATCGGCGACCAGCAGCGAGCCTCGCTTGTCGCCTCCCGTGCCCGTTGGGACGGCCGCGAAGACCCAATGCTTTTTTTGAGTGGCGGCGCGTTGCTTGCGGTTGCTGTAGCTGTTACGGATCCTTAATCGTTCTTGTCCTCCAGTCTCAGCCGCTGATGCCATTCTGCGAGCGATTCGTCGGGATACTCGTCGAACTTTTTGTCCTTGCGTTTCGTCTTCACCTCGACCCAGCTTGCCTTCGAGGCCAGCATCATGTGCGTGTGCTCGGGCGGAACCGGGAGCGCCGTGTCGATAGCGGACGCGTGCGGGTGCAGCAGATCGGGCCAGTTCGGATCCCACATCCAAAGTGCGCTGCGCATACATTCCATACACTTCGGAAAATACCATCGCCTGTTATCAAAGCGATTTCCCTTCGCCGTTTACTACCGGGTTGAGAACGAGACAGCGCTCGTCTATGCCGTCCTCGATTGCCGCCGGCGCCCGGCATGGATCAGGAAGAAACTGAGCTAGACATACGAAACAAAAGGCATAGCCATGGCGAAAAAGCCAACCACCATTAAAACGGTCGAGTCGCTCAAGCACGACGAGGCCACGCGTAAAAACATCCCGACTGCCGAATATCAGTCGGTGATGCAGAAGCACGAGCAAAGCCCCGTCCGCGTCGCCTATGAGCGCGGCGCCGCCGGGCAAGGAGGTCGAGGCCCTCGAGCAGGCGGCGCTCGCCCCCAAGCCGCGCGGACCCAAGCCCGAGTCGCGCCGCAATGAGGCGCTGGAGCGCGAGGTCGCGCGGTTGCTCGAACGGGCCGAGCAAATCATCGAGGCCCAAAAAAAACTGTGCGCACTGCTGGGCTTGCCCACGGGCGAGGAGCCCACGCGATGAACACCGCCCTGGAGGTCGTCCCGCGGATCGGCATCGGCGTCGCCTCCGGGGTGGCCCGTGCGACGTTCTATCGCGCGCAGCGTCCGGTGTCGGCGCGACGGCCCCCTGCCTGGCGTGTGGCCTCGCCCCGGGCGCTGAGCGTACCGGAGCAGCACACGATCCTCGAGTGGCTGCACGCCCCGGCGTACGCAGATCTCAGCCCGCGCACCGTGTTCGCCATGCTGCTCGATGCGGGTCGCTACCTCGCCTCGGTGTCCACCTTCTACCGGCTGTTGCGCGTTTCGGGCGAGACCCGCGGGCGGCACAATGATCTCATCCATCCGCCCTATGCCAAGCCCGAACTGCTCGCCAGCGGCCCGCGCGAGCTGTGGTCCTGGGACATCACCAAGCTCAAGGGGCCGGCCAAGTGTGCTTTCACCTCTACGTCATCCTCGATGTGTTCAGCCGCTACGTGGTCGGCTGGATGATCGCGCCACGGGAGTCGGCCGAGCTCGCCCACGAACTCATCGCCGCCACCTGCGACAAGGAAGACATCGCCCGC
>JBOIDL010000327.1:0-3055 GCA_050740435.1 Gammaproteobacteria bacterium
CAAGGTGGGCCATGCCTTGCTGCGCAAGGCACTCTACATGCCCGCCATGGTCGCGACCACGAAGACCGCGTGGGGGCGTGCGTTTAGAGATCGTTTGGCCGCCGCCGGGAAACCGCCCATGCTTATCCTCGGCGCCATGATGCGTAAGCTTGTCCATGTCGCCTTCGGCATCCTTAAGTCGGGAAAACCTTTCAATCCCGCACTTCATTTCACTTGACATCGATAACAGTATCTACAGCAAGCCCGCTTCCGCGAAGGAGAAGGTTTCCGTGGGAGAGACGATGACGTGATCGAGACAGCGGATCTCGACGACCGCCAAGGTGTCTTGGAGCTTCCGCGTCAGGGCCTTGTCCGCTTCTGAAGGCTGTGCTAGACCACTCGGGTGGTTATGGGCCAGGACGACCGCCGCCGTGTTCTTGGCAAGTGCCGCTTTCACGACCTCCCGAGGCATGACCGAACAACCGTCGATCGTTCCACGAAATAGCTCGTCCACCGCGATCACCCGATGGCGGTTATCGAGATGCACCATGACAAAGACCTCGTGCTCCAAGGCCCCGAACCGCAACCGCAAATAATCCGTGACATCCTTCGGACTGCTGAGCACGTCGCTCTCGCGCACATGGCGGCGTTCCAGGATCGCTAATGCCTCCTGAATGATCTCGTGCTCCGAAACCGAGCGCGTGATCTTGTAATGCCCGTTGCCGTCGAACACCCAGGCACCGAAATCAAGACGCTGTTGTGACATGCTGTTGTAGATTGGGCGAGTCCCGATCTGATTCGGGGCATGGGGGTGGATGGGTTGAGAGGTGCTCATGGGGTGTCCTCCTGTCGTGGTTGAGTCATGCCGTCGTGAGTTGTGTGCGTTGTCCCTTCGCCCAGACCAAGGGGCAACGCACACGACGAGCAGGCAGGACCACGACAGGGCACCATGAGCACAGCCACCCGCGTACCCAACCCTATAGAACGGCAGCCCTCCCACGCCACGAATTGCAACGCCGTGACAGTGCCGAGCTGTTCGCGCTGGCGCGTTGTTGCGTAGCGGGGGAGACGTTGGGTATTTTCACTAAGGCTTGCCTTGATGACGGCGGACTAACCGGCAGAGAAACAGGGAGGCCCAAGGCCCTCAGAGGCTCCCAGTGCGCGTTCTTTTCATCGTCACTGGCCACGCGACCGATCCAATTACTCCACGAGTGGATCTCTCGGTAAGACCGGTCGTAGCGAATGGGGGCTAAACAGCGAGAGGAGGGCTCGGAAGGGAAAAGTTCGGCGTTCTGTCTTAGAGAAGAGCATCAGTTCAGCCCAACCCGAACAAGAGGCGGAAGGTTGTTATTTATACTCACTAGAAATATCCAGATGCGCCAGCCAAAAAATGACTTTGCGAGAGGTGAGCAGGTCAACTGGCAGACAAGGGAAAAGGGGGTAAATTAATTAAACGGCAGTGGTCTGGTTTCGGCTTGCAAAACCCTCTCAGTAGCTACGTGTTGCTGGGGGCAAGCAGAACAGTGATAGATGGAAGAGTTGACCCCTTTTCCCGCTCCTTACCCTTGGAGTGGACAATACTCAAGGGGAAGGCGGATGTGCTGAGTGAAACTGTACGCGAAAATACGTCGACAACCGGGGGCGACAAATGGATCAGTCACCTTTTCCGAAGATCATCCAAAAACTCCGATGCCGGATCGACGCTGGTCACGAGCAAGTGATCCCTCGCGCGGGTGCAGGCGACGTACAGCAAATGGCGTTCGGTGTTGTAAACCTCTTCCAGATCGGTGTCATCGGCCACGCGCTCGATGCGCGATTGCAGGGGAGTGATTTCGTCATCACAGGCCATCAACGACACGGCGCGGAACTCCAGGCCTTTGGCCAGATGCATGGTGCTAATCGACACCTGACCGCTGCTCGTGTCAACGTGCTCGTCGAGCACTTTGAACGGCAGCCCGGCCTTAGCGACTGCCGCACGGGCGCGCTCCAGCTCTGCCTCGGAGCGGACGAATACGCCGATTTCATGCGGCATCACGACCTCTTTGCTGCGTTCTGTCAGCCACGCGGCGACCGCGCTGAGTTCCTCTTCTTGGCTGCCGAACCTCCGAATGGCAGGTGCCGGGCCGTTGAATACCGAGACCGTGCCGCGCCGCTCCTCCACATTGCCGTCAACATCCGATAACTCCGGCCCCAGCAACTGATCGGCTTGCATTCTGATCTGATGCGAGATGCGGTAATTGATGTACAGGGTGCGCGAGCGTCCGCGGATATCCACGCCGAGCGACTTCCACGAGAAGGGTTGCTGAAAAATCCGTTGGCCGAGATCGCCCGCGAAGAAAAGCCCGTTCGGTCTATTCGCCCCGAGCGCGGCTAGAAAGCGCAACTGCGCAACGCTCACATCCTGTGCTTCATCGACCACGGCAAAGTCGAAGGCTGGGTGTTTGCGACCAGCCAACTGTCCGGCCAGCCGGCTGAACATGCCTGAGTAAGTGACCAAGCCTTCGGTCTTCAGGTGTGTGCTTACGGAATCAAAGACAGACCAGAGCGCGGCGCGCTGAGGCTCCGCCAAGCGCGTCTTTCTGCCGAGGCGCTTTACGTCGCGATACGCCTCCCAGCTTTCCAACTGCCATGCATCAACCAATTCCTCCCACTCCGTCAGCAGAAAATTGAGGCTGAATCGTTGTACAGCCTCTTTTGCTGCCGCCTCCGCGAAAAGCTTCTTGATAAGATCGCGGGGTGCAATGCGCAGGCGACCAAAGTGCAGATCATAAAGCCGCTCACCAATGGCGTTCATCGCATGCACTTCCAGGCGCTCGCCGAGGCGCGGTCGGTTGCTGATCAGGCGCCTGAGTTTGGTTCGCAGTGCATTGGCCAGCATATCGGAAAAAGTCGTGAGCAAGATCCGGGCATCGGGATGGCGGCGGGCGAGAAAGACAGCGCGGTGCAACGCGACGATGGTCTTGCCCGTGCCCGCCGACCCGGAGACGCGCGCGGGGCCGCTGTAATCTTGTTCCACCCATTGCCGTTGCGCCGGATGGAGAAAGATCGTCCACTTCTCCCACGGATACGCCAGTGC
>JBOIDL010000328.1:0-3045 GCA_050740435.1 Gammaproteobacteria bacterium
CAGCCTATTGACGCGATGTCTGGATTTCACCCACAGTGATATCCACCAGAAAGCGAAAACCCACAGAAACCCTATGCCCTACGCCATTTTCAATCGCTAAACGCCAATATTTATGCAACTGGAAGGTTTAGTCTCCGGGGCATCGGAGGTTGCCGCCGCGCCGTGGGACACCAACATCGTTCCTCGCCAAATGACGCGGGAGCAGTTGTTAGAAGGGATCCAACGGCTCTGCAATAAGCTCTATCAGCCTGCTGCATTCGGAGAGCGCGTTCTGCGGTTCATGGCCGCACTGGGGAGGCACGGAGGCCCCCGGCGTGCTAAAGCCAAACGGGATCCCGGTGGGGATCTCCGTGCCGTGGACCACGATAGTCTGGCGCTTCTATCGAAATTAGAGCGATTCGGGCCGCAGGAGCGGGAAATGAGGTCAAGAATCACGCGGGAACTCTACAAAAAACCCGAACTGCTGGGCTTCGTGAAGGGATCGCTGCTCCAATACATGCAAATCCGTTACATGTACGAGCAGGGACGATTCTGGGAATCCCACCCGGCTTAAAAACGGCACCTGTCATCTCGTGTCAGCCGACCGGCAAGGACCGCCAAAGTCGCCGACCCACATTTCCGTCGTGCTCGCGACCGCAATCGGCACCCATACAGCTCGCTCTCGCGATGGCCGTCGAGCACTATCCACTAATCCCGGGCCTCAACGCCTCACCCCAGATCACAGCATCGCTCCCTGAACTGCTTTGTTCAGGGGTAAGTGTCGCACGCGTGTGTAAAGCATGATACTGGGTTTTAATCGGTCCCGACAATCGATCTGCCTCAGCGCCTTGATCTCTTGAGTATTCATAGCTATAGTTAACGTGAGTTACTCCGCTACATGAAGATAGGTGCTCAACAATATGAGCGGGCGAAGTAACTGAACTGATCTTGATACCCTCAAACCCTGGAGACACACACCGATGGCCAAAGCAATGAAACCTGCGCTGAAGACTGCGAAAGCACCCCCTAAGGTCACGCGGAAGGCGAGCAGCCCGAAGAAAACGCCCGCAGCAAAACGCCCGACGAAAAAACCCACCACCGCGAAGAAGCCCGGCGGGAAGAGATAGGCCGCACCTCGAGTGAGCGGCGCGCGGCGTCGCATGCGATGCTCGTGCGCGGTTCTTGCGCGTCCGGTAGTCGGGCACTGTCATGTTGTTGCCCATCGTGGCTGCGGGTATTGACGACGCATTCAACACCGACCCGCAACTATCTATCGCTTCGTACCCGAACTGCTACCGAAGTGGGGACTCAATAATGAGTACGGAAGGCGTAAGCGTGCGGCAGTACCACTTTCCATAGCCGTATAGCTGCTGGGACACTGTCTGCATTTCAATGTGGAGAGTGATAATGGGTAGACCCATTGTTCATTGGGAACTGATGTCGGAGGATCCGGCAAAAGTGTCGGGCCTTCTACGAGAAGATCTTCGGAGGCTGTGGAAACAGACTAAGAAGTAATGACGACCTACCACGGGAGCTGCCTGGGCTTCCCGAAAATCCATATGTAGCTAAATAAGCCCCAGATCTAGCTCGGGGAAGGCATTTGGATGTAGGGTGACAAAGAATCCTCGACTGCCTAACGCTATCCATGATGTCTACCCTTGTCCGCACCTTGCTCGCGTTCCTGACAGCCTGCTTTCGCTCTCGCGCAGCACTACAGATGGAGAACCGGCTATCCATCCCACAGGTCGTCAACCGCTTACCATCATTCTGCATATCCGGTCAACTCCAAATATCCCCGCCCGTTTACGGGCACACCTTGTGCCGTGCCGCGAACCGCGATCGCTCCTTCCCAATAACGCACCGACACATCCAGCTCTTGGTCAGCGAGTAATGGCGCAACCTCAAGCACCAGCTCTAGGTTCAGTCGCGTCCGGGCGGGGTAAAGGGTACCGCTGCGGGGGCTTTTGCTGTGGGAGAGCGTCGCGATCTCGACGTCTTGATGGCCCAACCGCTGCAACGTGCCATCTGGTGAAACTAATGTGCCGGCGCTATAGATGTCGGTGCTACCCGTCGCGCTTGCGGAGACGATAGAACATGATCTCGCGCTGGTCGGAGAGCTCGAGTGAATACCAGTCCCAACCCACCTGATCGTCCCCCAACGCACTGGTGCTCCACTCCCGGTCCATCCAGCTCGAGCCGTGGACGGCAAAGCGTTGGTCGCGCGAGATCCGCTTCACCCGTTCCGGCAACCGCAGCGTGCTCGGCTCGATGAACGACATGCGGTTTCAGATCGGAGCGCATGTGGAATACGACGATGGCCTGACAAGCGTTGACCTGGCTCAGCTCCAGAACGCCCTCAACCGTATTCCCTTTAGTGCCATCGGCTACGGGTATCCGGTCGAGCGGTTTCAGGAATATCTGGCGTGAACAGCGTGCAATGGGGAAAAGAACCCGCGCGGGGATTTAGCTGGACCGTTGCCATGTCTTGGCACGCGGGCGCTTGGCGTCTCTATCCTTCGCCTTAGCTTCAAGGTAGTCCAAGACTTCCTTCGCATCATATACGTTGCCGGTAGTAGCACTTCGTCCTCAGTTTTACCAGCATCCTCAAGGAATTGGCGACGCGACTCCGCGCGCGTTTAGCGACAACCGCCTACGGTGCCCGCTATTCCGCTTTCTTTGTCATCGCCTGCAGAAACGGAGTGAGCAGCTCCATCGGGAGCGGAAACACGATGGTCGAGTTCTTCTCTGCCGAGATCGCCACCAAGGTCTCGAGGTAGCGCAGTTGCAAGGCCTGGGGGTGCTCGGAGAGGATCTTTGCGGCCTCTGTCAGTTTGTGTGCCGCCTGCAGCTCGCCCTCCGCGTGGATGACCTTGGCCCGGCGTTCGCGTTCGGCCTCTGCCTGCCGGGCAATGGCGCGCACCATGGTCTCGTTCAGGTCGACGTGTTTGATCTCCACGTTCGCCACCTTGACGCCCCAGGCATCTGTCTGCTGATCCAGGATTTGCTGGATGTCTGCGTTGAGCCTGTCGCGCTCCGAGAGCATCTCGTCCAGATCGTGTCTGCCCA
>JBOIDL010000329.1:0-2962 GCA_050740435.1 Gammaproteobacteria bacterium
CACCTGATCTTTGAAGTGACGCCTTCGAGACTCAACGTCTTGGCGAATTCGTCGAACGCTGCTTCGTCGTCGTAGCCGGACATGTACATATAGTTCAACTTAAAAGTCGGCGACGACATGTTAAAGATGGCGTATTGGCCTGGCTCCATGCAGACGGCGCTCACGGCGCAGGCCTTGAAGCGTTTTTCGGCAGCGACTACGCGGGGCGCCCAATAGGACCCCATGCTGGAACCCATGACGCCGATGCGCCCGGCATCGATGTGCGGGTGATCTCGGTGCAGCGCACCGGCCCTATCGTGTGCGCGAACGCGACGACGGTGGCCGGCAATGTGGCACTCACCGTGGAGCTGCCGCACCTGCATTATGATGTACCGTCTTTCGTGCACAACGGTACGGTACGCCTGCGCCTGATGCAGTTCAGTATGTATCCGCGCGGGCCAAAGTCCGAAAGCCGGGCGCTACAGGATGTGGCGCCACTTTCCTCCGGAGAGCAACGCGAGCGCGGGCGGCTCGGTTAGGCGGTCGAAACGTAAGCGGTTAGCCAACCCCATCTGTTTTGCGAGTTGATTTGTTGTCAGACTGTCCTTTGGTCATGAGAGGAGGACAGCGGTGTTGGCGAATCATCCAGAGAATCTTTCCAAAGAGAGCCGCAAGTGGCTGGATCACATCCGAGCCTGCGAAGCGGCGGGGCAGACGATGGTGGAGTATGCCCGCGCGCGGGGTCTGAATCTGAGGGGTTTCTACAATGCGAAGACGCGACTCCTCAAGCGTGGGGTGCTGAGCCTCACGCCCAGCGCGAGGGCATTTCGGCGGGTGCCTGTGGTATCGGCGGGTATCGGTTCGTTCGGTTCGCGGGTCCACTTGCCCAATGGGGTAGTGGTGGAGTTCGCTCACGAGTGTGATGTGGCGCGGCTTGGGGCGGTGCTGCAGGTAGCGAGTCGGCTCTCCTAATGCGTCCCTGCAGCGATCTGCCGGTGGTTTATGTATGTCGTGTGCCGGTCGATTTTCGCAAAGGGATGCAGGGGCTCGGGGTATTGGTCGAGGAGAGTCTTGGTCTGGATCCGTTCTCTGAGCAGCTGTTTGTGTTTTGTAATCGGCGCCGCGATCGGGTCAAGATCCTCTATTGGGAGCGCAACGGATTTTGTCTGTGGGCCAAACGCTTGGAGAGGCAACGGTTCCATTGGCCGAAGGGGATCGAGGCGGTGGTCAGCATCAGTGGGCAGCAGCTCAATTGGTTGTTGGATGGGTATGACATCAGTCGCCTGAAACCCCATAAAAGGCTTTGTTATTCTTCGCTTTTATAGTGCAATGACGACTGGATCATTATACAATACGTCATGCCAGTTACCGGCGCTGATTTGCCCCATGACGTCGAGCTCCTCAAGGCGCTTGTTCTCAAACAAGCGGCCGAGAACGAGGAGCTCTGCAAGGAAAATCGCCAGCTTCAGGAACAACTGAATCTTCTGCTCGCCAAGCGCTTTGGGCCTTCGAGCGAAAAGCTCCCGGCAGACCAATTGCGGCTTTTCAACGAAGCGGAGCGGGACGCCGAGGAGGCGCACGCGGAGTTCCCGTCCATCATTGTTGTCTCCCATCCCCGTGCCCGGCCGGTGCGCAAGCCGCTGCCGGCGGCCTTGCCTCGCATCGAGGTGATCCACGATCTCAGCGAGGCAGAGAAGCGCTGCGCCGAGGACGGCCAGGCGCTCGTGGCCATCGGTGAAGAGGTCTCTGAGCAGCTGGACATTGTACCCGCCCAGGTGCGTGTCCTGCGCCATGTGCGCAAGAAGTATGCGTGTCGCCAATGCCAACAGGGCGTCAAGACGGCGCCGCTCCCCCCGCAGCCGATCCCCAAAAGCCTAGCCTCTCCGGGGCTCTTAGCCCACGTGGCGGTGGCCAAATATCAAGACGCCCTGCCGCTGTACCGCCAGGAGCGCATCCTCAAGCGCATCGGGGTGGAGCTGCCGCGGGCCACGCTCGCCTCCTGGATGGTGCGGCTTGGAGCGGTGATCCAACCGCTGATCAACCTGATGCGTGAGGCCGTGCTTGCCTACGACATCGTGCAGATGGATGAGACCACGGTGCAGGTGCTCAACGAGCCGGGGCGAACCGCACAGTCCCAATCCTATTTGTGGGTGCAGCGCGGAGGTCCCCCCGAACATCCGCTCATTCTCTATGAGTACGATCCCTCCCGCAGTCAGGAAGTCCCGAAACGCCTGCTGGACGGCTATCACGGCTACCTGCAAATCGATGGCTACGAGGGCTACAACGCGGTGTGTCTGCAACCGGGTATTAACGCCCTGGGATGCTGGGCACACGCGCGGCGTAAATTCGATGAGGCGCTCAAAGCCCAGGGCAAAGCTCCCAAAGATAAACCAACGAAAACGGCTCGGGCACACCAAGGGCTGATCTATATTCAACAGCTCTACCGCATCGAGCAGGAGGTAAAGGGCAACACCGCCGAGGTGCGGTACAACGTGCGCCAACAAAAGGCCAAGCCCCTCCTCGATACGATCCGCCGCTGGCTCGATGCCGCCTTACCGGAAATCCCACCCACCAGCGCCACCGGCAAAGCGCTTTACTACCTCCACCATCAGTGGCAGAGACTCGTGCGTTATATCGAGGACGGGCGGCTCTCCATCGATAACAATCGCATCGAGAACGCCATTCGCCCGTTCGTCCTCGGACGCAAGAACTGGTTGTTCTGCGACACCGTCCGGGGAGCTAAGGCCAGCGCCAATCTGTATAGCCTCATCGAGACCGCGAGAGCCAATGGTCTCGAACCTTATCACTACGTACGCCACGTTTTTACCGAGCTACCCAAGGCTAGCACCGTCGCGCAAATCGAAAAGCTCCTCCCTCATAACCTCAAACCAAACGAGCTTAATCCAGTAGCCGACTGATCAACAGGCTGGGGTTCGGTAATCGCTTACGTTTGATCAACATCGCCGTCGCCAGGGAGTTGTTG
>JBOIDL010000330.1:0-2960 GCA_050740435.1 Gammaproteobacteria bacterium
GTCCGCGCCTATCACGGTTTGTTACCTCCCCGTGCAGCGGATATGCTCGCCGTCTGAATCGGGTAATTGACGGCATGGGGACTTTCACCCCACAAGATCCGCAGCCTTGTCGGCTGCTCCCCTAACGCGGCAAGCGTACGTTCACCGCCGGACTTCTTGATGCCGGTTCCAGCGGCTCGAGGACGCGTGGAAGCGACTATAACCTCATGCTTGTTAGGGCAGGCATGGAGCGCATAGGAAAAGCCGTCTAAAATCGCCTTGATTGCCTCATCCACAGGCACCGATTGCAGGGTCAGGGAGACGCGCCATGACATGATGCGTGGGTCCAAAGAATGTACCTCGATCCCGGTTTCACGGACAAGTAACTGCAAAACTTCGCCGAGCGGAACCTGCTCCAGATGGGCATCGATAAGACCGTTGGCATAACGCAGTTCCAGAGTGCCCGTGGAAGGCTCGGCAGCGTATAGCGAGTGCACGCTCAAGACGAAGAGGAATACCCCGCCGACAAAAGCAGCCCGACGTGGACGCCAACTAAGGGAAACGAACAACGCGGTGTTCATGGCTATTTCCTACGTTCATCTTGGACACAGAAACATGATCTCCTCCGCGCGCGAACGCGGGGAGGAGATCAATAACTCGGCTGGGCCAGCCGACTAGAGTCGAGGACCTTGGAAGCAAACCACCGAGAGGGTGGAATCATGAACGGTCATGTCATTGTTAACCGCCTCTTGCTCTCTGCCCAAAAAATAGAACGTGTGATTCCCTGCCGGAACGTTCTCGAAGAAGATGTTGGTAGCCACCGGCCACACGTCTGGGTCCGTCCCAGATGTGTCTGCGAGATCGATGGTGCGCTCAGAAGCACCGGGAGAGCCGGGATTTGAATTATCCCGGCTCAGGACGAAATCGTAGAGCTGGCTGTCATCGTCTCTATCGGGATTGAGTGCATCTGTGCTCGCCATGGCGACACATTGATGGTTCCCGGCAGCCAGGTTGACGTCCCTCTGGAGAATTATTGTCCAGGCAGGAAAGTCATCCAGTTTGACATTGGACGTCGAAGCGATGCCGTCTGCACCATCCACCGCTAGCGCCGGATGTGAGAACACTGCGAGCGAGATGGGGAGTAAGCTGGCCAACGCGACCTCCTTCAACAGGGTGTGGCTATTTCCACCAGTTCTCCAATTGCTAATTGACAATACTTTGCTGTTCATGATGATTACCTCTGTCAGTTAAATAGTAGATAAAATCACGGTCCTGTTGACCGTGTGCCAGGAGGTGTCCCGGCGTTCTGTGCAAGGGTTTACTCTTGCAGTGGGGGACAGAATACTGAGGTGCTACAAGGAGAACTATTGCAGGAACTTGAGAATTATTGAGGATGGGCGGTACCGGCACGTACGCCCCGCCGAGGCATACGACGACACGATGCTAACGCGCCCGTTCCCTGACTGCTCCCCGCATCCAGGCATTCGCCGACCGGTTCTTGCGGTTGCCATCCAAATTTCGCGGTATTACTATTTCGCTTCCAGTAATACCAAGACGCCAACGACATGAGCACCACGGTCACCCGCAAGGGGCAGGTCACTATACCCAAGCCTATGCGCGAATACCTGGGCCTCGAGGAAGGCAGCCAGGTGGACTTCGAGTACACCACCGACGGCCAGGTCGTTCTCCGTCCGGTCAAGTCGATATCCAAGAGGAAAAAGGGCGGAAGTCGTTGCGCGGCGCTCAGAAGCACCGGCAGACGCCTCGGCATGAGCACCGACGAATACATGAATCTGATCCGAGGCTACGATCGGGACGAGGACGATCCAGGCTTCAAATATTCCTCGGGCCAAAGGTCATCCACCACCCGAGGGTCCGCTTACGCTTGGCCGATGTGATCGCGGCCATCAATAGCCTACATGAAACCCTACAGAGACACTGCCAGGATGGCTCAAATTGAGCACATATTCGTGGGGATCCCTCAGGGTACGTCCTCTATTTGCCGCGCATACCTCGCGGGCCCAACCACCCCGCAGTGGACTCATTCAGGTAGGTTTATCGTCATTGGTCGGGGTTCGGAGAAATGGGATTAGGCGTAGGGTTTACATTAGCTAAATGCCCTTGGATTACTGATCGGCAAATTAGCTGCGCTGTGTAATCTTCTACTCCTTTGGCGTTTTTTGAAACGGTGGCGAAGTATGTTCCTTGCCCGCACGGGGAAATGGCCCATTCGGAATAATCACCAGATTTCGCGGGGACCGGTTCCGTGTCGGCGCATTTATTCGTGTGGATAAGCCGTAGGCTTAGTTTTGTATTGTCGTCAGGATCTGAAGTCTCTCTTGCTCGAAACCGCGCCGAGGTCGTTTTCGCAGGGCATCTAAACGTGTATAGGTCTGTAGCACTTGCCGAATCTCCTAGATTTCCGAGCACTGTAGTAGCCATTGCTGGCAATGCGCCCAGCAGCCCAATTACCAGCAACCCCGTTGTCATAGAAATTCTAGAAAACGTTTTATTCATGGCGTTTCCCTCTCTACCAGCTAGGCTGGCGGCTGTTACGTTAATTAATGAACACCGACACGCAAAACCAACCGCGCGTCGGCCTGAGAAGTGAAATTGTTTTTACGGCGCTGCTCGACCGGCATGCAACGACTTCCCATTGTTCACACCGATCGTGAGCCATTATTTGTAGCCTCCCCGCTTAAAACGGGCGGCGGCCATCGCGCGGACGTTTTCATCCGCATCCGCCAGCGCTTCTTGAAGCACGGCGATGCCGCCCTGCAAGGGCTTTGCGGTCGACGACTGAACGAAGAGGGTACGCATTGTCTTCCCAAGCCACCTTTTCCGGTACGCATAGACTAGTGTAGTGCTTCGTTGTTCTTGGAACTTAAACGGCGATTGGCACGAATGACCTTCTGCAGAATGTCATTGGCCTTGGCGGTCCAGACGAAGGGCTTGGGGTCGCGATTATGCACGGCGATATA
>JBOIDL010000331.1:0-2931 GCA_050740435.1 Gammaproteobacteria bacterium
GGCTGATCGCGTAGCCCATAGGGGGAGCCTACCAGAGCCGCTGCCGGGTCTAGCTTCGTCCCGGCGATGAGCCGAAGTCGCCCCGGAGCCGAGCTTATACGTGCCCGGCGATTTTGTTGACTGGCCCAGGCCGCTGGTCTAAGCTCTCGAAGTTCCGAAACTCCTTCTCCGAGGACACTCATGAAACGAGAGATGCGCCATGGTCGCCGTGCCTTTCGCGTGCTCGCCATCGCGATGGTCTGCGCCATTTTTCTGACCGGTCCGGCTTTCGCGGTGCATCCGCTCCTTGTGAGAGGTGGGATCTGGCTCGGGAAGGAGCTCGTGTCGTACGGGTTCGGAAAGCTGATCGACAAGGTGGTCGGCTCCATGTTCGAGAGCGAGTTGGATGCCCTCCGGCGTAACCTGGAAGCGCAGCTTGCGAGCTCGGCGGGGGCCGAGCGGGTGCGCGTCGAAAAGGAGCTCGCCCTGACTCCAGATCTCCTGACATAGCCCCTCGTAAGCCGCTGTAAACACTGGGTCACGGCTTGCCGGGGGTGCGGACCCAAACCTGTCCGCTTTTTTCCGTCGCCGGGATACAGTCCGGCCATGGGAGACCCAGAGCGAGAACCCGCGCTTTTTACCCGTCAGAGGACACAGGATGCGACGGTCCAGATCAACGATCGGTGTGTGATCCGTACACAGGATGGGCACCGCGTGGTCGTGGTCTCTGGAGTGGCGCTGGCTCAGTACACCGTAGGCGATCGAATGGCCGAAGCGCACGCAATGGTCAGTTTGGTCGAGCAGGGCTGGGCCGATCAAAACGATGTGGCGCGGGCCTTTGGTTGCTCTGCGCGAACAGTGCGCCGGCATCAGCGTCGATTTGAGTCCGGCGGCTTGTCGGCCTTGGGACGCCCGAGTGGCTACCCGAAAGGCCGCAGGCGTCAAGGGCAAGAGCGGCTGAAATCGGTGCTGCGCTGGAAGTCCGAAGGATTGTCCAATCGTGAGGTGGCCCACCGGCTAGGCGTCAGCGAGAAGACGGTCCGCAAGCTGTTGCGCCAAGCTGGCTGGGTACCGGCTGAACCCGTGCAGACCCGCCTGCCCCTGCCGGAGAATGCGGACCCAAACCTGTCCGCTTTTCCTGCACCCGCCGAGCTCATCTCTGACGAGCCGCTATCGCTGTCACTGGATACCGATCCTGCCGACCGGCGTCTGGACCGGCTGCTGGCCTACCTGGGATTGCTGGAGGATGCAGCACCGCTGTTTCGACCAGGCCTGCGCGTGCCTCGCGCCGGGGTCCTTCTGGCTCTTCCCGCTTTGATCGAAAGCGGCGTCATCGAGCTGGCGCGCAAGATCTACGGCAGCCTCGGCCCGGCTTTCTATGGCTTACGCACGACGATCCTTACGCTGTTGTTGATGGCCCTGCTCCGGATCAAGCGCCCTGAGGCGCTCAAAGAGCATTCCCCGGATGATCTGGGGCGCCTGCTGGGCCTGGATCGTGCCCCAGAAGTCAAGACGTTGCGCCGCAAGCTCTCCAGGCTGGCCGCGCTCGGCCGCGCGAGCCAGTTTGGCCGTGCCTTGGCCGAACGTCGGGTCCAGGCCCGCGGCACAGCGATGGGTTTCCTCTACGTGGACGGTCATGTGCGGGTCTATCACGGCGAGCGCCGGCTGCCCAAAGCCCATGCTGCCAGGCTGCACTCAGTGATGCCCGCCACCACCGACTACTGGGTCAACGATGCCACAAGCGATCCGTTATTCGTGATCACCGCCGAGGCCAACGCCGGTTTGGTGAAGATGCTCCCGGAGATCCTCGCTGAAGTGCGCACCGTCGTGGGGGAACGTCGACTGACCATCGTCTTCGACCGCGGAGGGTACAGCCCACGCCTCTTTCAACGGCTCATTGCTGAGGGCTTCGACCTGCTCACCTACCGCAAGGGCAGATTCCGCCGCGTGGCCAAAGCGTCCTTTGCCGAGCACGCCGCCCTCATCGACGGGCGAGAGATCCGCTACAGACTTGCCGACCAGGGTGTGCGGCTCCTCGGCGGTAAGCTGCGTTTGCGTCAGGTCACTCGCCTGTGCGACAGCGGACACCAGACGGCGATCCTCACCTCGCGGCGCGATCTGGCGGCTGTCGAGGTCGCCTTCCGAATGTTCGAACGCTGGCGTCAGGAAAACTTTTTCAAATACCTGCGCGAGGAGTACGCGCTGGATGCGCTCGTGGACTATACAGTCGAACCCGATGATCCGGCACGCGACGTACCCAATCCCGAGCGCAAGGCCGTCGCGGCACAGCTGCGCCAGGCCCGTGCCGAGCTCGCCCGCCTGCAGGCTGAATACGGCCGTGCCGTGGCCGATAATCCCGAGCGGCTACGCCCCACCGTCCGTGGCTTCAAGATTGCCCATGGCAAGCTCGGCAAGGCTCTGCGGGCTGCGATGGACAAGGTGGCCAAGCTGGAGGCCCGACAAGCCGCGACCCCAACGCGCGTGCCTGTAGGGCAGGCGGTCTCCGAGGATGTGATCAAGCTCGCACCCGAGCGAAAACTCCTCTCCAACCTGCTCAAGATGATCGCCTACCAGGCAGAAACCGACTTGGTCCGCCAGGTTTCTCCTCACTACCAGCGAGCCGAGCAGGAGGGCCGTACCCTTATCCAATCGGCTCTGCAGGCTGGCGCCGATCTCGAGGTCAGCGACACTCAGCTCAATATCGTGCTTGCACCTCTCAGCTCGCCGCACCGCACCCGCGCCATCGCAACCCTCTGCCAGGAACTCAACCGCGCCACCGTGCGCTTCCCAGGAACCCGACTTCGCCTCCACTATGCCATCGCGGGGCCCCGCTGACCGGAAAGCGGACAATTTGGGCACCCTCTATGTCAGGAGGTCTGGACTCAGTGAAGGCTTCGGCGTACAGCTGCACCATGCCGGGCTTGACGGCCTCCCAGCTCAGGTATTTGGCCA
>JBOIDL010000332.1:0-2920 GCA_050740435.1 Gammaproteobacteria bacterium
TGTAGGGGGTGGATAAGGTGTTTTGTTTTCTAACAAGTGCTCCGGGATTTATGTCCCACCTTTTCTAATGGAATCAGCGAGGACGTTGCCGTGAGTGACCAAAAGGCGAATCAGAACGCCGTGCATGCGCAGCCGGGCCCGGAACCTGCGCCGACTATAATCGAAGAGGCGGCCGCGCCGGGAGATGTGTTTTCCATGGACCCCGCCGCCAGCGTCGATGCATTGCAGGTCGCGCTAGATGAATCAACGCGCAAGGCGGATCAGTATCGGGACGAGCTGTTGCGCGCCAAGGCGGAGATGGAAAATGTCATCAAGCGCTCGAATAAAGAGGTCGCCAACGCGTACAAATATGCGCTGGAGCGGTTTGTCGTGGATCTGCTTCCGGTCAAGGATAGCCTAGACTTAGGCCGGGCCGCCTCCGATCAATCCGCGGATGTCGCGGCGATCCGCGAAGGTTTGGATCTCACCGTCAAAATGTTGGACGCGACGCTGAGCAAGCATGGCATCAAAGCGATCGAGCCCCAAGGTGAACGCTTTAATCCGGAGTTACACCAAGCCATGACCATGCAAGAATCGAAAGATTCGGCGCCTGGGACCGTCCTCAGCGTGGTGCAAAAGGGCTATTCGCTCAACGATCGGCTGCTGCGGCCGGCGATGGTAATCGTTGCCAAAGCGCCCGAAGATCGCCCGGCGCCAGCGACAAACTAGTCGGTGGCGGGGTATGCATTGAAAATCCTATCTTAATCCCCATGTTGCAAACCAGCGAGCGGGCTCAATTCACATTCTAAATTCGTAACTTCTGGAGATTCGGGTAATGGGAAAGATCATCGGTATCGACCTCGGTACGACTAACTCCTGCGTGGCCATCCTGGAGGGCGGAACGCCGAAGGTTGTGGAGAATAGCGAGGGTGGCCGCACGACGCCGTCCATCGTCGCGTTTACGACGGACAACGAAGTATTGGTCGGTCAATCGGCCAAGCGGCAAGCGGTGACGAATCCCCACAACACGCTCTTCGCGGTGAAGCGTCTGATTGGACGGCGCTTCACTGACGATGTCGTTAAACGCGATGTGAGCTTGGTGCCCTATAAGATTGTGCGCGCGGATAACGGCGATGCATGGGTCGAGGCGGGCGGGAAAAAAATGGCCCCGCCCGAGATCTCGGCGCGGGTCCTGATCAAAATGAAAAAGACCGCGGAAGACTACCTCGGCGAGGAGGTCAAGGAAGCCGTGATCACGGTGCCGGCGTATTTCAATGATTCGCAGCGGCAAGCCACCAAAGATGCGGGCCGGATCGCCGGGCTCGAGGTCAAACGCATTATCAACGAGCCGACCGCCGCCGCCTTGGCCTATGGCATGGACAAGCAGCGCGGGGATGCCAAGATCGCGGTCTACGATCTCGGGGGTGGAACCTTCGATATATCGATCATCGAGATCTCCGAAGTCGATGGCGAGCATCAGTTCGAGGTCCTCTCGACCAACGGCGATACATTCCTCGGAGGCGAGGACTTCGACCGGCGCATCATCGATTATGTCGCCGACGAGTTCAAGAAAGAACAAGGGGTGGATCTTCGCAACGACCCCTTGGCGCTGCAACGGCTTAAAGAAGCGGCCGAGAAAGCCAAGATCGAGTTGTCCTCGAGTCAGCAGACCGACATCAACCTTCCTTATATCACGGCCGACGCCAGTGGCCCGAAGCATCTCAATATAAAGCTGACGCGGGCCAAGCTCGAATCCTTGGTCGACGACATCATCATGAGCACCCTCGATCCCTGCAAGACGGCGCTGAAAGATGCCGGCCTCGGTGCGGGGGACATCAACGAAGTGATCCTGGTCGGAGGTCAGACCCGCATGCCCAAGGTCCAGGAGGTGGTCAAGGCCTTGTTTGGCCGCGAGCCGCGTAAAGACGTCAATCCGGACGAAGCCGTTGCGGTGGGCGCCGCGATCCAAGCGGGCGTGTTGGGCGGAGAGGTCAAAGATGTGCTGTTGCTCGACGTCACGCCGCTGTCGCTCGGGATCGAGACCCTGGGCGGCGTCAGGACGAAATTGATCGAGAAAAATACCACCATACCGACGAAGGCGGCGCAGGTGTTTTCGACCGCCGAAGACCATCAGACGGCGGTGACGGTCCACGTGTTGCAGGGCGAACGGGACATGGCGTCCGCCAACAAATCTCTGGGCCGCTTTGATCTGACCGATATCCCGCCGGCGCCGCGCGGGGTCCCGCAGATCGAGGTGACGTTCGATATCGACGCCAATGGCATTTTAAATGTGTCGGCCAAGGACAAGGCCACCGGTAAAAAGCAGTCGATCGTCATCAAGGCTTCGAGCGGTCTAGCCGAAGGGGAGATCCAAAAAATGGTGAGAGATGCCGAGGCCCATCGTGAAGAGGATCGCCGTTTCCACGAGCTGGTCAACGCTCGGAACCATGCCGATACGCTTGTGCATGCGACCACCAAGTCCTTGCACGATCTCGGCGATAAGGTATCAGCGGAGGAGAAACAAGAGATCGAAGCGGCGCTCGAAGAGGTGAAACAGGCATTGAAAGGCGATGACAAGGACGCCATTGAGGCCAAGGTACAGCGACTCTCCGGTCTGGCTGGAAAGATCGCCGAGCGGGCGTACAAGGAGGCCGGCGCCGAGCCGCAGCAGCCTCCGGAATCGGAAACTCCTGGCGGTAACGGCGCGGCCCGCGCGGACAACGTAGTGGATGCGGATTTTGAAGAGGTCAAGGAAGACCGCAAGTAACGGCCAGAGTGGGGTAGTTTAGGAGATTCCGCCGCGGCATCCAGGCAGTTCCCGAGCCCTTCCCGCGCTAGCACGGGGCAGGGCTTACCTTATTTTAAATCTATTCCCCGGGGTCTTGCCGCGGGGACCTTAGCGATGGGGTTTCCAAAGGGGAGAGGCGCAGCTCTCCCCTTT
>JBOIDL010000333.1:0-2873 GCA_050740435.1 Gammaproteobacteria bacterium
GCGTCACTGAGCGCAGGCGGCGTAGTTTCCCCTTCCTGTATGACCACTAGCTGTTCCCCTGCTTGTCCCCTGGGATAGATCCAGATCTGTGGGGGCCTCGCTCCTTCTCTAGCGGATGGGTCAAAGAGCACGAAGTCTTTCTCACCGAGGATCCGTCTGAGCGCCTCAGAAAAGGGAAGATCGGTAAACTCCACCGATACCGGTTCCTCCCCATCCAGGCTCAGCCATCGGGCCTTTACCCCGCTCAGCTTGTTCACCTCCTCTATTACCCGCCGCAGCGGTGCAGCTACGATCCGGGCCGTCATCTTCCCGTCTTGTAACGTTATCTTCCCGGGAAAGCCCACATCCGCAGGGCCGGCCGCATACGCAGCGCATACCGATAGGCTACCCAGAACTAGACTCACAGGGATCCCATGCAGCCAAAGGCTCGCAGTCCGAGAAAACCACATAGGTGTTAATCGCTTCATTGTTCTATCTCCAATTTTAAAAAACCCTCCAGCCCTATTACCGCGCCACCGGCCACCGGATGAGCATCGGCAAGTTGGACGACAGAAGAGAGACAGGGCCGGTCTTGTAGCTATGCACGGCTCCTCGCACGTGAGAGCTAAGGTGCTCTGTACGGCTGCAAGGCCCGGCCCTGTCATGTACGCAACGATTACATCGTGCTTCTTTGCACTGTCCTCACGACCACCGGATCTACTGAACATCATGACTCCTCATCATGCGCGCACCAGTACTGGCAAAGGTGCCGTTACCGGTAGTTCCTAGAGATACGGCATCGCAGTTGTCGCAGTCGACCTTGACCGCCCCCTCGGCGGCATGAGCACTGCTGCCGAAAGCGGCGCAGGAAGTCAAGGCGATAGCCATCAAACGATTTTTCGCGTTC
Organism: Gammaproteobacteria bacterium; assembly: GCA_050740435.1. Lineage (GTDB taxonomy): Bacteria > Pseudomonadota > Gammaproteobacteria > JACCXJ01 > JACCXJ01 > USCg-Taylor. Next base: position 887 of record JBOIDL010000333.1, read on the forward strand.
ATGTTGCTTACTCCTATATTCACTCAGATAAAGTTGCTAATTGCCGAGGCGATGTCGTCGAGAACCGGATGGTTCGTTGGTCACGCTGCACCCGCTGTCGAGATCCTCGAGCTTGCGAAAGCTGCCGCCGCCGAAGCCCTGGGTCCACCTCACTAGCGCTCCGGCACCTCACGGCGCCGAGGTCGCGAACCTGTATCGCCACTTCACGAACCCTCCCGCTTCGGCAGGGTCCGACGCGATCACCGAGGCGCCCCACAGCGTGGCGAGCGGGGTCGGGCCGCAGGTAATGAAGCAGAACTCCTCGCCGATGTACTCCGCGCTCTGCGAGTTCACCATTTGCGCTCCCGGAATGGACGGGCTCGCGGTCACGGCCCCGCTCAGATGCGACCAGCGCTTGCGCGAGTCCGAGCTCGAGCCGGCGCAGTTGCCGACCTTCAGCGGAGCTATGCCCGACGACCCATCGGAGTCCGACCGCAGGCACCCGAGCAGGCGGTTCTGCACGGCGACCTCATAGAACGGGCCGAAGTTCAGGCGATCGGTCTGCTTCCACTGTTGCAGCAGGTTCTTCGGATCCCGTGGGGCGAGCTTCACGCGGCCGCTCACGGTCGCCTCGAGCGCACGCCCGGTCTGCGTGTTGACGATGTTGTAGTAGTTGGCGGCGTGAGCGTCCGCGGCGGCTCCGAGACCAAGCGTGGCCGTGAGCGCGGCGGCGCAGGCGAGCACGGCGACGGTACGACGGGCGAATACAGGCGTATTAATCTCCGAATAGAAACGTCCTTCTATAAGGACCCCGTTGTCAAGCCCTGGCGCTGCCGCTGACAAGGTATTTTCAGCTTGGCTCGCAGTGGGCAACCGAAGCCCTGGCCACTGGAAGAACTCGCGCGTGTCGGCGAAGAGGTTCAAATAGTCGATGAGGCGCCTAAGGTTACACTTGAGGACGGCGGTGATGTCGATGGTGCGCTCGAGCCCCTTGAGCGCCCGCACGATGAGTGTGCGATGCGCCCAGGGGCAACCGTACATAACATAGAGGTGATAGCGGCCGGCCTCAGCCCGAAAGCGAGCGCCGAGCGAGTCGCGCACCCACTCGCGGAAGCTCGAAGGCTTCGGATCGAAAACGCCCTGCTTCGTCAAGGTCGTGGACGGCCTGCGGTCTTTGGACTCGTCGTGCTCGGTCGTGTTCATCGTATGAGCCCCGATAGCCATCAAACGATTTTTCGCATTCATGTTGCTTACTCCTATATTCACTCAAATAAAGTTGCTAATGTCCGAGGCAATCTCAGCGCTTCGGATTGGGTGAAGAGCGAGTGCACTGCAACCTTGGTTGCTACTGCCGTTCTCGTTCTTCGCGACGTTATCACCTTGTTCGACGCGAAAGGTTCAATGGCTCGGAAGCACTTTGCTGAATTACACATGGGAGTGTTGGCTGAAGGGGCCGGGGCCAGCCTGTGTCGTAGGAGTCCGGATGTAGGCTAGGACGTCGCGCATGCACGTGGATGGCGCACCGCGGTCGCGGCGATCGGTTCAGGATCGATCCGTTCGGCTCTCACGACGCATACGCGCCTTCCAACTCGAGATGCGATAAGAGCTGTGCCAGCCGTCGGCGGGCATAGAACATGCGCGTCTTCACAGTACTTTCCGGACAATCCATGACACTCGCGATCTGCGAGTACGATAATCCCTCGACGAAGGTGAGTTCGATGACGGCGCGGTGCTCCGGCGAGAGTTGATCAAGGGCGGCCATAAGCTCACGGCCGAGTTCCCAACCGAGGACCGTTGCCGCGGGGGTTGTCGGTGTGTTCGAGTTCCGCGTGATCGCATTCCTCGCCGATGGAAAGTGTCGAAGACGCCCCATTGGCGGATCGCGCGAGCGCCTTCAACCCTGCATGGCGGGCGATGCCAAAGAGCCAGGTGGACACAAGCGCACGGTCGGGATCGAACTCGCTCGCCTTTCGCCAGACCACTAGCATGGTGTCGTTGACGGCTTCCT
>JBOIDL010000334.1:0-2829 GCA_050740435.1 Gammaproteobacteria bacterium
ACCGCCGCAGGCCAACTCGTACACTGAAGCGAACCCACCCATTTGTAGTGGAGACCTATTGACCGCACCGTCCGATTTATGCGCCTTCCCGGCGGCTGATCCCCTCCAGTTGAGAAAGTTGGGCTAACAACGGCCAGAGGCGACCAAGGCCTCACAAACAGGCCGGATATATGGGAGCAACTGCGCAGCAGATCGTCGCGCGCGATCTCCGGGGACCAATCCCGGCCAGCGACTAATCGCAAGGCTCCGAGTGCGCCAAACGCGTCGCGCACATAGGCGATGTTGGGATCGGCGATGATGCGCATGCGTGCGCTCCGGGCTTTCTCCCCGCGATTCACAATTTATTGCGCGAATACCTATGCTATTAAGCTTCGCCGACCAAGGTGAAGGCCGCCCAATCCCGGGGCTTCGGGTAGCTCTGCTTAGTGTCCAGCATCGCCTGGCGTAGCGCCGCGGCTTTGTCGCGGCCATGGCTTAAATATTCGTAGAATCTCGTCATGAGTACTGACGTCGCTGCATCTGGGACTTTCCATAGAGAGACTATAACGCTAGGGGCACCCGCAATGATCACCGATCGCGACAGACCAATAACGCCATCGCCAGAAATATGGCCGCGGCCCGTGTCACACGCGCTCAGTACCACGAGTTCTGTTTCAAACGCCATATTCACAATCTCTTCGGCCGTCAACAGACCATCATCGGATCCTGAGGGCGCAAGCGCGATGGCGCCGGGCATATCGTTGCCTGGGATATCGTCCAGTATTCCGTGCGTTGCTAGGTGAATAATTCGGGCCTTGGCCATTCGGGAAATTACCGAAGCTTTAGTTGCTTTCGCATTGATTACAGGTTCTGTATTTAAGATCTTCGCGACATCGATTGCTTCTCGTTCGCTGCCAAGAAGTGGATCAAGCTGCATAGGTGGTTCGTCGGGATACGCCAAAATCTTTGGCATCGGCGACGGATTTCCCACGACGAGGGCTCTGCCGAGCGACTTACTGAGGATCCGCTTCCGCCGTTGCCGCGTCAAGTCAAGCAGTTGAATCGAGGGTGCCGTAAGAATGGTATGGCGATCGACGAGATGCCTACCGGAGTTATCTTCCAGTGCGGGAAAAGGCACCAGAAACAAGGTTTCGTGCGGGATGAAAACAACCCTCGCAGCGGGATCCGTCGGTAATAAATCGACTATCGGCTCGATCAGCACCTCGTGCAGTTCGCGCAAGGGACGGTCGTCGTCGGCCACGGTCGGATTATCCGTCGCCGAACCGCCTCTTCCGCGGAGCCCCAATGTCGTTCGCATCTGTCCAACGAAATCAGAAAGAGCGACATTTTTAGTCGTCAGATCTAGAGACCGAAAGCCTATTGCTCCACCCGGTTGTACGACCCAGATGTAGAGGGTACCCGCCCGCCCGCGAAGCTTACCTTGAACCTTAAATGCATCTTCCGGTATGAGCGAATATTCCACTAACGTCGCCCGGTGCTCGCGGGCTATCTGCTCGATTTGTTTGATGCTCGGTGGCGAGATCGTGGGCACGCTTCCCGACGCTACCCTTTGCGCGAGCTGCTCGGCGAAGACCCGAGCTCGGCCTTGCTCGGCGACTTCCAGCGCCACGTCATATTTTTTCTGGACCACTAAGATTTGCTGGAGCAGATTGTAGGTAAGGACCTGCGTATCAAAGATTGAGATCTTCGCAATGTTCGCAAGCCCGGGCCGTAACGAATCGTATAGGGCAACCGCTTGACGCAGTGACTGCTCGGCTCTTGCGAGATCGTGCGCACTAAAATAGGTGTGACCGAGGTTATTGAGTGCGACGGCTTGTAAACGCCGATCCCCAAGCTTCGACGCCAGATCGAGAGCGTCCCGGTGATGTCGAATGGCTATCGTAAAATGTCGCGGGTCTTCTTCGGCCGTCCCTAGGTTGATCAGAATTTCGGCCTGTAGCCGCGCATCGCGGACCTCGCGCGCGAGAACCAGGCTTTCCGTATAGTACCGCAGCGCTTTCCGGAGGTGTCCTTGAGCATGATGCGCTGAACCAAGGTTATTCAGCGCGTAAGCTATTCCGCTAGGATCCTTTATCCTCTTTGCAATCGCGGCGCTTTCTTGGTAGTGCGGGATCGCTTTTTCGTATGCGCCTGTCTTAGCATGGATTCCGCCCAAGTTGCTACGGACCAGGGCTTCGCCGGCCGAATCGCCGAGCGCCCTCACGGTGTTCAATGCTGTTCGAAAAGCCCCTTCCGCCTTGAAATACTCGCCCAAGCGCTCGTAGGTATTGCCGAGATTAATCAACACCGTGGCCTGGAGCGAACGATCGCCTAGATTTTCCAGAATGGCGAGCGCCCGGCGGTGGTGATCCAAGGATTGCGCGTATCGGCCTTGGTCTTTTAATGCTGCTCCGAGGTTGCCCAGCGTTTGCGCCGAACTCTGCCTATCGTGTGCTTCTTCGAATTTGCGCAACGCGCGTTGCCACGCTGCAGTGGCGCCTTCCAGTCTTCCCTGTCGGTAGTGTTCAAGACCTTGTTTAAACAAGCTCTCGGCGAGTCGTCCGCTAGACGCTTGTCGAGGCGCAGCGGGCGGAGAAGGAGGCGGGTTGGCATAGACGCCCGTGACCGCGATGGCCAATAGCAGAGAAGCGGTCCTGCTCCAGTCGCTGAGCATCTTTTGCTTAGGACCCCCTCATACGTAGGTATTTTAAGAGAGGTATCCAATGTAGATACCGTCTTTGTTGTCAAGGGGTATTTAAACGGATTGTGGTTGGTAAGGTCGTTGATGTTTTAGGACTCCAAAGCAGATATGGACGAGCTTACGCATTGCGGCACCGAGGGCGGACATTT
>JBOIDL010000335.1:0-2817 GCA_050740435.1 Gammaproteobacteria bacterium
TGAGCGCTGAAGTGGCCGCTTGGCAACACCGCCGCAATGCCGAGCGTCGCGGCATCAATTGGACATTTACCCGCCAAGATGCCGACAACAAGCTAGGACGGCACTATGTTTCGTAATTAATGTGTCTCTATACTAGCCACTGGAGAGGGAACCATGTCGTCTTTTCGACGTTTGTTCGCAGCCGGGGTTATCATAGCGGGGGTGGTGGCTTCGGGTTTAACCGAACTTAAGCCGGGCCCCCGTGCTCTCACCGAACCCGCTTCAGCGGTCCATGCGGATGATACTTTTTGGAGCGTTGAATTTGGCCCCGGCGCGGCGAACGAGAAAGACGGCCAGGTCGATCCAGAATCCGTCGACCTGAGGAGCCAAATCGCGCTCCTCAGGTCGGATTTAGCCAAGGTGCAGCGGCAATTGCGCCAGCTCGTGCAGTCCGCTGCGCATGCCCAGCAATCGGCCAAGCCAAGCGGCACTGAAAAACCCGCGGATGCCGTCGTCTTAAGCGAGCAGGAGTTACGCGACCAAGACGCCGATGTGATCGAAGCGGATAACCAACGTAGCTTGGCGCGCATGGCGGCCGGGGAGACAGTGCTGCAGCAGGAATCAGCCGATGGCGTCTGGTCAATCCAGGCAATGGACGCGCTAGGCCAGGCGCTGGGAAGCGAGGAATTTTCAAGCACTAAGGTCCAAGACATGGAGTGCCGTGCGACGCTGTGTCGGTTAGAGGTCGTGTATGCGGATCAAGAACAACAGATGCGTTTTGAGCAGCACTTTAGTTTCAAGGTCGGCCAGCTCTTGCCCAGAATGATGATGCATTCCGAGGAGCAGACTGACGGCACGATCAGCGCCGTGATCTATCTCGCACGCGAGGGTCATGATCTCCCGCCACCGGAGTACTAAGCAACGCATCAGTCCCAGCGTGCGGATAGCTGCACCGCGGCTTTTTACCGAGGCGCCCTAGGCCTTTGCACGCCGGCCTCGTACCGATAAGACCCTAGTTGCGTCATCAACCCGGAAGCCACTAGCGTTATCAGCGCGAACGCGCCGAGCACCCAACGATACGAGCCCGTTGCATCGAAGCCGCCGCCCATGAGCAGCGGTCCTACCCCGGCGCCCAGCACAAAAGCTGCTAAGAGATACCCGTAGATCTCACCGAAGGCGCGTAGCCCGAAGTAGCGGCCCACCAGAAAAGCGATAATATCGACCTCCGCGCCTAGCCCTAGACCAACGAGCACTGCGGCGAAGAGCGCACCGGTTTCCATGGCACCAGCCCATAGGAGAAATACGCCGAGCGCTAGCGCCAAGAAAAATCCTATGCTGACAGTCGGCGCAAAGAATCGATCCAAGAGATAACCCGTCCACACCCTTCCTACGAGCACCGCGCCGCCGGCAACTGAAGCGACAAAGGCGGCGCTCTGCGGAGAGACGCCGCGATCGGTGAGCAAGGGAACGAGGTGCACAACGCAACCGTTCGTGACCAACGAAACCAGAAAGAATGCCACGGCGAGACACCAGAAGGCCGTGGTGCGCCAGGCGTCACGACAGTCCAGCCCCGCGGGCTGACTCCGCGTCTTTACCACACCAGCAGCCGGAGCTGAGTCGCCATCCGGTTGCAAACCCATCATTGCCGGTGTCTCTTTGAGCAGTAGCCCCACCGTCGGTGCGGCGATAACGATAACGAGCATCCCAAGGCAAGCGTAGGCCGCGCGCCAGCCGTTCGTGCTCACTAAGGCATGCGCGAGGGAAGGCATGACCAATGTGCCCACGCCGACGCCCGCCATGGTGAATCCCAGGGCCAGGCCACGACGCCGATCAAACCATTCGGAGATCACACCCGCGTAAGGCAATGGCGTGGACCCACTGCAGACGAGCCCAATCAAGACAAATACTGCGTATAGATGCCAGAGGCTTGCTGTGAGGAAATACAATGAGGCTACTAAGATACCGAATAACAGCAACGAAGGAACGGCGACTCGGCGAGCGCCGTGACGATCGACGAGTCGACCGACGAGGGGCATCGCGAGGCTTGTCATGACGGTGCATAGGGTAAACGCCAACGAGATCTCGGCGCGGCTCCAGTACAGCTCGCTGCCGAGGGGCTTCAGGAATACGCCCAGGGTAAAGACTATGATAGGCCCAATGCTGAACAACAGACCTACCGCCGCCGCCAAAACGATCCACCAGCCATAGAAGATATTGCCTGCTCTTGGCATCTTCATCTCCATGCGCCTCAGGCCGCTCGGAACGCCTGAGAAATCGTCATCATGGTTTGAACCTTTGCGTCAGTCCAGCGAGATAACCGTACAAAGAGCCGCTCTGTCCAACGACACTCCTTGGACGAGCCTCTTGAGATTAATCACGTACAGGCCACCGGGACCTGGCCCAAGGCCACAGGAGATATAGCATGACAATTCGTCGCACCACCTTGTTTACCAGCCTACTCTTAGGACTATCGCTTACCTATGGGTGCGCTTATGCCGATCAAGCGACCTCGCCGGTACCCGATTACCCCGAGGTCGCGTCGAACTACCACGACGCTCAAGCGCTATGCAAAAGCCCCGCTCGCCGGCGAGCCCTTCGCCCGCACCGAGCTCATCTTCGGCTTATCCAAATCGGACGGCTCCACGATCTCGGAGTTTCACTTTCGGCGTTTCCTCCGCGAGACGGTCACTCCGCTGTTCCCCGATGGTTTAACCCTAACGTTGCAAAAAATCCGGTTGTTCGGCGGCTCACGCGGCTTTCAAAGCCGCCAGGTAATGCAACAGTTCCTCCTGGACCGCTTGATTGGCTGACATAGTGAGGGTGAGCTGTCCTTGCGGA
>JBOIDL010000336.1:0-2810 GCA_050740435.1 Gammaproteobacteria bacterium
CCCTCAGTATGTCAGCCAATCAAGCGGTCCAGGAGGAGTTGTTGCATTACCTGGCGGCTTTGAAAGCTGCGTGAGCCGCCGAACAACCGGATTTTTTGCAACGTTAGGGTTAAATAAGCCCCAGATCTAGCTCGGGGAAGGCATTTGGATGTAGGGTGACAAAAATCCTCGATACCCTGAGCTATTCCCGAAGGTCTACCCTTGTTCGCACGTTCTTAGCGTTTCTAATAGCTTGTTGTCGCTCTCGCGCATTGCTCCAGACGGAGAATGCGATGCTTCGCCATCAGTTGAATGTGTATCAGCGCCTGTCGTTCCTGAAAATTCATATGTGCGAGTTTGGAAAGCGATTTAGCTGCTCCTATCGCATGCCGCTTGTCTGAGATAGTGATGGTGGCGGTGGGCGCTTGGGCATGAACTTACACACAGTGCGCGGCCAGATCTGGATCCGCTGATTATTGACCGCGGTGCGCATGGGTCAGGCGGCATTCGCTTATGCCGGCGACGACAGGATTCAATAGTACCCGGGAAGCTATCGGCCCACATTGCTTGCGGCTCGAGACGCTTTTGGCGCGGTCTTCAGCACCCGCTCAGCTCGCGTGCCCAATCCAGGATAGCGATGAGCCGCGCAGACAAGAGCGCCCGGGCCTCTCCATAGTGTAGCCAGCGATATTCATCGTGCTCCCGCCGGCCGAGTTCCATGCTGACCGCTAAAGTCACAGCTACCTCTCGCGTGGCAGCGAGATAGTAGCGCGCCACCTTACCGGCGCCGTAGGGCTCGGTCTCGCAAAACACCTGGCCCCACGGAAAGTCGAGGCTCCTCAATGAGGTCTCTTCCTCCACCTCGCGCCGCGCCGCCTCAAACGGGTCTTCCGTAGACTCGACGATCCCTTTGGGGAAGTCCCAGTAGTTGTACGCGCGCAGCAACAGATAACGACATTCGTGGTTTAACTCGTGGGTGATGACCATCCCCGCCGAGAGCATCTTTACCTTCATTTGGATCTTCACGATTTATCCGGGGGTGCTGTCCCGGTTTACTTGGAGACCAGCATGAGTTCGCGCCCATCAGGCAGTTCAACCAATGAAAATATATCAACCAATTCCTTCCGTAAGGGGACCTTGCCGATATTTTGTTAACCCGTCCACCACCCATTGTTTCGCACCAGTATCCTGCATTGCCCCTCCGTTCACGGATGCGCGCTCAGCCCGGCAAGGGCATACAGCGGCCGCTCGCCACCGGGGGGCAGCGGCCCGCAAGCTGGAGGATGACCTCCGCGACCCGCTCCGGCGGCATCCCGATCTTCCTGCCTGAGTACTGCTGCTGCATGTCCGTGGCGACCCGCCCCGGACAGAGGCCATACACCTGCACGCCCGTCCCGCGCAGCTCTTGGGCGAGGGCTTCGGTAAAACCCACCACAGCGAACTTAGAGGCACAGTAGGTCACGATCTCGGGGAAACCAGTCAGGCCCGCTCCCGAGGATACATTGATGATCACCCCACGTCCCTGCCGCAGCATGTGCGGTAGGACGACCCGCGTCGCATAGAGCACGCCCTTCACGTTGACATCGATGACCGCGTCGATGCTCCCCGGCTCCTCCTCGGCAAAACGCCCGACCGAGGCCCGGCCCGCATTGTTGACCAGCACATCCACAGTCCCGAAGCGAACGATCACCCGCTCGACGAATGCCTGGATCTGCCCGATGAAGCGCACGTCGGCCACGACGGTTTCCACCTCGCCTAGCCCCTCGAGTGCCTTGCGGGCCTCAAGCAGCCGCTCTGGATCGAACCCACAGATCCCGATCCGCGCTCCCTGCTCGAGGAACGCACGCGCAGTAGCGAGCCCAATGCCACGGGAGCCCCCGGTAACGATCACTACCTGGGCCGCGCGATCCCCCTGTGGATTCTTAAACCGCATCCGCGTATCACCGTCTAACTATAGTTGCATTTGAGGTTCGCGCTGGCCATCCCATCAATCCACAACAGTCGCATCGGCCTTTACGCCGTTGTTCAAGAAATCTTAATCGCTGTACTGCTAAAACGCAGCTATCAGCACACCAACCCCAATCAAAGAAAAAGACCGGAGATCATTCTAAGTGCTTGCAGATCGCCTGACGGAGTTCCTATCCTCCGACGCATTGCTTGGTTTCACGCTTGTCCAAATTACTGCTTGCGACAATCATGGTAGCCCATAATGCTTAACCACTTGGTCTGAACCGGAAAGTGGGTGTAATGTTGGGCGCAGCCTTTTTTGCTGGAGGGCCCGACCACCAGCATGAGAAATGGCGGAGAGTATATCTGGGACTCCCGGCTTATGGTGTGGGTCCTGGTGTGGCTGGCCGGTTGAAGGATGCCTGTGGTACAAGGATGACGGCTTATCGCAGGGATCTCCGCCGCCGTGTGCCCCCACGGAAGAACGACACGCCGCCATTATCGTGAACTTTGTTAGGATAGCGGGCGCGCCGTCCTCTTACAGATACCGGAAGTCACTGGGCAATGATCGGTCTTCTTCAGCGCGTTACCGAAGCACGGGTCCAGGTCGAGGGTGTCACCATCGGCGCCATCGCCACCGGGCTCTTGGTGTTCGTTGGCGTCGAACGCGGTGACGGCGAATCCCAGGCCGATCGGCTCTTGGAGCGGCTCTTGGGCTACCGCGTATTTCCGGATCGGGAAGGTAAGATGAATTTGAGCCTGACCCTGTGAGATCCCCACGAATTTTACTCTGAGAGGCAGTGGTTTCGGATGAGTTCATCAAGGCAGCTGATGGCCGCAAGGAGGTCTCGCAAGCGCAAGGTCACCCGCGGGTCGTCGATGAC
>JBOIDL010000337.1:0-2740 GCA_050740435.1 Gammaproteobacteria bacterium
CCCTAAGGCCGGAATGAGGTTCCCCAGGAGGTCTTGGAGCATGAAGCGCGCGCAACGGGTACCCGCGTCCAAGGTGGTCAAGATAAATAGCGCCTCGAACATGATCGCGAAGTGATACCACACGGCCAGAAGACCGCCACCGAAGGTGCTGGAAAAAATGCTGGCCATGCCTACGGCCAAGGACGGGGCGCCGCCAGTGCGCGCGAACAGCGTCGCTTCCCCCATCGACGCCGAGAGCGATTGCATTTGTTCCACGGTCACCGGAAAACCCCAGCTCGTGATCTTGGCCACGGCTTCGGCCGCCTCCGCCCCGACGACACCCGCCGGGCTATTGATGGCGAAATACACGCCGGGTTCCAATACGGTGGCCGCCACCATCGCCATGATCCCGACGAAGGACTCCATCATCATCGCGCCGTAACCGATGAAACGCACATCCCGCTCGTTGGTGAGGAGCTTCGGCGTCGTCCCCGAGGCGACAAGTGAGTGAAACCCCGAGATCGCGCCGCAGGCAATCGTTATAAAGACAAACGGGAACAGTTTGCCTCCGAAGATGGGTCCGGTGCCATCGATAAATTGCGTGAGCGCAGGCATCTTGACCTCGGGCTGGAGCACCACGATCGCCACGGCCAGCGCCACGATGGTTCCGATCTTCATGAACGTCGATAAGTAATCGCGCGGCGCGAGCAACAGCCAGACCGGAAGAACCGAGGCCGCAAAGCCGTAGGCGATGACCAGGAGTGCCAGGCTCGGAGCGTCGTAATCGAACCACGCGCGTAGCCAGGGCTGTGCGTCGATCCAGCCTCCTCCCAGGACCGCGAGCAGCAGCAAGATCACACCGAGGCAAGTCCCTTCGAGCACCCGTCCGGGCCGGATCCCGCGCATATAAGCGCCCATCAACAAGGCTATCGGGATCGTCGCGGCGACGGTGCTGGTGGCCCACGGGCTATGTTTCATCGCGTTGACGACAACCAGCCCGAGGACGGCGATGAGAATGATCATGATAGCCATGACACCCGCGAGCGCCACCGCTCCGCCGACCGGTCCAAGCTCATCGCGGGCCATCTGTCCGAGCGAGCGGCCATCGCGCCGGGTCGAGAAAAACAAGATCACGAAATCCTGTACGCAGCCCCCGAGCACCGCCCCCACCAAAATCCATAAGGTGCCGGGCAGGTAACCGAACTGCGCCGCTAGGGTCGGCCCGATGAGGGGGCCCGGACCCGCGATAGCCGCAAAGTGGTGCCCAAAAACGATCCATTTATGTGTGGGGACAAAGTCGCGGCCATCGTTAAACCGTTCAGCCGGGGTCGCGCGCGTGCCATCCAAAGCCAGCACCTTGGCGGCGATAAAGGCGCCGTAGAAGCGGTAACCGAGTGCATAGATGCACAGTGCGGCGACGATGAACCACAGGCTGTTGATCGCTTCTCCTCGATGCAGCGCGATACCGCCTACCGCGCTCGCCCCGAGGATGGAAACTCCCACCCACAGGGATGCCTGCCAGATCACGCGCGCAGAGGGTGTACGGTCGCGATACTTTTGCTGGTTCATGAGGTTCAGTGGTTTAATGACCGGCGTTTTGGCGCCGTTAGGAACGCTACCCCAAGACCGCAATGAGATAGGCAGCGTAGAGGCTACCGTTAATGATGAGCTGCCAGACGTAGAGCCTCCCCACCCCGACCGCCAGCCTTAGCCATAGGGCCGCGACGAAGGCGACGAGCACCCCCGTGATTACCTCCAGGCGCAAATCCCAGGGTGTCAACAGGATGCCGATGGCCGGAAGAATGGTACCCTGAAACACCATTGCGCCCGTGATGTTTCCGAACGCCAGCGTGTCTTTGTTGCGGCGGATCCAGAGTATGCTGTTCACTTTCTCGGGAAGCTCGGTCGCGATCGGGATGATCAAGAGCGACAGCAACAGCGCTGAAACGCCTATCTCGCGCGCCACTTGATCTACATTATGAATAAACCCTTCTGCGCCGGCGACCAATAACCCGAGCCCAACAGCGATCTGAAATACCAGGACCAGCATGTGGTCGGGCAATCCGAGCCGGCACAGGAACATGTCCGTATGCGCCTGCGTACCGTGGCCATCCTTAACCAATTGCGCCGACACCCGCAGCGTCAGCATGACATAGACGAAATAAACGAGCACCAGGGTCAGGGCTAGCACAACTTTTAAAGTGACGAAATGGTGGGGTTCTCGCGGGATAAAAAGCGCCCCGGCAGCAATGCCGAAGGCCAGCAAAAAGAAATTTAGGTCCCGTGCGAGCCCGGTTTTCTCGGGCGTGAGCCCCCCTTTTAACCCGCGCTGCCCGACGACCGACAAGCCCATCAGGCATAAGGACAGCGTGGAGAGCATCAGCGGTGCGCCGATGATCGCCCCGACGCCTATCTCTTCGTTGACTTCTACATGTTCAGTCCCGGCAAAGATAGCGAGAATGGGGACCATGCTCTCCGGCATAGCGGTGCCGACAGCGGCGAACAGCGAGCCCGTGACTCCTTCGGAGATTTTTAGTTTTTCACCCAGATGTTCCAACGCATTGGTGAAAATCTCGGCGGCCAGGAGAATAACCAACAGCATGGCCACGAGTTCCACGTATATCATGACGTCCAACAGCATGCCCACTAGTGTAGCGCTTCGTAATTGATGGAACTATATGCCTTCCGGTCGATCTGATCTGGAGATCGAACGAGGAGGCGAGCATGCGAACAGCCAGTGTTATCGAGCTTACAGATGCAC
>JBOIDL010000338.1:0-2724 GCA_050740435.1 Gammaproteobacteria bacterium
AGCATCCGCTCCCATTCGGAGAAGACGATGAGCTTGGGATCACCCCCTTCCAGCAACTCATCGAGGACGTTCTTGAGCTCGTCAATCTTCGGCGCCACACGGCAATCGCGGTCAAGGATGTAAGGGGTGTCGCAGAGCATGCGCATGCAGGCAAGCCATTTCTGGAGCTTCTCCATCTCCTCGCGCAGGAGGGGGCGGCGCTTCGCCTGGGCGATGAGACGGGCCACCCGTGTTTCGTACTCCTCATAGCGCGTGGCCTGCTCGGGCGCCATGGCCACGAAGTAGGTGTTCACCGTGCGTCCCGGAAGCTGGTCCTCGACCTCGTCCTTACGCCGGCGCAGCATGAGGGGCCGCAGACGGCGGTGTAGCTCATCGAGATTTTTGTAGCCCACCGGCCGCCCGCGCTCGTCCAGCGCATAGAAGTCCCGGTTGAATTGAAACAAGGGCCCGAAGATACTCGGGTCCAGGAACTGGACGATGGAATAGATCTCGTCGATGCGGTTCTCGACGGGCGTGCCGGTGAGCACGAACGCGTAGCGGCTTGTGAGGCGTTTCACTGCCTCCGCCGTGCGGGTCTGCCAGTTCTTGATGCGCTGCGCCTCGTCGAGCACGATCACATCCGCGGCCAGCACTTCGTTAATCTCACGGCGATCGGGACGGACCTGTTCGTAGTTGATCAGATAGAAAAAAGACGCTTGCCGATATTGCTTGAGCCGGAGGGCCCGCGGACCTTGGATCACAAGCGCGGGCAGCGCCGTAAACTTGGCAATCTGCTCCTCCCATTCGGCCTTGAGCGAGGCTGGCGTCACGACCAGCACTCGCTCGATCCCGCGCAGCCGCCGTAACAGCTCGCAGGCGGCAATCGCTTGGATGGTCTTGCCGAGACCCATCTCATCCGCTAGGAGCGCCCGTCCGCTGAAGGCGAGATGCAGCATCCCTTCCTGCTGATAGGGATAGAGCGGCGCGTGCAGCACCTCCATGCTCCGCTTGCCGGCCGCGACATCCGCCTCGAAGTCCTTGCGGCTTTGCTCTTGCTCGGCCCGGTGCCGCAGCTTCGCCAACGAGGGGACGAGGTGGCGGGAGAGTCGGATCATGTTCCTGAGGCGCGGCGGGGCTTTGCCGATCGTGCGTTCTATCGCCGGGAGCGCGGCGAGCGGATCGCCGAGCAGCGCACCCTCGCTGGAGAAATAAGCGGCGAGCAAGCGCCTCGGCTCGGAATCTCCAGACCCGCGCTGTGGCGGTTGGATCTTGAAGCGGGCGTCACGCCGATCGAGGAACACCTCCAGGCGCTTGTTACCGCGCGCCCGTGCTTCTTGGTAGCCGCGTCGCCGGCTCAAGACCTGTAGCGTGGCCTCGATGTGCTTGCAGGTACCGAGGCTGTTGACTTGGTGATCTGGGCAATCACAGGAATTGATATGCTCGCCGAGCGAGCGGATCTCGACACAATACGCTTCGGCGCTGGCCGAACGGGCGCTGAAGCTGCCAAAGGGATCGTGTTCGGGTTCGAGCGGTTCGATGCGTATGGTTTCTTCGCGAGCGCGCTGGCGGCGGCGCTCGATCTCCTCCTCGTCGCTGGTCTGCCAGCCTAAGAACTGGGGACGAGTTGGCTTGCGAGCGCGCGCTCGCTTGGTCTGGGTCATGGCGGGTATCGGTTGCACGGGCGACTACAGAGAATAATAGCGAGTTAGGCCATTAGGGGCTATGGGCTCAAGGGAACCTTACGCCTCCGACACGCCGGCGCGACGCCAGCAATATCCGCCTAGCCATCGACCCTTGCCATTTACTAAACTGTTATCATGATTCGGACGCAGATTAGCCTGACGGAACCCGAGTACAACGCCCCAAGCGTGAGGCGGAACGCTTGGGGATTTCATTGGCGGAGTTGCTGCGCCGTTCGCTACGTACGATGATTCCCGCCGATGGGGCCAATCTCTGGATGCGTTACGCAGGCATGGTCGAGTCGGGCGATCCTAGATCGAGCCGGAACATCGACGACCTTGTCTATGGGCAAAAGGGACTGACGCTTACGTCGATACATCGGCATTTATCGCTTTCGTCGATCGCTCGGACACATACCACCCCCTCTTTCGCCGGTTATTTTCGGGACCGCCTGCGATAATCACCACGACCCTGGTGGTTGCCGAGGGACACGCATGGTTTCTCCGCCGGTATGACCGGACCCGCGCACTTCAGTTTCTTTCGATGATCGAAGACATGAAACCCCTGGAGATCACGCCGGTGGGAGCGGCCGAGCAAGCCGGCGCGGCGCGGTTGCTGCGAAGATTTTCCGATCAAGACCTCACACTCACCGATGCCGTGGGCCTGCACCTGATGCAAGCGCAGAAAGTCAAAAGCTGCTGGTCAACGGATTCCCACCTCGGACTGACGGACCTGTCTCTCGTCGTTAACCCGACTTAGCGGATTCAGGGGGTACAGGGGGGCTAACCCATTGAATAATCACGAGTGCACCTGCCCAGGTCTGCACTACATGGCTGTCAGCGAGGCGGCTTGAGCGGCACTGATTTTCGGCGGTGGTTGCGCTGGTAGTTCGAGCTTCAAGCTTGGTGCTTCTCCCGCTCATCCAAGAACGCCACGACCAAAGGGGCATCGATCTCCTCGAAGCTCAGGCGTGAGGGCGGCTTATGCAGCCACTGCTGAACGAACTTCAGAAATTGACGAAAGGTATCGCGATAGGACCCGATCGTATGAGGACTCGCTTGGCGC
>JBOIDL010000339.1:0-2714 GCA_050740435.1 Gammaproteobacteria bacterium
GGCCATAATCTAAGCGCCACCATCCCTGAAATAGCGGATGTCGTCAACGCCCTGCCTTTCGAGCATTTCATCCTGGATGGCGAGGCGATCGTGCACGATGAACGCGGCTTGCCCAGCTTCAGCCGCCTGCAAAAGCGAGGGCGGCTCACCCGACGCACGGATATCGAACATGCCAGCATAGCCCTGCCCGCCACGCTCTATGCGTTTGACTTGCTCGCGTTTGCGGACTTCGACCTTCGAGCGTTGCCCCTGAAAACGCGGAAAAGCCTATTAAAAGACATCTTGCCCTCCATCGGGCCGATACGCTTCGCGGATCACCTCGAGGATCAGGGAGAGCTTATGTACGCCCGGGTACGCGAACTGGGCTTGGAAGGCGTAATCGCCAAACACGCCGACTCGCCTTACAGCGGAGGACGCTCTGCGCAGTGGATCAAGTTCACGGTCGAGAAGAGCGATGATTTCGTCGTCGCCGGCTACACCGATCCCAGAGCTTCTCAATCGCTGTTCGGCGCCCTGTTGTTGGCCCAATACTCAGAAGGAGAGTTCCTTTACGCAGGGCGCGTAGGCACCGGTTTCTCCCATAAGACGTTGAAGGAGTTCGACGCCAGGCTACGATCGGCGGATCCCACAGATGCGCCGCAAGGTGCCCCGTCTGAGCGCAGCCTGCACTGGATAAAGCCGCAATTGGTGTGCGAGGTCACGTTCAAGGGGATCACCCCGGACGGTGTCTTACGCCAACCCGTGTTCGTTCGTTTGCGGGATGACAAGAGACCCGAGGAATGCGTGAGCCGATTGCCGCTGCAGCGGCCGGTAGGATTTGCGGAGGCGCAACCGGTGTCTCCCACAGCCGAAAAGACGGTACGTTTTACCAACCCGGAAAAAGTGTTTTGGCCACAAGAGGGTTATACCAAAGGGGATCTCCTCGACTACTATCGCGCCGTGGCACCGTGGCTGCTGCCTTATCTGGCCGATCGGCCGGTCGTGCTCACGCGCTATCCGGATGGCATCGCAGGCAAGTCGTTCTTCCAAAAAGACGCACCGGAGTTCGTCCCGGAGTGGGTCAGGCAAGAACGCATATGGAGCGAGGGCAGCGAGCGCGAAATCAACTACTTCATCGTCGAGGATGTGGACTCGCTGCTCTACATCATCAACCTGGGCACCATCCCGCTGCACATCTGGTCCAGTCGCTTGGGCTCACTAGAGCGGCCGGACTGGTGCATCCTCGATCTCGACCCTAAAGGCGCGCCCTTCAGCGACGTGGTGACGATCGCAAAGGCGATCCGCAGGCTCTGCGATGAGATCGCACTGCCGACTTACATAAAGACCAGCGGTTCCGCCGGACTGCATGTGCTCATCCCGCTGGGGCGTGGGTACAGCTATGAGCAATCGCGCACGCTGGGCGAGTTGCTGGCACGCGTGATGGTCGCCGAATTGCCGGAGCTCGCCACGGTCACGCGCTCGATCAAAGCCCGCGAAGGCCGTGTCTATATCGATTACTTGCAGAATGGGCATGGCCGGCTTCTGGTGGCGCCCTTTAGCGTGCGCGCCCTGCCAGGCGCCACGGTGTCCATGCCCTTGAGCTGGCACGAGGTCAACGGGAAGCTGGATGCGGGGCGATTTACGATCAAAACTGCGCTGAAACGACTGCGTTCCCTCAAAACAGACCCCCTGCGTTCGATCATGGATCAAAAGGTGGACTTGCGTTTTGCCCTAAACACCCTGTCGAAACGATTTCCCGTCACGATGGTACCGACTTCATAAGGGCACTTCGATTAATTCGGAGTGCCCGCCCTCACAGGGACGTGAGCAACTGTCTTGAAAGTCAAGCGGCATGAAGGGATTCATTCCAAGGTTTGCCCGATTTGACCATCGCGTTGAGGATGGTCAGGAGTTTTCGCATGCAAGCGACGATGGCGACCTTTTTGGCCTTGCCGGCGGCGACGAGACGGTCATAGAAGCGCTTGATGATGGGGTTGTGCCGAGTGGCGACGAGGGTTGCCATGTAGAGGGTGCAGCGGACCTGGGCGCGTCCTCCAAAGGTCGTGCGCTTGCCGCGGAAGAGGCCGGAATCTCGGGCCAAAGGCGCAACACCGATGAGGGCGCTGATTTCCCGCCGCGAGAGTTGGCCGAGTTCCGGCACATCGGCGATCAAGGTGGCGACGGTGGTCTTCCCCACCCCCGTGACGCTGGAGAGCAGCGCCGCGAGTTCGGCGTGCTGGTAGGCAATGTGGCGCGCCAGCTCGCCTTCGATATCCTCCAATTGCCTTTTGAGGGCCTTGATAATCGCCTGGATGCTGCGGCGGGCCACCTTGTGGCTGGTGGCCAAGCGGTTGCGCTCGGAGCCCAGCATCGAGACCAACTGGCGGCGACGTGCCATCAGCGCTTGGAGTTGCCTCTGTTCGGCGTCGGGCAGAAGCTTCACAAGCTTCTCCCGATCGGGATGGCGGTCAAGCACACCCGCGAGCTCGGCCAAGGCCCGGGCATCGATGCGGTCGGTCTTGGCGAGATAGCCCAGGGCACGGGCGAAATCCCGGGCTTGGCGCGGATTGACGATGGCCAGGGGCAAACCAGCCTCTTGCAGGGCCACAGCGAGGCCCCGCTCATAGCCCCCCGTCGCCTCCAAGACGATGAGCGCCACCGTGTGCTTCTTGAGCACCGCGACTAAGGCGTCATGACCCTCGGTATCATTCGCAAAGCTCTGGACAGCCCCACTG
>JBOIDL010000340.1:0-2703 GCA_050740435.1 Gammaproteobacteria bacterium
CAGGGACAGCTCACCCTCACTCTGTCAGCCAATCAAGCGGTCCAGGAGGAACTGTTGCATTACCTGGCGGCTCTGAAAGCTGCGTGAGATCGGCATCAACCGAAATTTATGCAACGCTAGGGTAGATATCAACGAGACCATCGAGCAGCTTCAGCGACGCCACCGCGTCGTAGGCACTGGTATTGTAGACAATGGGCAGGTTCAATCCCCGTGGAATGGCGGCGGCGACGGCTTCGATGACTTGCGGTACGACGTGCTCCGGCGTCACGAAGTTGATGTTGTGACAGCCGCCTGCCTGCAACACCATCATGAGATCTGCGATCTCTTCCGGCGGGCTCTCGGAACCGACCGGCTGTTGGCTGATGTCCCAGTTCTGGCAAAACACGCAGCGCAGATTGCATAGCGAGAAGAAGATCGTCCCCGACCCGTTCCAGCCCCGCAGACAGTCCTCCTCGCCAAAGTGCGCGAAGGCGCTCCCGACTTTGGCGTAACGGCCGGTGTGACAGACGCGCGCCTCGTTTTCCAGCCGGTTGATGTGGCAGTTGCGCGGGCATGCGCAACAGTCCTCGAGTTCCCTCAGACCTGCTGTGATACGCTCTTCAATCTTCCCTGCGCGGAATAGCTTGAGGTAAGCGGGCTCGAACTCATCGATCACGAACCGCTCATCGACTTGGGTCAACTTCAGCAACTTCGTCAGCATACTTTCGAACCTACTCCGGCCCCGGGATGCTGTCAATCCCCAGCGGGGCGCAGAACGGGCCGTCAGTGTGACAGGCGGGATGGGGGGTCAGCAGTTCGGACGTGCCCCTATCCCGCTTGACACGAGGCAGCTCAACCGTGTGGTGGGCTTTGATAGCACCAAAGGACATATCGAGGTCGAGGCGGGCATCCAATGGCCGGAGTTGATCCTATACAAGCAGGTGATCCGAAGCCCTGGGCCAATCCGCGAAAAGCAGACGGGAGGACCACCTCTGCCTCGGCGGCTCGCTGGCAACCAACGTCCACGACCGAGGACTCCGCTTCCCGCCGATCCATCAATGATGTTGAGTCGTTTGTTCTGATCGGCTCTCAGTGCTGGGCTCGCACAACCCGTGGAGAGCACGGACACGGTCGATCCGATTGTGTGCATGTACAGCCGCCTCGAATTGACCCACGAGGTCCGAGAACGGCGCCGCGTTTCGATGGTCGACCCCGACAGCAGAACGGCGTGATGGGCGAGCTGACGGGCGGCATGCGTTTCTTATCACGGTGGGCCATCGCGTGAGGGCCGTTGCACGGTAAGACGCATCTCAGATCAGCGCTGCCCGCGCTGACCTATCGTGGAGGTAGGTTTTGGGCGTCCACGGTGGATCCCTGCACCTCGCGTTATTCTAAAACGCGTGGGCACCCTTTCCTTAACCGCTCGAGGCTAGGCGATGGTGGCACCAGGGCTTATTATGCCGCGCGTGCCCGAGCCCCTTTTGCGGCCGGAGGAGTTTTCGTTACCGGGGACGCCTTGACCATCGGGGACCGCTTTGCATTGCTGCCCCGCACCTGGTATCCCAGCCCGTCCTCACGGGTAATTAATTTCTTATCCCGAAGCTGTATATACGCCCGTCTGACTGTCTCCGGGGAAATGCCGAGTTGTTTACCAAGTGATTGCGTCGAGGGCAGTGAGGCTCCGGGTTTAAGCTTGCCGCTCTTGATCGAATCGTTTATTTGCCGCGACACTTGCGCATGCAGTGTCTCATCCGTGTTACGCTTGAGCCGAATGGATAGTTTTGCCACGATGTTCTCCTCCGCATAGTATGCTGTTTATCGAATGAGTATTATGCAGCCGGACCCCGCGACAAGCAACGGCTAGGCATGATTTAGCTATTTGAGGTTTGGAACCGGCGCTTCGGGAGAACGCTACACTAGGTGTTGGTAATGCGCCCATGTGGACTGGTCATATGTGCATACCTCTCGTATCGACTAACGCATACGGCTCTTTCCTGCGTCCATCGTGGCGGGATCGGTTGAACTCAATGTGCCGGAGAATTATTGCCTACCACAGGGAGTAGAGTCGTGCAACTGCGCCGTGCTCGCCTATGGGCTACTTCCCCGCCGGCGTAATATTATGACTAACTAGGAAGGAACGATGCGTCCAATGGCTGAGCGTGATTATGACCTAGTGTTTTATGGGGCGAGTGGCTTTACCGGCAAACAGGCGGTCAAATACTTCGCTCAGCATGCTCAAGAGCTGCGTTGGGCCATCGCCGGCCGCAATCGAGAGAAACTAGAGGCTATGAAGGCGCAGATCGGAGCCCCTGCGAGTACGCCAGCGGTATTGGTCGCTGAGAGCGGCGACCAGGCGGCGGTCGATGCGATCGTGTCCCGGACCCGAGTGATGCTGAGCACGGCCGGGCCTTTCGCGCTCTATGGCAGTCCCGTCGTCGACGCCTGCGTGCGCTTCAAGACCCATTACGTCGACATTTCCGGCGAGACGGGCTGGGTACGGGAGCTCATCGATCGCTACCATCAGCGAGCGGCGCTCGAGGGGACGCGCATTATTCCTTTTTGTGGGTTCGATTCGGTACCCTCCGATCTCGGCACCTATCTCCTGGTTCGCCATATGCGAAGAGAGCTAGGCGTGCCGTGCAAAGAGGCGAAGGCGTTTTTCCAGCTTTACGGTGGCTTCAACGGCGGCACCGTCGCATCGAGTTTCAACACCCATGAGTCTAC
>JBOIDL010000341.1:0-2694 GCA_050740435.1 Gammaproteobacteria bacterium
AGCGCACCGATGACGATCTACGAAGGCGCCATTTATCTCATCCAAGCCCAACCCTGGCAAGTCGAACGGCTCGACTGGGAAGGACGCAAGGCCTTCGTCACCCGTACGCACGCGGACTATTACACCGATGCGATCGACTATACGAAACTGAAAGTCTTGGACGAATTCGAGCAACACGAGCGTACAGGTTCCGCCTGTGCTCGTGGCGAAGTGCATTTAGTTAGGCGCATTGCCGGTTACAAGAAGATCCGCTATTACACGCACGAAAACATCGGCTACGGCAAGATCCAGTTACCCGATCAAGAAATGCACACGACCGCTGTTTGGTGGCAAGTAAACCCCGCGGCGCTGGAAGCCGCCTTTCCCGCCCGGTGGCAAGCTCTCGATGGATTTCTCGGCGCCGCCTACGCCCTCCACCACGTCGCGGCACTGCTCACGATGTCTGAACGCCGAGATCTAGGACGCTCGGTCGGCGATAGTCAACACACGTGGTTTGCCGTGGCGGATCCGGATGGACGCGGACGGGCGCAAGCCTTCGATGGCGGGACTATCGATATCGAACAATCAACACAAGCCTTCCTACCCACGGTCTTCCTCTATGACAACTATCCAGGCGGCATAGGGCTATCCGCGCCGCTCTATGATCTCCGTGCGACGGTCGTCACCAGGACCCATGACTTGATCGCCGCGTGTCCCTGCCACCTCGGATGCCCAACCTGCATCGGTCCTATTCTAGCGTCCGATGAAACGCATTCACCGAAAGCGGCCGCCTTGACGGTGCTGGCGCTATTCCAAAGGTAAGCGCTCGTCGGTACTGAGAGCAGCGGCGCATGGATCTGAAAGCACGATTGTCGGCACTGAAGGGCCAACGCGGCGCGCCGGCAGGTGCCGAACCTGCCATCCCAGGTGCGACCATCAGTGAACGGGTGCGACGTCTCACCGTTCAAGCGACGCACACGAAGCGCGCATGCACCGATGACCACGATGTCGCTGCACGCTTGCAGGGGCAGGCTTTCGCACCCGGACTGATCCGTATCGAGCAGCGTCGATTACTCGCGCATGTACCCGGTTGGGAGCGAGTCTCGGCAGCGGCGTTTACGCGCTTCTCCCTCCTTACTGGCGCTGACGCCCTTGAGCCCAACGAGCTCTTGTTTCTCGACACCGAAACCACAGGCCTCGCGGGAGGCACGGGGACGCTACCGTTCTTATTAGGACTCGCGCGCATCGATGGCGATGAGCTGCACCTATGCCAATGGTTCCTCACGGGCTTTCGGGGCGAAGCCACGTTACTGGAAGATGCACGTAGCTGGTATGGCCGGGCACGGCATTTGGTGAGTTTCAACGGTAAGGCCTTCGATGTGCCACTCCTCACCACCCGTTACCGCCTAGCGCGCCTAGCTGAACCCCTTTCGGTAATAAAACACCTGGATCTCTTACATCCCACCCGCCGCGCCTTTGGGAGCCGTTGGCCCGATTGCCGTCTGCAGACCGCCGA
The DNA here is from genome assembly GCA_050740435.1 of Gammaproteobacteria bacterium. GTDB lineage: Bacteria > Pseudomonadota > Gammaproteobacteria > JACCXJ01 > JACCXJ01 > USCg-Taylor. The sequence continues at coordinate 1,496 of JBOIDL010000341.1, forward strand.
ACGCGAATTGCTCGCCTTTGAACGAGAAGATGATTTGCCGGGCCACCTTGTGCCCGAGGCATGGGCAGCGTTTGTACGCTCGGGAACGTTCACCGAGGTGCCGCGCATCCTCCATCACAACTTACTGGATTTGATAACGCTGACGGGCTTACTCTCCAGGTTGGTCCGCGTCTATGCCGAACCCGGGTTTGCAGACTCCGATACACGCGCCATCGCGCGCGGTTTCCGTCAACGAGGTCACGACGCCATTGCTTATCAGTACTTATGCGATCGATCCGAGGAACTTGATGCAGCGGGGCTCATGGAGCTGGCCGATTTGCATCGGCAACGCCGGCTTTGGCGGGAAGCCGTGCAGATCTGGACGCGACTTGCTTATGAGGATCATGCCCTAGCGATGGAACGCTTAGCGAAGTACTATGAACACGTGCGCCGGGATCCTCGGGCGGCCTTGCTATGGAGCAGCCGACTGTTGCAGGTACAAGCGGAGGATCGGCAACACCATCGCCGTCAAGCACGCTTGCTTGAGCGGCTAAACGCAAGCAGCTAGTCGATTGATCTACGCGCTACTTTCCCCCTCACCCAAGCGGCGGTTTGATGCAGCGACGAGTCGCCCATCTGGACATGGATGCCTTTTATGCATCGGTGGAGCTCTTGCGCTATCCACAATTGAGAGGCTTGCCAGTGGTGATTGGCGGTCGGCATCACGGGCACGTCCGGACGGGGGACACCTTTCCTCGCCTTCGTGACTATGTTGGCCGGGGTGTCGTCACCACCGCGACCTATGAGGCGCGGGCATTCGGCATTCACTCAGGCACGGGCATCATGAAAGCCGCCAGACTCGCACCGGATGCGATCCTGCTGCCGGCGGACTTCGAACAATATCGACATTACTCTCGCCTGTTCAAAGCGGCCGTCGCCGAAATCGCAGCGGAAATTGAAGACCGTGGCATCGACGAGAATTTATATCGATCTGACCAACGTTCCAGGTGTCACCGTAGAACTCGCGCAGCGCATCAAGGCCAACGTGCGACGCGCAACCGGCTTGTCTTGCTCCATTGGTATCACACCCAATAAGCTCCTCGCCAAGCTCGCCTCGGAGCTGCAGAAACCGGACGGATTGACGGTACTTTCCTATGTGGATCTCCCCACCCGTATCTGGCCGCTGCCGGCGCGGAGCATCAGCGGCATCGGCCCGAAGG
>JBOIDL010000342.1:0-2685 GCA_050740435.1 Gammaproteobacteria bacterium
TTCTCGGTCGAGTCGGCTTCCGCATCACCCTTTTCGAGGCCTGCTCAGCGTTCACTCACGTTACGGCCTGCATACTCGCCAAGTCACCTTGCGTGACCCTCTACACCGAAGGCTTCAGCCGCTTCGTCCGTGTCGCGACTGCTCCGATTGCTACCGGCTGGAGCGAAAGTTGCCGGGCGGCGTTCGCACCCGCTGAAAGACCGTGCCTTGGCACGGCGCACGAGAAAGTTGGGGTAGCGTTGAATTCATGTTCTTCCTCGTAAAGGTCTTACCGCAATGGCCACACCGGTAAACATAGCTCGGCCTATAACCTGCGCGCTGCCTCGTTGGCGTGGAGATACGAAATGGGCGCGACCGCTTCGTGGGTGAGACTGATCGTGCCGACATAGGCGCGTTGATCGGCCCAGAAGCCGTCAGTTCAATCGCATATCCGGGAACAAAACTGGTCTTTGTTGCCGCTGCGCCTAGAATCCTGTTCACAAGATATGAGCGTGATTTTCCATCCTCGTGCCTAACCGCGTGCAGCAGTAGATCACCTGCTTTTGTCCGGCGCAGTGAATACGGCTCAATCAGACGCGAGCCGACGCGTCCCTGTTTGTCGCGATACCTGAGATCAACACAAAGATGGTTCGCTGCCGCAAAGCGAATCAGCTCCAGCGGAGCGGTAATGCCGTCACGGCGCCAGGACGAACCCATCACCGGTGCATGCCAGGTTTCGTCCAACTCTTCCGCAGCTCGGATAGATGCCCCGATAGCAGGCGCGGCAACTTTCTCCGCCTGTTCAAACAGCCACTCAAAGACCTGCGGCAGCTCATTCCAGAATTCATCGAACGATGGAAGCGCGGGCAACTGATGCGCCAGCATCGTTTCCCAGTCATTGCGCAGCGCTGGCAGTTCAGGGTGAGCGTTGAGCGTCGCGATGGTCGGAACCGGAATGCCTTTGAACTCACATTTCTGCCGCAGCGTATCGACCACCAGGCCGCGATCTGGCTCTAAATCGCTGCGACGATAAAGATGAACCACATCGTACAGATCGCGCGGTCGCAACCGCTCTGTCAGTGCCCGCGTCTTCTCAGCGAACACCTCCTCGAAGCAGTAAGTCATTACCTGAATACCGTCGCCGGGCCGATCAGAGTAGGGGTGATGTACCTCGCGGCGATCCGCTTCCAGCACAACCCGCTCGTCATTCGATAGGTCCAGTTTGATTCGCGGAATGCTGCCTTGTCGTCCCAATGGGCCGCGATATCCGACTCGGCCTTGAACAGAATCCTTACCACGTGGATTTCTATAGCCCTCGAAGCGGTGCGTGTCGACGGGAATCTCAATACCCGACTCCGTATAGATCCACGCGGCAATCTCGTTGAACACCCGCGCAAGAAACTCGTCGCTGAGGTGAGCCGGATTGAGAACCGTGAAGTCCAGATCTTCGGAGAAGCGATAGGTCTCGAAGTAGCACTTCTTCAGGCGAGTTCCGCCCTTGAATAGCCACTCGCTGCCGATCTCGGCATGCTGGCCAACGCCCGCCAGCAACCATCCCAGCATGTAGTCCTTTTCGACCACCTGCGGGTCGAGCCCGAAGTCCGCGGCAAAGTCCAGGATTTCCTGCCGGCCGATCACGGCTGCACCTTGTCCCAGCTAGCCGGCAGCCACAGACGCCAGGCTGACGCGAGACGTTTGGCTTGGATGGGCGGATCGAGCTTCGCGTTGCCCTGCGACAGCCGCGCACGACAGAACGCGATCGCGTCATTCTCCGTAGGGGCGTATCGCTCCAGCAGAAAGCCCAGCCGCTTAAACACCGCGCCGTTTCCGAGCTGCTCCGCGTAATTCAGCAAAAGCTTGAGGTTCCTGAACTCTGGCGAACTTAAATAGGCCCGCAGCACATCCATCGTCGAGCGCAGCCCTCCTCCGAGAGCCGGATCGGAAAGCATGTCCACGACCGTACGCGATGGATCGGATACGTTCACGCGTACTCGTCCACGCCAGACTGGCTTTTGGCCAAACAAAGCCTGCCCTCGAATGCTGCGGAGCTGAAAGCTCGTGCCCCTGAGCACTGGCGCACGGTCGCGCGGTTTTCGCACCGTGAAGACCAGCACCGTGCGGTAGATTTGCTCCGTCAGTCCCCAATGTTCGGCCGCGCTCCAGCCGCCGATGTAGCAGGGAGAAAAGAGGCGCTCAGCCACCAGCCACGAATCTTCCAGGGCCACATCCGCGGTCTGCGATTCCAGCGGCACCGGCACATAAAGCCCGCGGCGCACCCTGGCGAGCCAGCCCTGGCTTGCCCAACGCGAAAGGAGCTTTGCTGCCTTGTCCGGTTGTAACTTCAGAACGCGCGCCGCCTGCTCAGGTGACACCGTACCCATCGTACGCCTGAGTAATTCCCCCAGTTGGGCGCGCGACCGTCCGCCCAGCCCTTTGGAGGCGGATTCAGTATGTTTGGAGCGCACTAATTCCCTCATAGAGAGAATTAAAGCACTCTAGATATACTTAAGCAAGCTCCAGTCAGGCCCGCGCGGTTGCCCTCCGCCCATGCCAGTGCACCTGCTCATGAGTACTATTCGAACGGATGTTCCTTTTTCAGAACGTATGGTCCCACGCTAGTCGTTTGTTTATTTTGATTTTCTGCGTTGAGTAAGTTTTGTCTTAGTGGTTAGAACGGTGCCCGGGTGGGCGATTTTGGTGGGCAAA
>JBOIDL010000343.1:0-2664 GCA_050740435.1 Gammaproteobacteria bacterium
CTGCAACAGCAGAATCCCGCCAGCCAGGCCCGGCACGACCATCGGCAGAAACACCAGGCTGATCCAAAGCCTCCTGAAAGGCAGGTTGGCTCGAGCCAGCAGGTAGCCGAGCGGCACGCCCAAGAAAGTCATAATGAGCGTGGCGATGGCAGAGGCGGTCACGGAAACCTTCAAGGCTTGGCGGGCATCCGGTTGTTTCAACGCGGCCATCCAGCCTGACCAGTCGGCATGCGCGAGCAGGTTCATGATCGGTAGCACGAGATCGAGCAGGAGCAGGCCGCCTAACAGTCCGAAGGCTATAAACGTCGGGTTCAGATGTCGGCTCATGGTTCGAATGTTCCCGAGATGAATTCGCGCAGCCCCGCCGGAACCTGCATTGTGTCTCCGCCCACCTGATGGTCCACGTTCCCGAATCCGAACTGCTTGAGTAAATCGTCCGCGGAAAGCAGGAATCGCACGAACGCCAGGGCAGCCTCGCGGTGACGTACCGTCTCCGGAATTGTTATGGTGAAAAGGATAGGCGCGCCGCTGACCTGCAGGCCGGACGAAGTGGTGTAGGTTTGTCGTGCGTAACGGGCGGCAAAGCGGGGATCACCTAGGCTGATCTCGGGCGGAAAACTGATGTAAGGCAATTTATAGGCTTCAACCTCATGCTTGTAAAAGACTCCGGCATCAAGCTGGCCGGATTCCACTTGGACCATCAGTACGATCTCAGGGAACACCTGGGCCGGGTTCCGGGGATCGCCCAATAAACCGGGAAGCTCCGGGCGATGGTAGTGCTGGCCGGCCAGACCAAACATGAAAAGTGTCCTGTACCCCTTGGGGTCGATGCTTGGATCTCCTCGGCAAAAGCGCACGCCGGGCGTCTCCAGGACCTCATACCACGGGATCCGGTTGGCTTCCGCTGCCTCAAATTTTGCCGCGAATTTGCTGCGCGGGTTGTAGCCGAGCACGAGCTGCGAGGATGCCAGCACCATAAACCATTTTACCATGCTCCCATTTTGCGGGCCCATCAGCACGCTTTCATTCACGGCTGGATCTGCGCTGATGAAAACATCGGGCCTTCTCAGCCGGCCGCGAATCATCTGCGCCGCGCCCAAAGATCCATGCGCCTCACCTTGGTAGCCGTGACCGGTGGCCTTCACAAAAGCCGGGCCGACACCGTTTTCCATGACTGCTGCCAGCGAACCCGCATAGAGGACGGAAACAGTGCGGTCCTCAGGACTGGCAAAGGCTGACACGGAAGGCCAGGCAAGCAACACGGCACAGAGCATTGCCACGGTTTGCTCACGCTTTGTATTGATCGCAATCTCTCCGCAAGAAAGTCAATTTAGATTTCGCCACCACGGGGTATGCAACCCCGTGGGGCGACCAAAGGGGAGAGCTGCGCCTCTCCCCTTTGGAAACCCCATCGCTAAGGTCCCCGCGGCAAGACCGCGGGGAATAGATTTCAAAACCGGGGCGGAACGCGGCGCCAGCCCGCGAAAATTCGGCGTAACGGGCGCGGAAGGCCACGCAGGGGTCGCAGGCGGTAGACATCGGGAGTTCATGGTAAAGAGCGAGGAGGTGTTATGGCAAGTGATCCCACGGCGAAGTCGATCCTCATCACCGGGGCTTCCTCGGGCATCGGCTTACTATGAAGTTGGTGACCTTTACTCACATGGGGGAGACGCGGATCGGCGTCGCCTCCGGCAACTGCGTCTATGCGATCGGATCGATCCCCGGCTATCCGCGCGAGATGACGGAGTTGCTCGCGGCCGGGCAAGCGTTATTGGGCGATCTGGCCAGCCGGATCGAGCGTCATTGCGAACGCATCGCGCTCGTGGATATCCATCTCGAAGCGCCGCTGCTCCGACCCCCCAAGTTTCTGGCGATCGGCTTGAATTATGCCGACCACATCACAGAGAAGGGCGGCTCGCGGCCGGCCTTCCCGACCATTTTCAATAAACAATCGACCTGCGCGAACGGACCCTACGACTCGATCCATAAACCCGGCGTCTCGGAGCAAGTGGATTACGAAGGCGAGCTAGGATTCGTGATCAGGCGCCGTTGCCGGCACGTGCCGGCGGCCCGGGCGCCGGAGGTGATTGGCGGCTATCTGATCGTGAACGATGTGTCGGTGCGCGATTGGCAAGCGCGCTCGCCGACCTTGACGCTCGGGAAGTCGTTCGATACTCATGGCCCTATCGGTCCGTGGATCGTGACCCCCGATGAGATCGGCGATCCCCACGCGCTCGATGTCCGCACTTACGTCAACGGAGAACCGCGGCAGGCGTTCAACACGCGCGACATGATCTGGAACTGCTACCGCTTGGTCGAACTGCTGTCGACGGTTTTCACCTTGGAGCCCGGCGATGTCGTTTCCACGGGCACCGGGCGGGGCGTGGGGATGCGCCGCGACCCGCCCTCGTTCCTGCAGCCGGGCGATGTCGTGCGCATCGAGATCGAAGCGATCGGCGCTATCGAGAACCGGGTGATCGAAGAGCCCGAGACTTCATCTTAAAGAAAAAGCTTTTCTACAGAATTTGGGTAAGTGGACCCTAACGTTGCAAAAAAATCCGGTTGTTCGGCGATCTCACGCAGCTTTCAAAGCCGCCAGGTAATGCAACAGTTCCTCCTGGACCGCTTGATTGGCTGACAGAGTGAGGGTGAGCTGTCCTTGGG
>JBOIDL010000344.1:0-2653 GCA_050740435.1 Gammaproteobacteria bacterium
AATCTAGGATTTCTTGGTGGCTACGCCGGATAGCGGCGAGGGTTGCGGTTGATCTCTGCGTCGATATTTCCGATGCTCCACGAGCGTAGCGACGATGCGTCCCACGTGGCTGGAATCAATAATGAAAGTCGGATAGTCGTCGTTGAGCGGAGCAAGCTCGACGACGAGATTCCCGGCACTGTCGGTACCGCGCAGCCGATACTTTCGAAATAACACCTGCTTCTGGTGCTCAATCTCGACGGCCACAAAATCTCCGGGCCGGGGCGCGACCTCGGGATCCAAGATCACGATATCGCCTGCTAGGAACTCCTCGCGCATGCTATCCCCTTCAATATTCAAGGCAAATGCCCTTTCGCTAAGCGGACTGACGTTGGTCCATATGTTCTCCATGCGTTCGGTGATCCGGTAGGGATCTTGTGAAGCCGTCCATTCGGCTGCTTGGGAGTAGCTCAAGACGGGTACTATCTTGTACCCGAAAGGGAATATCACCGTCCCGATCTGAGTGTCGGGGAGTTGCTCGCCTTCTGTGCCAAACAATAGCTCTTCGGGTCTGGCGTCCAATACTGCCGCGACCACGTCGATACGCTTGCGATTGGGGGCAGCCTCATCGGCTTCCCACTGTTGCACGGATTGCGGCTTGACGCCGACGGTTCGCGCCAACTGAGATTGGCTCCAGCCTTTTCGCAACCGCGCCTCTTTGATACGCGCACCGACACTCATTCTCTACTCGCTTCCGCGGCCGTTTCTTACGGCCATAGCTTACAAGTATTTGTTTCCATGAGACACGATCCGAAAAATACCGCACTTGCTAACTGTAGCTATTTATGTAATATCTTCTTGTTAGTCGGCAATCAGGATAAGAGTGTTAAGGCTATATGCGGGCACTTCCATGACAGCGTCGTTTGGCGAATCTGCACGGGCCATCTGGGTTCTCAAGTCTGAGCCCAGTGCCCTCGGCCGCGTTGATGGAAGGCGGTGACACGGGATATGACGATCCGGCTCACGGTGGTATCGACTAAGGGTGGGGTTGGCAGACTGGGTCCTCCATACGCCCGACGGCCGATTCCGTTTAAAGCGCATTCTCAGGCGCTTGACGGATCACGACATGATCGTGATCGATACCCAAGGTGCGGCGGGGCCACTTCAAGACATGGCGGTGCTGGCGGCCGATCTGTTGGTCTCGCCGATCCCACCCGAGGTGCTGTCGGCCCGCGAGTTTAGCCGCGGTACGCTCGCCATGACCGACCGTCTCTCCCACATGGAAGACATCGGGTTCCCGCTCGGTAACCTCTACGGATTGATCTATCGCCTGGATCGAACGGTCGATGCGCGGCTCACCACCGAATCGATTCGACGCCTCTCTTATGGGCCTTCCCAGGGACGCATTCAAATTCTCAATACCGTGATCCCAGCCACGATCGCCTACCGCGAGGCGGCCGCGGCGCGTGAACCGGTGCACCGCTTCGAGCCCACGCGCAAAGGTCCGACACCGAGCGCACTGGAGAGCATGCTGGCTTTGGTGCGCGAGCTTTTTCTGGGGATCGAGGAGACAAACCTGCCGGCACTGGTGACGGGAGTGCCCGGATGACGAAGCGATCTCCAGAAAGCGTCGAAGAGCGTATCGCGCTCCTGCAACAGACCCATTTCGGCCCGACACGTGAGATCAAGCCCACCGACCCACCCGAACCGACGCCGCTGGTTGTGCCCCTCGACAGAATGAAGGAGTACGACCGTAATCCGAGGCGCGAGCCCAACCAGGCCTATGAGGTCATCAAACAATCCATCCGCCAGCGCGGCTTCCGCGGGACGCTGCCCATTACCCGGCGCCCCGGCGATGAGCTCTATATGGCCGCCGAAGGCGGCAATACGGTATTGCACATCGTGAAAGAGCTCCACGAGGAGACCGGCGATCCGCGGTTCTCTACGATCCACTGTCTCTTCGAGCCGTGGGTGAGCGAAAGCGAGACCTTAATTGCGCATCTGGTCGAGAATGACGCCCGTGGCGAGCTCCTTCTCATCGATCGGGCCCGGGCCGTGCACGCCCTCCGCGCGCTCCTCGAAAAGGAGACCAACGCAAAGCTTTCGAGTCGGCGGTTGGCTGAGATCCTGCGCTCGCGAGGCTATTCCATCGACCAACCATCAATTACGCGGCTCGAGTACGTGGTCGAGACGCTCCTTCCGGTGATGCCACAGGCCTTGCGCGCAGGATTGGGTGAGGCGCTAATCCGGCAGATCCGAAAGCTTGAGGAGACGTTAACAGCGTTCTTGCGCCATCGGCACTGTGATGAAACTACCGTGACGGTAATCCGTCGGTGGTTCCTCGAATGCCTCGTCCGCCACGATGGCGAGGACTGGGCGCTCGAGCCCATCGAGCGCGAGCTCGAGGCGCATCTCACAGAAGCCGGATCCTCGGTCGACCCCACGAGCCGACTGAGGCGGCGGCGGTGTATCCGTACCGATTGCAGGGGCTCGCCATCGAGCGGGCCAACCAGGTGTGGGCGGCCGACATCACCTACGTGCCGATGACGCGGGGATTTCTCTACCTGGGCGCGATCCTGGATATCGCCTCGCGCAAGGTTCTGGCGTGGCGGTTGTCGAACACCTTGACGGCCGATCTCTGTGTCGAGGCGCTCACGCGTTACGGGCCGCCGGA
>JBOIDL010000345.1:0-2645 GCA_050740435.1 Gammaproteobacteria bacterium
CGCCCAGTACGCCTGGAAGTCGCTGCTTGAGCGCAGTGAGCGTAGCTTCAAGATAGCCTCGGCACTTTCCAATCCCCAGCGCGCCCCGGTGAGGTCCAGGCGATCCTTAATGAGGTGACGGCACGCAGGCGTTCGGAGTCAGTTCAACGTAGATCCCTTGAAAGGTATCAATTACGGAATTGGGATACTCGAGTATTCTAAGTTTACGGGCAGACAGTTCTCGAATCAGTTCGGCATGCTCACGGCTGCCGGAGTCGATCCGTAATGCGAGCGTGCAGATGTCTTTCTTCCATTCAGGGGAATTTTCTACGAGGTTACGCAGGCTCGCGCCAGCATCACGCGCATCCTTCGAGACGAGCACCTTTGCAGCATTTGGTAGAAGTTCATACATTTTAAACAATTTTGAAAAAAGGCGCCTCAGCGAAATCTGTGGGCAAACACCGATTCAGGTAGAGCGCCAAGTGTATGATACAAGCGATGCATAAGGTCACATAAGGGGTCGCGAAAGGGGTCATGGCTATATATTTAAATAGTTGTGGAGGCGGGTTTGGTTTCTTTCATGGGACTGAGAGCGTAGGATTTCGAGGCGCCCACGAGGCCACACTCAGCGCGCTGACAATACCTCGAAGATACAATCGCCAATGCGTATCCGGTCCTTGGGATGGAGGGTCAGCGCAGCCTCCTTCAGCCGGTTGCCGTTGAGAAAGGTGCCGTTTCGCGATTTTTGATCCGAGATAAACAAAGCGCCCTGGGTGTAACGCAGGTGGGCATGGCTGCCGGATACAAAGTCGTCGCCTTGGATGGCCAGGTCGTTTTCCGGATTCGCGCCGATACGAAAAACCGGCTTGTCTACAGGAAACTGCTTGCCTCGCATGGGTCCAGCGACGCCTATCAAGATCGCGGCGACACGCCCAGACCCTGGCGATGAAAAGTAACCGCCTACCTGCGTCCTGCGCGGCGGTGGCGGCGGCGCGGCCTGCTCTCTTACCGGTGGTACGTTGATGAGGTTACGCCTTATCCATTCGACGAGAGTATCGACGAGTTCCCGATAGACATGGGCATCCTGCATGCTCAACTTACCCTTACTGTCGGCGACTTTCTGCCCGAGATCATAAAGCAGCCTGATTTGCTGCGCGTAGTCTGTCGAAAGCATCCCCAATCCCACGAGTAGGCCGACAGCTTCCCCCAGCTTACCGAGGGCGCTCGGTTGAGCCATGCGAGCTTCGGCCACATCGCGGACAACCTGTTTGAGCCGGCCCCAGCTTTCGAGAACCAAGTCTCGGGCGCCCGCATCCGCGCCCTTTGATCCACCCTGCGGTAAATCAGGGCTCTCGAGCGCTAATCCGGGATTATGTTTGCGCTCGTCCAGGACTTCCTTTAGCTCGTCTCCGAACGTCACCGCTAGCTTCCCAAGACGAATCTCCCGAATTCTTCCGCCCAATGGAGAAATCATACTCCCGAGCTGGGATCTGAACAGAAATACGAAGAGTAAAAGGATAACCGCGGCGACGATGACAACCGTCAGCCGATGTTCCAGCGGAATTATGCTTAAGAAATCCAACCAAGCATTCGATGAACCTGTCTCCATGTCGATTCCTTCTCTTGAGCTACCACTTTGAAAGGTGGCCATAGAACCTTGCGATCTTTTTTCCATTAAGCTTCCAAGGGTGGCCAAACCAAAAAATCCAAGCAATATTGGGGAGGTAATAAAACCGATCAGGGCACATATAAGGCCGGATATTCCCCAGGCCAACTGTTTTTTGACTACCGCGATTATGCCGAATATGAGCGCCATTGGCACAAAAATAGGAGCCAAAACAAATATGCTTATCAAGCCGAATATGAACGAAGCTATGCCTAAAGCATTGGTCGCGTCATGCTTTAAAATGATAGTGCTAGTTCTACCGCTTTCTTTATCAAATTTGTTCGCCATTTTCCTCTCCTCGTCGCCATTCCCACACAGCGGCACAACTAAAACAAACCTCGGCTATAAACCGAGGGTTGTTTAATTAGTTAGCTTGCACTCACCCCGGAATCAGACGTCTCCGGCGGTGCGATCATGACGAACGTCCAGGCGGTCGAGCCGGTCCGGATCTCCGCGTAGTTTCGCAACGTCGTGCCCGCGATCGGCACCAGATCTCCGTCCAAGAATGTTCCGTTGCTGCTCTTCTGATCGATGATGTCATACCTCCCATGGCGGCATAAGATCAGGGCATGCTCGGAGGAGAGCATGGAATCGGTCTCGATCAAAATCTCGCATCGCCTATGGCTCGTTTCGCTGCTGATATCGCCGGCCCCGATGAAGTTCTTGCCTTCTCTGACGGTGAACAACTGGCCCTCCGGCCGCCACGTGTAAGTCACCAAAACCCCCAGGATGCGGCGCGTGTCTTCCGCCCCCGCCTGGCCTCCGGTGCCGGAAGACAATCCCGAGGGCATAGCTTTTGTCTCCCGCCGTCCTCCGGCCGACCCGCCTCCTGTCCTGGTTTCGCGGTCCTCAGACGAGGCCGTTGGGGACGCGCCGTGGTGCGGTTCGGTTCGCGCTTTGGTGCGCCTTGCGTTTTCGCAGTAGGGACAACTATCCCATTCCGGTTCCATGGGATGCAGGCCCGCGGCGCAGAGGCGCCCTGAACTCACTTGTGTATTTG
>JBOIDL010000346.1:0-2641 GCA_050740435.1 Gammaproteobacteria bacterium
AGCTGCTGCGCGAGTGGGAGAAGCAAACCGAGCAACTTATCGACGCCGAAGCATCGCACCGACGCTGAGCCCGCTCACCCTGCGGGAAATTACCCCGAAATGCGCGCTGAGATGTGCGGAATGTAAGTCATGATGCGCTGCCAGCTGCGCCAAAGTCTTCTCGCCTTTCAAGGCTTCCAAAGCCACTCGCGCCTTGAATGCCGGTGAGTGATTGCGTCGGGGTCGTTTCATCGGATTTTCTCCTGCTATCATCGGAAAATATAGCAGTCCATCCACTTAACGACCTGTCCGAATTTCCTAGGCCACCTCTGTGTACCGAATAGATGTCACGTCTGTAGCCGGGCCGCTCGCGCCCTCCGGGCGCGGGTCTTGGCTAGGTCGATCGCCTTTCGCGTAGCGATAAACTATGATGAGCATCGTTGCCTATTGAATAGAGGCCGCCATGCGCTGGATCGCCGTCACCGTTTTTGCCCTGGTAGCCGTGGCCTGCGCCACCTCGCCCACCGGCCGCTCGCAGTTGCGGTTGGTGTCCGACGCGCAGATAGCGCAGATGGGCACCACCGCCTTCGCGACGATCCAACAGAAGACGCCGCAGGCCTCGGATGCGAAGATCTCGCGTTACGTGCGTTGCGTGGCCGACGCTATCACGCGCACGGTGGGGGCTGGTCAGCGGTGGGAGGTCCTGGTATTCGAAAACAAAGAGGTCAACGCCTTCGCGCTGCCGGGCGGCAAGATCGGCGTCTACACGGGCCTACTTAAGGTGACCGAAAACCGGGATCAGCTCGCGGCCGTGATTGGCCACGAGGTGGCACACGTCATCGCCGGCCACTCCGCCGCACGTGTGTCGAACGACCTTGCGGCAAGCCTCGGCGCCTCCGTGCTTGGGAACACCACCGGTATCGACCCGCAATTGATCGGCGTCGGCGCCAACCTGTTGGTGCTCTTGCCGTACTCGCGCGGCGACGAGAGCGAGGCCGACGTCCTCGGTTTGCAGTACATGGCGCAGGCCGGCTTCGATCCGCGCGAAGCGCCGAAGCTCTGGGTCAACATGTCCAGGCAAGGCGGCGCCGCACCGCCGCAGATCTTGTCATCGCACCCTTCCAACGATACCCGTATCCGCGACCTAGAGAGCCGCTTGCCGCAGGCAGTTCCCCTGTACGAGCAGGCGCGGGCTCGGGGCCGGAAGCCGAAGTGCGGGTGAGAGTTTGTGAAAAAACCTACTGCGCTCGGGATCTCGCGTTCCGGCGGTGCTCGGAATCCTCATGTATTTCAACATACACTCCGGTTGCTCGTCCCATGCATGGGACTCGCCCCTGCGGGGCTCGCGCTTCGTTGCTCCAGGCAAAACGGTCCTGTGCTCCGGCGGAAAGCCTGGGCAAGGGATTGGCCCTGTTTGGCGCGCTGAGGATGCAACACGATCTCCCTTCGCTCGCGACGGTTTTTTTCACAAACTCTGAGGCGGGGAGATCAGGTTGCTATTTTTCAGATACTTCACTACGTGGTCGGTGAAGGCTAGCAGATCGTTAAGACCCGTTCGAATCACCGCCTCGACGATATCGATATCGAGCTTGCGATACTCGTGCACGGCAACGTTGCGAAAGCCCACCATACTCCGCATCTTCTCTTCCAGAGCGCTGGGAATCACGTGTTTTCTAGCGAGTAGGGTAAAGCTCTCGCCACTGCTGGTTGGTATCCCCATTTTGTGGGTTTTAATCAGGAAGTTTGCCAAATCAATGGCTTGCTCACAGGCACGCGTGATATTCAAAACCGCCGCGTCTTGGCGCGTGTAGTCCGTCGGGAAGTTCGTTCCCGCCGAGCAATATTCCTCGGACGCTCGTTCTATACAGCGCTGAATGCTCTGCACCTTGTTGACCACGATATCGTTCATACCCGATAGGCTCTACCTGTTTTCCAAAATTCCTTTAGTATCTCCGCCCGCTCTTCGCTGAGCTTCTGATAAAACGACAACACCAGCATCTCGAACTCGTCCGCTGCGTAAGCATTCCCGGTATGAATGCGCCGATCGGCCGCAATGATCTCCTTCTGGAACACGGTGGAGACCTCGCGCAAATTGATGAGGTCCACCGGCTTCTTGAGCAGGGATCCTAGCTCGGCACATAACAGGCTCATCGCCAGCAGTCTTCCTGCTCTTGCTTGCTTCGGCGGCAGCAGCAGGGCGATGTCCACATCGCTGTCCGGCCATTCATTGTCGGTGCCGTAGGAGCCAAAGAGATAGATCGCCTGCGTATCGGCATAATGCCGCAACACGGTCTGAATGATTACGCCCGGTTCGACCATACCGTCCCCACGATGCCTTAAAAACTTGTAGCTCCGCAAGTATAGCCGGATAGCCGTCGTTTCGGCACGGATCGTCGGGATCCGAGGATGTGCTTCGTGACCGCCAACAAATCGGCGCCATAGCACCCAATAAAGCACTATTCGGTGAGGACGGCCGCGATCTCTGGGCCTTCGCGAATCCTTTTTGCAAACCTGCGAGGTTACTGATCCACGCAGCCTTGACCTTCCAGTTGCATAAATTCTGGGGTAAGCGGCGGGAAATGGCGTCGGACATAGGGTTTAGTGAGTGTTTTGCTTTTCGCTGGATCTCACCGCTGGTGAAGTCCAGCCCTTCGGGACTCTA
>JBOIDL010000347.1:0-2626 GCA_050740435.1 Gammaproteobacteria bacterium
CCGCCCTCTAAATACGCTGCCCGCGTGCGCCAAATCGCGGTTCTACCCACGCCCAGCACCTCCATGATCTGTACCCCCGGAACGCCGCGGTCTAGCGCTGCCAGAATGTGGCCCCGATTGAACTCGCGCGCCATGTGCATCCCCTTCGCGCGAAACGCTTCCAACCGGCGCCGATCTGCCGCGGCCAAACTTTATGTGTCAGCATACTAGCAGACGGTAAGCGTTTTCCTTTGATGTTGAACACCACGCGGTTGTTGGCGATGAAGCTCGCGTTCCGGTAGTCGTCTTTGACGTCGGACGGCCGCTTCCACCTCGCACGCGAAGCGGCCGCATACCAGGCCCGCAGTGGCTGTTCGGCATCGGGATGGCTTTCCCAGAACTCTCGCAGCGCCTTGACTGCGATGATCCTCACGCAGACATTCTATATCGCTCCCGTACTGGGAGCAAAGCGCGGGGGACCCCTCCCCCACGCACGTAGGTGCCCACGGCATTGGGGTGTAAAATTGGCAGCTTATGGTAGAGGATCCGGAAATGAACAGTCTTTCTGTGGTGCATAGCGATCCCGAGATCATGGGCGGCACACCAGTATTTCGGGGTACCCGCGTGCCTTTCCAAACCTTGATTGACTACCTTGAGGTCGGTCACCCATTAGCGGACTTCCTGGACGACTTTCCGACGGTGAGCCGCGCGCAGGTCATTTCAGCTCTGGAGCAGGCGAAGGAGGCAGTGCTCACTAGCGCGCGTGTTGCTTGACGAGTGCCTGCCGATGGGTGGGCCGGATGCAAGAACGGAGATCTGCTCCGGATGGCTCAAGAGCAGTTTGACGTTTTCATTACAGTCGATCGCAATCTGACCTTTCAGCAGGACGCTGGCCAATTCGACATCGCTGTTTTCGTTCTAACGGCATCTAGCAATGCCATTGAAGATTTAGAACCTCTTATGCCTGCGGTTGTTCGGGCGCTGTCAGATCTGCGTCCCGGGGAGGTTCTGCGGGTAGGCGCCTAACTTTGGGAGACGCGCCCGCCGCGGACCCCAAGGCGTTCGAGGTGAAGGCGCAACTGCGCCGCGACCGCGGCGCCGGACAGCGCCTCGATCCGGCCTTCGGGCTCGCAGAGCCAGTCCGCGTGCTGACCCCAGGGGCGGTAGCGTGAAGCGTCCGTCGGCCCGAACACGGTCAAGGTCGGTAGCCCCACCGCGCTCGCCATATGCCCGAGGCCCGAATCATTACCGACGAAAACCTGTGCCTGCGCTAACACCGCGCAGTCCTCGAGAATGCTGGTCTGCCCGGCAAGATTGAGGACCGGAAGCCGCAGGCCCGCGGTTACCTCGGCCGCAGGGCCTACATCGCCCGGTCCGCCTAGAACAATGACACTATCGAACCGATTCTCGACCGCTTTCGCCATGTCGATGAATCGCTGCGCGGGCCAGACCTTCTGCGGCCACTTGGCCCCCGGTCCGAGTACGAGCCAGCGGCGGCCTGGAAGATCGGCCAAGACCCGCCGCGCAAACTCTTGGGCGGCTTCGTTTAGCCAGATCCGTTGCGGCGGGATTTCCGCCGACCCCAATAATCCCTCGACAATCGCCATCAATCGCTGCACCGCATGCGGTCCGCGCGCGGCCCGGGCGCCCCATCTGGTATACCGGTGGCGGGCGCGCAATAGATACGCCAGGCCATCGCTGCGCAGGTCCACCACTGCCTCATAAAAACTCACTCGCAGTTGCCCTAAGAGCGCCGGGACACCGCGCCAAGCGGCGCGCTTGTTCTTGTAGAAGATTTCCCCGCGGTACGGGCAGTGCTCAAAGATCTCCCCGGAGCGGCGATCGGCAACGATGTCGATAGAGTGTTC
The DNA here is from genome assembly GCA_050740435.1 of Gammaproteobacteria bacterium. GTDB lineage: Bacteria > Pseudomonadota > Gammaproteobacteria > JACCXJ01 > JACCXJ01 > USCg-Taylor. The sequence goes on from JBOIDL010000347.1 coordinate 1,848, forward strand.
GGGATAGCGCGCATGCAATAATTCGAGCGCGGGCGTCGTCATGATGGCATCGCCGACATTGCTGAGCGAGATGAAGAGCGCCTTGTCGGATGACTGAACGGCTCGATCCCCAAGGTCGCCCAGCGGCGCGCGCTCAGGCGTCATAGCTTGAATAGGATTTTTCCTCGATGAACCCCGAGCCGAGCTTGAGATTGATCGCACGCTTGGCCTCTGCGCGCTCGTCGTTGAGCCTATAAACGCTGCGCGCTAATTCGATGAACTCGTGATCGAATTCGCGCGCCCGCTCCTTGTCGCGGAGATGGTCCTCGACCTCCCAAAGCCGGCCGTTGAGTGCCTTTAAGCGCGTGCGCTCCTCGACGATCGCCGTCTCCACATACCCAGAGGCATGCCACAGCCGGCTCAGCACCTCTAGCTCGTGCGCGACGTGCCGGTGTTTTTCAGGGTCAGTGATCCGCTCCGACTTGATCTCGAGGATCGTCAGCTTGTCGATAAACTCTCCCACGGAGATAGGGACGGTAATGCTCACTGCTTGCCTAAGTCAATTTAGATTTCGCGCCAGGGGGTATGCAACCCGTGGTGCGACCAAAGGGGAGAGCTGCGCCTCTCCCCTTTGGAAACCCCATCGCTAAGGCCCCCGCGGCGAGACCGGGGGAATAGACCTTCCAGTTGCATAAATTCTGGGGTAAGCGGCGGGAAATGGCGTCGGACATAGGGTTTAGTGAGTGTTTTGCTTTTCGCTGGATCTCACCGCTGGTGAAGTCCAGCCCTTCGGGACTCTA
>JBOIDL010000348.1:0-2594 GCA_050740435.1 Gammaproteobacteria bacterium
AACTGAGCATCGCGCTGGCGATGGTTAAGGACGGTAAGGTGAAGGACGCCGAGCGCCACATGGCGACGATCAAACCCGCGAACGAGCAGCAGAGGACCAAGGCAATCCGGATCGCGGGCGAAATACTTACCCACCAAGGCCGGTACACGGAGGCCATGAAGCTTTATGACCAAGCGCTGGCCGGGGGCTATCATTCGGAGCTGCTCTATACTCGGGCGATGCTCGCGGACAAGATCGGCCGCATCGATCTGTTGGAGCGCGACCTAAAGCACATTCTGGCGCGCGAACCCAAGAACGCCCAAGCCCTCAACGCCCTCGGTTATTCTCTCGCCGATCGCACCACCCGTTATCAAGAGGCTTATGCGCTCATTAAACGAGCGCTGGAAGTGACGCCGAATGATTTTTTTGTCCTCGATAGCATGGGCTGGGTGCTTTACCGTTTAGGGCGCTTGGATGAGGCGAAAAGCTATCTTCGACGAGCGCTCCAGATCCGCAATGACCCGGAGGTCGCGGCGCATCTCGGGGAGATCTTGTGGGTGCAGGGCGACAAAGCCGAGGCGCGGCGGGTTTGGGACAGCGCGCTGCGGGTAGCGCCGGGAGACCCGAATCTACTGAAAGTGATGAGACGGCTCAACCAGTGAAAGCAAGGCATGCCGCACTGGGGCTGCTCATGCTCGCCGCATGCGCGCAGATGCCCGTGTACCACTTGGGGGGGAACGCGGCCATCGACCAGGCTTGGCAACGCCACCGCGGCGAGATCGATGCCTTGCGGCGCTGGTCGCTCCATGGGCGCGTCGCGGTACAAACACACCGAGACGGTTGGCAGGCGGGTTTGCAGTGGCGGCAGGCGGATGAAGGTTTCTCGCTGCGAATCGTCGCCCCGCTGGGACAAGGAACCTACGGTCTGGATGGCGATGCGAGTGGCGTCGTCATGCGTACCCCGGACAATAAATCGTTAACGGCCCGCGATGCCGAGACCCTGCTCTCGGAGCAGCTCGGGTGGACCCTGCCGGTCGGGGGTCTGCATTACTGGGTGCGCGGGATCCCCGATCCCGCGGCGCCGGTGTCCCGGCTGCAGTTGGATCCCTTGGGCCGCATGATCGATCTCCAGCAGTCCGGGTGGCGCATTAGTGTTCTGAGCTATGGCCGCAGCGGGGCGGTCGATCTCCCGCTCAAGCTCTCCTTGCACAGCGATCAGCTCAAGGTGCGGATGGTCGTGCAAAGCTGGGAGATGGGGTGAAAAATGTTCGTCACACCCTGGCCCGCACCAGCAAAGATCAATCTTTTTCTCCACATTACCGGCAGGCGCGGGGACGGCTATCACGAGTTACAAACCGTATTTCAATTCCTGGATTGGGGCGATAGTATCGACATCCGTCCGCGTGAGGACGGCCGCATCCGACGTCTGTCGGAGCTGCCCGGCGTGCCTGTCGACGATGACTTGGTGGTCAAGTCCGCGCGGGCTCTACAGGCGGCCACCGGTACCCGCTTCGGCGCCGATCTCAGGGTAAAAAAGCGTTTGCCGATCGGCGCCGGACTCGGCGGCGGGAGCTCCGATGCCGCAACCACGCTCGTCGCCTTAAACCAATTATGGGGACTTGGATTGCGCGCCGAGCGCCTGAGCGAATTAGGGGTAAAACTCGGCGCCGATATTCCCATCTTTATCCATGGCCAGGCGGCGTGGGCGGAAGGAGTCGGAGAGAAGCTGACGACGCTGTCGCTCGACGAGCCCTGGTTTTTGATCATCCAACCCCCCTGCATGGTATCGACCGAGGCAGTGTTCGCCGATCCGTATTTGACACGGGATTCGACTGCCATCAGAATCGCCGATTTCATCAACTCGGGTGGCCGCAACGACTGCGAACCCGTCGTGCGGGCGCGTTACCCGGAAGTGGCAAGGGCCTTGGACTGGCTTAACCAATGGGGCGACGCCCGGCTAACGGGAACCGGTGCGTGCGTGTTCGCTCACTTTAGCGCGGAAGCCCAAGCGCGCGATGTGATTCGGGCCTTGCCTCAAGATTGGCAAGGGTTTGTGGCCAGAGGGTTAAACCGCTCCCCGTTGTTGGATCGGCTCGCTAGAGAGCACGCGCGGGGCTCGCATCGAGAAGCTGCTATTGGGGTGTAGCCAAGCGGTAAGGCACGGGGTTTTGATCCCCGCATTCCCAGGTTCGAATCCTGGCACCCCAGCCATGTTTAGGTAATGCAGGCATGTCGTTTGATTCGGTAATGCTGTTTACGGGCAATGCCAACCCTGCTTTGGCGCAGGCCGTGGCCAACCATCTGCAGATCCCCTTGGGGAAGGCGACAGTGGGCCGTTTCAGCGACGGCGAGGTGATGGTCGAGATCACGGAGAACGTGCGCGGGCGCGATGTCTTTGTGCTACAGCCTACCTGCGCTCCGACCAATGATCACTTGCTCGAACTTTTGGTGATGGCGGACGCCATCCGGCGCGCTTCGGCGTATCGCATTACCGCGGTCATGCCCTACATGGGCTATTCACGCCAGGACCGGCGCCCGCGTTTTGCGCGCGTGCCGATCACCGCGAAGATGATCGCCAATATGATTGCGAGCGTGGGGACCGATCGGGTCATGAC
>JBOIDL010000349.1:0-2570 GCA_050740435.1 Gammaproteobacteria bacterium
GCATACGAATGCCTGAGCGTATGGACCGAGACATCGCGTTTCTGGATGCCGGCCTCACCCTTGGCCTGACGGAAGGCGCCTTGAACGCTGGCCTTGGGCATCGGCGTATCGGCTTGAGAGGCCCGGGACCGATCATAATCACAGTATCTAGCTTTACACAGGCGTGCGAAACTGCCCTTCCTGTTTTCAGGAAGGGACCGCTTTTCGATTGATAAAGGCGTTGAGCCTTTGGGTTTAATGAAGCGTGGCCGAGGGCGGGAAGCCGAGAAGCGTCAACCAATCCCCCACGATTTCGCCGGTGAGGCACTGGTGCGCCGAGGTGCCTTTAAGACGTCCCCAGCGCCGGGTTCTCAGATTGTAGTAAGCGCGGAAGAGATCCAGGAACCCCTGGGTGACACCCTTGTGCACATAGAGGAAAGGCCGCAAGGCGGCATTGAACCCTTCAATGGCGCTGGAAGCTCGATGTCGCTGGTCTAGAAGGGCTTTGACGGCATCCAAGAGCGCCTCGTGTCGGAGGCCCACCAGGTGCCTCAGGCGCGCAAAGGCCCCGAGGAGTTGCCGATGCTGTTCGGTGCGCTGCCAAGGGCGACGGTCGTTTTGTAGATCGAAAGCCAACCGCCAGATGATGCACGAAAGCACCACTGCGCCGAGAGAATAGGTCACGACCAACTCCTGAAGGCGAGTGTTCAACTCTCCCGTGGCCAGCGATAATCCAGCGGCCCGATTGCGTAGGTACCGTGCCACTTTGTGGCAAACCGGGTCAAGGGCTTGCAAGGTATCCGCTGCGTGCTTGACCATCTCTTTGACCTCCTCAGCCGTGCGCAGATGGCCCTCTTTGAGGTCGACGCATTCTATCGCCTCTTGGACCTCCCCCCTGGCGACCTCGAACCTATCATAGCGCTCGATGGCTTCCTGACAGCGTGAACGTGCCCGTCCGATCCGATGCCGTTGGCGTGCACGTCTTTTCGGATCGCCGGCGCGGATCTTGGCCAGCTGCTGGCGGGCTTCCTCTTCCGCGGCAATCGCACCGTAGGCCCGTTGCTCGAGCCGTCGGCGCACCTTGTTGAGCTCGTAGAGCGCATGAAAACAATCATCACGTTGCTCCGCCTGCGGGAACACCTCGGCGACACCGGAGGCGATCCCTTTCGCCGCGTCCTTCACCGCGATCTCAAGGTTCAACCCTTGCTCCTTACCCTGCTGGAGTACTTCCGCCCAGTCTTCCCCACTACGGGTCTCACGCAACGACAAACCGAACAGATATCCGTAGTCGAGATCAACCCCCGCCAACACCGGGTCCCCCTGACTGAACATCTCATCCAATGCCCCCGCATGCACCCCCGACAAATCGGCATTGGCGTTGAACGCTGCCGCCTGCTTCTCGGCCTCCGCAGCAATGCGCTGGATCAGCCCGTAGGACAGCCGTACACCGGGATAGAGGATCGGGAGCAGATCCTCAATCGGACGCAACGCATTTGGTGACACTACACGCAACGCCACGACCGCACGTCGCAATTGCGCTTCGTCCACCTCGACACACACCCTATCCGATCCCGTCGCTTCAAAGTGCTCTCTCAGCACCTCTGAAGCAACCTCCTTAGCGGCATATATCGTCGGCCGAGAAATCCCAAACTCTCGGCTGAGCGCCGCGATCCCACCCAATGCCTCTTGTCCTGCCAGCGCTTTTGCGACACACTCGATCTTGCGGGGCGTCGTGAGCGGCGTTCGGTGTAAGCCTGTCATGGGCTGCTCCTCAGTGATGAATAGGTCGGTCAACCATATCATCGCATATCGCCCACCTCCCGGCGCCCCGCTTGGCCCTTCCTCGCCACCACCCAACCTTCCCTAGGCCAGGCAGTCGGCATGATGTGTAAAGTAGAATGACCAGTCCCGCATGAGCTACCTCGCCGACAGCGATCCGGATCTCGCGCTCGGGCCCCTGCGGGCGGCGGCCTGCACCTACCGCATTGCCCTCGGGCCCCGGGCGGGGCAGAAGGTGCTGAGCTTGCAAACCGTCCCGACCCGCGAGCCGCCGCCTGCCCCCGTGCGCTGTGTCGACGAGCAGGGCTTTAGCCTCCATGCCGAGGTCTGCTGCGCCGCCCATCAGAGGAAGAAACTCGAAAGCCAGGGCCAGGGATGGGCCCTGCTGGGCGCGCCGAGGATGCAACACTGTCCCGCTACATCACCCGCCCCGCCATCGCCAACGAGCGCCTTGCTCTCAACCGTGCCGGGCAGGTCGTGCTCACCCTGAAGACCCCCTATCGAGATGGCACGACCCACATCGTCATGTCACCCCTGGAGTTTTTGCAGCGACTCGCCGCCCTGGTTCCCCGTCCACGGCTCCATCTCATCCGCTTCCATGGCGTGCTCGCGCCCGAAGCCAGGCCCAGGGAGGGGCCTGCTTGGCGCGCCGAGGACGCAGCGCCAAGTTACGCTCCGCGATCATCCCGAGCGCGCCGGTCAACGCACCTAACGCTGCAGCGGTTCACGCTCACGCGCCTCATCCCTCGGCGCCGGTGCGCCTGAGCTTTGCCCAGTTGCTCAAGCGGGTATTCGATATCGACATCGCGCAG
>JBOIDL010000350.1:0-2539 GCA_050740435.1 Gammaproteobacteria bacterium
CGTTGCCGTTGTGCATCTGTAAGCTCGATAACACTGGCTGTTCGCATGCTCGCCTCCTCGTTCGATCTCCAGATCAGATCGACCGGAAGGCATATAGTTCCATCAATTACGAAGCGCTACACTAGCGCGCTGGAGTATGCACGCCCCGCGGGTCGTGGTGGCCGGGCCGCTGATTTCGACGACGCTGCCCGCAGCGCTGAAGACCGACGAACCACCGATCGCTCAGGTCAAATCGGCGGAGGAAGCGCGCGCCGCGGTTCGGCGCCAGAGCCGATGGCGGCCCGATTTCATCAAGATCTGGTTTATCCCCGCTTGGGGTTTGCCGTTGTCGCTACAGATCGACTGGGTCGCGGCAGCCATCGAAGAGAGTCACGCCCAGGGTTTGCGGGTCGCGGTGCATGCCACGGACCTTGACGTCGCGCGCGCGGCGGTCGAAGCGGGGGCGGATATTCTGGCCCACAGCGTTCGAGACCGGCGCGTCGATGAGGCCTTCATCCGACTCTTAAAGAAGCGTGCTGTTTGCTACGTGACCACGCTCGCGGTCAACGAAGGCTATAGAAGTGTGTTGCAAGCGGGTGTCGAACCTACGGAATTCGAACGGCGGGTCGGAGATCCCGAAGTGCTGGCGACCCTCGACGATCTGCAAGCGCTGCCCCCATGGCAACGCTGGTGGCAATGGCTCAAACAGTGGCCCGGCCCGCAGTACATGTTCTGGAACCTAAAACGCCTGCATGCAAACGGGATCCACATCGGGGCGGGCAGCGATGCGGGCAATATCGGCACCTTGCACGGCGCGGGTTTACATCGGGAACTGGCGCTCATGGCCAAGGCCGGTCTCTCCCCGGCTGCGATCCTTACGGCTGCCACCCTCGGAGGGGCTCGCGTCATGGGGCGTGCCGCGGAGCTTGGCACCCTCGAACCGGGCAAGCTTGCCGATCTATTAGTGCTCGAGGCTGACCCGCTCGCCGATATCCGTAACCTCCGACGCATCCATTCAGTGGTCAAAGGCGGCCGGGTCTTTGACCCCGATGCGATCCTCGCTACGCGATGACTGCGTCTATTAACCGATCGGTGAATCGGGATGGTTAAAAAAATCAGCCGCCGGATCGAGGTGGTCCACGGTGCGCACAGATTGATCGTGGGCTACGGGCAGCGGCTGTTGCAAACCTCGCCCGTGGCGTAGACTACTCCCTCGCCACGTACCGCTTGCTTGCTACGCGGAACTACAAGGAGGCAGTCGTATGTCAGACGATAACAAAGCCATCATCTACCGTCTCATTGACGAAGTCTGGAATCAGCGAAAGCTCTATATTTTAGACGAGCTTGTCGCCCCCGATGCGGTCATCCACTCCACCACGGTTCCCGATCTGAGTCGCGGTCCTGAGGGAGCTAAGCAATATGTTCGGCTTTTCTGGGCTGCTTTCCCTGACTTACAAGTTACCACCGATGACATAGTTGCCGAAGGGGATAAAGTGGCACTCCGCTGGTCAGCTCACGGCACCCACAAGGGCCGGCTCATGGGCATTGAACCGACCGGCAAGCCCATGACGATAACGGGGCAGGCGATTTACCAGATAGGGGCTGGTAAAATTAAGGAAGATTGGATCAACGCAGATGCCTTGGGTATGTTGCGACAATTGGGGATAGTTCCCTCGTTCTGAGACAACAAGCCCTAATGACCTCGAAGATCCCCGCGTTTAATGGTGTAATTTTGCTTACTTAGTAGGGTAGGATTCTTTAGCTTCAGAGCGAAGAGCGGGCTCCACTCTTTGAACAACGTCGTGAGAAGATGAGCAAGGAGGACACGGTCGACGAGTATTCGTCGCAGCTACCATAGGGTAATCAGCAAGGCGTAGAACTTCCGCGAGCAAGGACTCGTGCAGGATGGCCTCGGGCGGCTTTGGGCTCGACCCGCAGCCACAAGGTCACGGGCCCATTGTTGGTGAGCGTGACCCGCATGTGAGCGCCGAAACGGCCGCTCGCGATCGGAGCGTGCAGGACTGGGCGCGCTCCAGCAGATAGCGGAACAGGCGTTCACCCTCGGCCGGCGCTGCGGCCGGGGTAAAGCTCGGACGCATGCCCTTCTTGGTATCGGCCGGAAGGGTGAACTGCGGGACCAAGAGCAGACCACCGCGGATATCGGTCAGGTTGCCCGATATATCTCGGCATGTCTCGTGCTGGTGATCGGGCCCTCCAGCTAATAAGGCTGCGCCCAACATTACGCCCCACTTTCCGGTTCATACCAAACGGTTAGGCATTATGGGCACCATGATTGTCGCAAGCAGTAATTCGGACAAGAGTGAAACCAAGCAATGCGTCTCGAGGATAGGAACTCCGTCAGACGATCCGCAAGCGAGTTTGAAAAAACACATAAGCGTCCTGGTATGAGCTACTCCTCGAGCGGAGCTACTCTCCTAACCCGGCGTAGCCGGAACCAAAGTGTTGAAGGTACCATTCTGGCGTATGGGCAATAAAAACGGAGACGCGTCGTCGCCATGAATCCCTTTGTCGAACGCCATCAAGAGAAGATCGCCGCGGT
>JBOIDL010000351.1:0-2529 GCA_050740435.1 Gammaproteobacteria bacterium
TTATTCAGGTCACCAGGATTCTCACACATCAAACCCATAATATCAATAGCTATAAAGATGATACGTGGCACCATGTTTTAGCGCCATCTTAAAAACAGCCACTGAATTTATTGAAGTTTTTACCTACCCCAGCCTCTCAACTGTCGAAGATGGGCCAAAGGGTGATTTAGGAGATAGCCAGTCTAGCGGCTGGAGGCGACAGGCGACGTCGTCGCAAGGCGCGACATTTCAGCCGGATTTTACCTGTTTCACATCTGGCCGCCGCCTATGATCGATTTCTTTTAAGACAGCTTCTAGAATTTGTCATATTGAGGACTGCGGCGAAGTTCTGATGCTACGGGCGACGCGTGATCGATGACGGGGGGTAGCGCGTCCGTGACAGGCGGCCCGATGACACCCGCTGCTTCCCGGCGGATGCTGTCGGCGCGTTGAATAGAATCACGGCTTACCCCGACGGTGACGCGCACCAGCCGGCTGTCGATGTCGATCTTCTGCTCAAGAACCATCACACCTTTTAGGATGGCCTCGGCACTAGCGCGGATGGTAAGCCCGAGCGTCTCAACAGCGCTCGGCTTGATGTACATATTCTGGCCGTCACGCTCGATGTTGGTCTTGGTGATCTCTTCCAGGGTCTCTTCCGTCACGACGCGTTCATTCAAGAACCGCGCGATTTCCGCCTTCGCTTGAAGGGTGGCTTTACGCAGCGCCATCAGAACGTCCCGGCGGTCCGCGATGCCGAGGTAGGACTCGCCGATCGATCGAATGCGTAGCCATTCGCGTCCATCGGGAGAGAGCTCGATACTGACCCCTGCGGCATCGATGTAAACGGGGACGGGAGTAGGCTGGGCCGGGGCAGGAGCTGCCGGCATAGCGAGGGCGGGGAGCAGGGTTAAGAGTGCGATGCTGAGAGTATGGTTCATAGGTCCTCCGTCAGATATCCGTATTTTTGGCGAGTCTTGCCGATTTCTGCTTCCAATTGCGAGAGCCTCGGCAAATCGGCCACATTTACGCGAGCCACGACCTCTAGATGGGCCGTGACCTTACGCAGATGCGTAGTCATACAGTTGCTGCTGATAAGGTTGCTGCTGTCAAGCCTCGTGCCTAATCTGGTGCTGGCAAGTCTTATCCGGCTGCCGTCGTTTTTGATCCCGTTTACGGACACTGCAACAGTTGGAATCACTTGCGGTCCCCAGCAAACTCCGAGCGATCGATCGATCAGCGTGCTCAGGTTGCGATCGATCGCGTAGCAGCGCGGGCCAAAGTGATTGGCAGGGATACACAATGCGGGGGTGTCGCGGGGCCCTTGGAAGATGTCGAGCGGTGTACCCGTTTGCTCGAGCAACAGCCGGATGTCCTCGAGAAAACCGGGTTGCCATTCCACCTGCATGGCCATTCGAAGCTTGGCATCTTGGGGATCCCGAGCGTCGATCCCGACCTGTGGCGGGCCGACGACCCGCGCAATCAAGGCCCGTGCCGGGAAGCGGACGAGCAAGTCTCGCCAGAGGTCAAGGGCCGTTCGATCCCGTTGTAGTTTCGAATAGGCCTCGGCAAACAACGAGTCGCCTGACAATGGTTGGGTGGTCCCGGTCGCCGGTTGCCAATGCTCGACGGCCTGGGTCGCCACCTGCGCGGTGAGGGTGACTTCATGCAAGCCATCGGGACGAAGTTGATCTGCCAGAACCCGTACCTCCTGTATGAACCCGGCGCTATGGCTTAGCACATCGTCGCGGGTGAGGCGGTCGTTGCTCATGCTGAAGTGTGCGGTCACGTACTCGCCTAGGACCTGCCCCAGGGCGATGCGGATGGCATCCTCCTTCGCGGCCTGCGGAGTGGCGCCAACCCCGGTGGCAGTGACCACCCGTGCAGGACCGTTCTGTAATGACACCGTCAACCTACTTAATTGGCTGCAACCGAGAAGCAAGCAGAACAAGAGGCTCACGGTTATCCGAAGGAAGCCAGTCATCGGAAAGCCTCCGTAAGTTTCAATACCTCGGGCGTTGATACGAACGGTGACCCATCTTCGGGCTGCATTAAATATGCGTTCATTGTTATGACCATCGGTCCTTGTGTGAGAAGTGTGGTGGGTTGAAAGGCCAAATTGAGATCGATGCCAAGTATAGACAGGGTGGCGACAAATCCTGTCGCAAGACCGTCGGCGATTGAGGGTCCGTCCAAAGAACGCGGTGCCGCGGGAAGCGGCACCGTGCTTCCGGTGATGATCGTGAACGCTTACCGGGCCCCATCCGCGAGAGGTCATAGTGGCTTCACCTCAACCTGCAATCGCCTGAGCCGATATCGCGACAGTATATGTCGCTCAATAGGCCAATGTGGCAGGCGGGAGGCGCAGCCGCTTTCACCGCATCCAATCAATGCGCGGCGCCTTAACTGACGTGGCCGATTGAACCAGAGGTATCTAGTGTAGTGCTTCGTTGTTCTTGGAACTTAAACGGCGATTGGCACGAATGACCTTCTGCAGAATGTCATTGGCCTTGGCGGTCCAGACGAAGGGCTTGGGGTCGCGATTATGCA
>JBOIDL010000352.1:0-2529 GCA_050740435.1 Gammaproteobacteria bacterium
CCTTAAAGTCATCGACGACCCGCGGGTGACCTTGCGCTTGCGAGACCTCCTTGCGGCCATCAGCTGCCTTGATGAACTCATCCGAAACCACTGCCTCTCAGAGTAAAATTCGTGGGGATCTCACAGAACTTGACCCGTTTATCGGTAAACTACCCCTGGATGCTGTTCATATGGGTACCCTTGCCGCGTACGTTGAAACACGACGGGTTAAAGGCGTTACGAGTCGAACCATTAATCACGCGCTAAAAGTGGTGAGGCATATTTTAAACCTAGCGACTAAAGAGTGGTTTGATGAGAATGGTCTCAGTTGGCTTGACCATTCGGCGAGAATCAAACTGTTCCCCGAACCGGATCTGCGAAAGCCTTATCCGCTTTCGTGGGAAGAACAAGCCAGGTTGTTTCGAGCATTGCCGGCTCACCTGGATCGAATGTGCCTTTTCAAGGTGAATACCGGTTGTCGCGAAGCAGAAGTCTGCGGTTTACGCTGGGATTGGGAGCTGACGATCAACGAGTTCAACACTAGTGTTTTCATTATACCGGCTCATATGGTGAAGAATGGTACGGACCGGCTGGTTGTGCTCAACAACGTCGCGAAAGCCGTGATCGACTCGGTTCGGGGACAACATTCGGAGTATGTGTTCACCTATCGGGGACGCCGAATTCAACGAATCAACAACACGGCATGGAAACATGCACGGGTACGTGCAAGGCTTCCCAATGTCCGCGTTCACGATCTTAAGCATACGTTCGGGCGACGGCTGCGTGCCGCTGGTGTAAGCTTTGAAGATCGTCAGGATTTGCTCGGGCATAAGTCCGCACGGATTACGACGCATTATTCGGCCGCTGAGCTAGCGAATCTCATCGAGGCAGCCAACGCAATTTGCGGGACGGAGTCCCGCAAAAGTCCCGCATTGGTTTTGCTGCGAGGCCGAATATGCGCGTAACTTATTGATTTATGGTGGGCCGTGTAGGGCTCGAACCTACGACCTACTGATTAAGAGGCACCGCTCCTACTGTAACACATTGTTTTTATTAACTACTATTCGTCGCCCGTTGCACACGAAGTGTCGTACGGTGTCTAACAGTGTCGTACGACGTCCCGCAAAAGTCCCGCAAGCGAATTTTGGCCCTGTTGTCGCCCTCACTGCCTAGGAGCGTCAGGCTTCTTGGATCCGGTACGATTTGGACGTTGTACGCACAGCGTGCGTACGCTATAGTTAACGCACACACTATCCTTTTGAGAACACGCCATGGCAACTGACACTGGGTCTATCCTTATCCGCGATGATCGCATTTCCTTACGCACCAGCGCCGCTGAGAAAGTGCTTCTCACTCGCGCAGCTGCGTATCGACGCTTGGATCTCACCTCGTTTATTTTACAAGCCGCTCTTCCGGTGGCCCACGAGGTCGTGGCGCAGGCAGAGCGGATCTCACTCTCGGACCGCGATGCCAAACGCGTGCTCGATGCCTTAGAGAATCCTCCGAAGCCCACTAAGCGGCTCCTGAGAGCGGCCCGCGACAAATACGCTGACTAATAATGGCCTTGCCCAAGTGGCGCGAGGAAGCTATCGCCAGGCATCATAACCGCAAGGCGTTTGACTGTGGGGAACCCATGCTCAATGAGTACCTTCGTCGCTATGCCCGCCAAAACCACACGAGCGGCGGTGCGAAGACATTTGTTGCCGTCCCCTTGGATGAGCCTGTACGCGTTCTCGGCTATTATTCATTGAGCCCCGCGGAAGTGAGCATTGACCGAGTCCCCGAGCGTGTCCGTCAGGGTCACGGGCGATATCCACTCCCCGGCTTTCGACTGGCCAGGCTCGCCGTCGCCCGAGATCACCAGGACCAAGGGTTGGGTGGGCAATTACTCCTTTCCGCCGGAGAGCGCTGCCTCGCCGCCGCCAGTGAGGTAGGGGGCGTCGTATTGCTCATTGATGCCATGAACGATGCGGTGGTCCGTTGGTACGAGGAGTTTGGCGCATTGTCCTTGATTGACTGTCCGCTGCAGCTCGTCCTGCCACTGGCAACGATCGACGCAACGTTAAGAGCGATTGGGCGGTAAGGGTCGCTGCAAAATTAACGGGAATCGCGTGTCGGGGTAATAAGTGCGGACTACAGTCCTCCGAAGCGGGGACTGGTCGTTTGTCTGGCGTGGAAGTCGATTAGCTGCATGGGGTTCATTCCCGGCAATGCACCTTCGCCGCGGGGGATGCCTTGCCTGCCCTGGGCGAGGTTCGGGAATGGTTGTACGGGTTTCTGCGCGGGCCGCGATTGCGCCTGGCCGCACATCACTGTGCCTCCCTCGACGATGGCCAACTGGTCGGCCATCATGGACTGTGGTTGGTTGGCCAGCGCGCTCAGGCCCATCTTCGACAGTTGGGAGGCTGGAGTAGGTAAAAACGTCAATAAATTCAGTGGCTGTTTTTGGGAGGGCGCTAAAACATGGTGCCACGTATCGTCTTTATTGCTATTGATATGATGGGATTGGTGTGTGAGAATCCTGGTGACCTGAATAAAGGGTGGCCATGT
>JBOIDL010000353.1:0-2499 GCA_050740435.1 Gammaproteobacteria bacterium
AAGTGGCCGCTTGGCAACACCGCCGCAATGCCGAGCGTCGCGGCATCAATTGGACATTTACCCGCCAAGATGCCGACAACAAGCTAGGACGGCACTATGTTTCGTAATTAATGTGTCTATATACTAGGACAATCGCGGTAGAGCTTGCCATCATCACTAAACGAGCCCGCAGCGCCCATAATTCCGTGCACTAGGACGACCGCGACGTTTTCTGTTGGGGGCGGCGGATTCAGTGGAGTTAGCAAAAACGCTGCCTGAGCACCATTGTGCGTGCCTGTGCCGACTATCTGCCCTACGTTGTTAATTGCGAATGCATCGATAAGCACCCATCCGGAATCGGTGGCAATGAGACTATTGAGGTCTCTCATCGCGCCTCCCTCGTAGAGGAAGGCGGTAGATCTGGTACCAACTATTTGTCCGAAATTGTTTATGCCTGCGGCGATACTGTTTCCTCCTAAAGGATCAAGATCGATCATCATGCCGTCGCTCAACAAGAAGGCATGCTGTAATGCTTGAGCAGTATCTGCAAAGCCCACGACCTGACCACGATCATTCAGTGCGGTAGCGTAGCTGTTTGTCCCGCCGAGTGTTCCAAGATCAATCGATTCGCCGTCGCTGAACAAGAAAGCACGTGGTCCACCTCCGAATATAAAGAATCCGGCTACTTGGCCGGAATTGTTTATGTCCGTTCCGGCACTACGCCATTCGGCGGGCGTACCAAGATCACTCATCGTGCCCCCGCTCCAGAGAAACGCACGATCTATAAGAGTCGGCGTACTGGAGCTACCGACGACCTGACCGAAGTCATTGATCCCATATGCTAGGGTCGTCCCGCCCCCCAAGGATCCAAGGTCAACAGGATCCGTGCCGTTGGCCCAGAGGAATCCGTTCGTATTGGTTACGTCGGCTGTCCCTGCTATCTGCCCTGAACTATTGATGGCAAAAGCATGGCTAGAGGACTTGCCACCAAGCGTGCCGAGGTCAAGGGTTATGCTACCGTTGTACAGAAAAGCGTGCGTTTGGCCAGCAAAGTCGGCATAGCCTGTCACCTGGCCAGCATCGTTTATAGCCGTAGGATTGAGCTGTCCCAAATCTGTGACTGTGTAGGACACTTCTGCCGCCCGCGCCACAGGTTGCGCCAGCAATAAGACCAGAAAAACAAGCGCGTTCCACAGGCATTTTTTCATTATTCCTTCCTCCTAATCCCCAAGCCCCCGATGAGGGCCCCTGTTCAAGACACGAAATTTCTCAAGAGCGGGCAACAAAAGAGCCGTTCCGCTCACGTGACCCTGACGATGGCCACCCTCTGCGGTCCGGCTTTCCTGGGTGGGTTCCAAGATCCGTGACTTTCCGTCCCCGCCTCGCGGCGAGTATGGCTTTATGGACTCAATATAACACTAAACGCAGATGATTCGGCGCGACGCTCTGGCTCAGGTCAGTCCGGACCGCCGGATTTCGCGCCGGTTTTATTCCACTTCGTTTTTATACACTTAAGGCAGATCGTAGGCCACCTTGCCACTCCATTAATTTTCAATCACTTAGTAATCTGCCTTCCGAGAATAACCCCAGATGAATGTTGTGTTCTGGCGACACGGTACGCAGGGCAGCGAGTCCCCAGCTCGCCTGAGGTCGATCGGATCTCGGTGGGCCAGATCAGGGCGCTGGAATCGAAACGCGCAGAGAAACGCCGCTCGCTATTCGACGTTCAGGATCAGGTGGACCAGCAGCGCGACGAGTTGATTGCAAAGATCGAGGGCAGGCTCGTACAGACAACGACCATGGCCAGCTTGTTCACTGTGCGTTGGGCTTTGGGATGAACAAACAGGGTTGACCGCCTGCACAGGCCGGTCTAACCTGCGATGGTTCCATTATGGTTCCAAGGACCAGCTTATGCTTACGCTGACACTCAAAAACATTCCCGAAGACCTCCACGGCCGGCTGAAGCGGAGCGCGGAGCGCAACCGCCGCAGCCTGAACAGCGAAATCCTCGCGAGACTGGAGAGCGACTTCACCGCACCGGCTTTGAACCTCGATCGCCACGCCACGATGCTCAAGGCGTTCACGTCGCGGCTGCCCCCCGTCGAGCACGCAAAGGTCACCCGCTACAAGCGCCAGGGCCGCGCGTGATCGTCGTCGACAGCAACGTCATCGCCTACTGCTGGCTCAATGGCCCGCTAACGGCCGCGGCGCAACGCGTCCGCGCCAAGGATCCGGATTGGCACGTGCCGGTTCTGTGGCGCCCTGAGATGCGCAGCATCCTCACCGGTTACCTCCGCGACGGCAGCCTTTCGCGTAGCGGGCCTCCTTTTCAAGCCGTACTCCGAGGTGTCGGCCTGCGGCCGACGGGTTGGTGGGTTACGCCGCAAACAGCGCGGCTAAACCACCCTAATGGGATGGACTCCACCCTCTCCTAAACGGCATCGTGATGTGCCAAAGTGGAGATTCGAATATACCACTTAAACGAAGAGGGGGAGTCCGAGATGAATATTACGACGATTG
>JBOIDL010000354.1:0-2436 GCA_050740435.1 Gammaproteobacteria bacterium
GCTCCGACCATCCCCAAGGAAACGTGAGGGCTGCATTTGTAGATATAGGCTCCGGGCGCATCCAAGGTCACACTGAAGTCTTCGCCCATCTTTGACTGCCAGGCTTGGGCACCGTCAGGGATCATCCTGGCTAGCGATACCGTGTCGTGCGCAGCCATATTGCTCCATTTAACGGTGTCGCCCGCTTTGACAAAGACTACTGCCGGCTCGAACTTGGTCGCTGCTGCTTTAACCTCCACGAGGTCTGCTAGCACATTGCCCGATATCAGCGCCATCGCTAATCCGGTTAATGTGATTCTTCTTATATGCATGAGTTTTACTCTCCTTATTCTATGGATGTAGCTGATCGTTCACACCGACGAGAGCCACACACCCATCATTGATGTCATCGAATTCCAAGCACACGAACCGTGCCAGTGCTCCAAACCCGCGTAGCTACTGACCTCGGCACCTCTAAAAACACCGAAAAACAATCGATTGGCCGCATTCCGCGCGCGCATCCATAAATAGCAAGAAATTCCATTGGCTGTAGCAGATGGCTACGCTGTGTGGCAGTTTGCAACTCCTGCAAAGAATAGGGATCGAAATTCGGTTATGATGCTATTCGGGCTATCGAACGAAGGCATAGTGATGAAACCCACACAATCCTGGCTTCCTGAGCTGCCCGCTCCGGCCCATCTCACTCGTGCCAGTAAAGAGATCGCTGCCGCCTGGGAATCGTTCATCAACGATGGCACCATCGTCGGCCCTGCACCGCGCCCGGTCGTACTCGAGGGTTGGATGCGCTGCCGCGAACAAGGAAGTAACCCGCACGCCGAGCGAGCGCCAACCGCCCTCTCCCCCGAAGAGCTGCAATCGATCCTGCACAGCGACGAACTCGGACGCGCCGGAAAGTCGATCCTGGATCGGTTCCAGAAAGTCGTGGGGGGAATCGGTCACGTGGCGGTACTCGCCGATGCTCGCGGCCGCATCCTCTATGAGGTCGGCCATCCTGAGATTCAGGCGCGTCTTTCAGACATTAACCTTACGACTGGCGCGCTGTGGTCTGAGCAGGTGGTCGGTCTCAACGGCGTTGGGACGCCGCTCGCTCTCGGACGCCCTGAGCTCGTGTTCGGTCATGAGCACTATTGCCGGGGCTGGCAGCCTTGGGTTTGTTACGGCAGCCCGGTGCGTGATCCAGATTCGGGCCGCATAGTCGGCGTAATCGATATCACTGGTCCCGCGCGTAGCGCGAGCGCGCAGATGATGGCACTCACAATGTCGATCGCCCAATTGGTGGAGCAGAATTGGGTGATCTTTCAACACCAGAAAGGGGATGCGCTGCGGTCCCTTTATCGTGATTTGGAACGACGCTGGCCGAGCGACGGTCTAGTGCTGTTAAACGAAACCGCTCGGGTCATCGAACTCAACCACACCGCAGCCGCCCGGCTTGGAGTCGTGGCAACGATTTTCATGAATCGGACTTTGTCGGACATTGCACCCGATCTATGGAACGCCCTGCAAGCTCCGCTCGCCGCGGCGGAGCCGGCTGAGAAACGTATCGATCTCACTGCGGGCTTTAGGGAGAGCCGCAGCCTTCAATGCCGGATCGAACCCATACGCATCGATCATCGCCACCTGGGCTCGGTTCTAATTCTCTCTGAACTGCATCCTGCTGCTAAACCGCTCGCATCGGTGAGACCCACCAAATGCCTAGCCCGTTACACCTTCAGCGACATTCAAGGCGAACATCCCTCGGTACACAGTGCTTTGAATCTGGCCTCGGCCGCGGCGCGCGATCCACGGGAGAATCCCGTATTGGTCCTCGGCGAAACCGGAACCGGCAAGGAGCTGGTGGTCCACGCGATCCATGCCGCGAGCGCCCGTGCGAGTCACCCCTTTGTGGTGATGAACTGCGGGGCGCTGCCGCGTGATCTTATCGAGAGCGAATTGTTCGGTTACTCGCCAGGCGCCTTTACCGGCGCGCGCCGTGACGGACAGATGGGCAAATTCGAAGCCGCCCACAAAGGCACTTTGTTCCTCGATGAGATAGATTCGCTGCCGCTCGATTTTCAGGCCAAATTTCTGCGTGTCCTTGAAGAAGGAGAGCTGATGCGGCTCGGCAGCACGAATCCCACCTATGTGGACGTTCGGCTGATCGCAGCCGCGAGCCCCGAGTTACCGGGCAAGGTGGATAAGGGCGAATTTCGCCTCGATCTCTACCATCGCTTGAGCGTGATTGAGATCACGCTCCCACCGTTGCGGGCACGCGGCGAGGATGTCTTGCGGCTCGCCACAGCATTTCTTGATGAGGCCTCCTTGGAGGCAGAGAGAGAGGCGCCTCGGCTATCTCAAACCACGGCCCGGTATCTTATGGCTTACCTCTGGCCCGGTAATATTCGCGAGTTGCGCAATCTCTGTGCGCGCTGGGTCCTGACTGTCGAAGGATCCGAGATC
>JBOIDL010000355.1:0-2409 GCA_050740435.1 Gammaproteobacteria bacterium
CACTAGGCGCTTTAGTGTGCACAAAGCAACCCGAATTTTCTAACATGTATCGTTTAATCAATATGTTAGTGCGCCACGAGGCGCCCAATCGCTAGTGGCTGGAAGAGCCACCGAGGAAGTGCTGACCCGGCACACCTCGTACCGAGTCTTGGGCCGCTGTCGGTAACGGCAGGGGTCAAGCGTAGACAGGAATGCTGTAGGCCGTAAGCCTTCGGGCTGAAGTGATTGAGCCCCGTTAATGATTATCTTGTGGGAGAGTCCAGGACGTTAACTTATCTGAAGACACTACCCCCGCCATCACCAATGGGCAGAGGGCGGGCGGTCTCCCCGGGGTCGGAGAGCACGGCATGTAGCAAAAGGGATTGGGTGAACGTGGGAGGTCCTTATCGCTCTTTCGGGATGGAAGTATCGGTGAACAAATGTAACAGTGAGGACACCGAGACGGCGATGAGGAAGTCAGAAGGGGCGCAGTACCGTGGAGGCCGGGTAACGCCGGAGGAGGGAAGGCCCCTGGGTAACATCACCCTCGGAGGGGACACGTCATGGGTCCATCAGAGACCTGCGCTATGACGAACACAAAACTGACGAGGATAGCGTGGCTGTCGAAGCGTGACCCGCAGAAGCGATTTGACTGCTTGATGCATCATTTCGACGAGGGGGCGCTGAGGCGATGTTTTCATGCGCTGCAGGGACGGAAGGCGGTGGGCATCGATGGAGTGACGAAGGCGCAATACGGAGAATGTCTGGAGGAGAATCTCCGCGAGCTCGTGAGGCGGATGAAGCAGATGGCGTATCGGCCCCAACCGGTGCGGCAAGTGCTTATCCCCAAGGAAGGGAAACCCGGGGCCACGCGGCCTTTGGGGATTAGCGTCCTGGAGGACAAGATAGTGCAGAAGCGGATGCAGGAGGTGCTGGAGAGCCTCTATGAGCCGCTGTTTCTGGACTGCTCCTATGGATTTCGTCCAGGGCGCGGTTGCCACGAGGCGATTAAGGCGCTGTATCAGCACCTGTACAAGCACGAGGTTCAGACGGTCATTGACATCGATCTGGCGAACTACTTCGGTACGATTGCGTATCGACCGCTCGTGACGATGTTAAGCGAGAAGATTGGGGACAAGGGATTGATTCGCTATTTACTCCGGATGTTCAAGGCCGGGGTACTCGCGGACGGCGAACTGAGAGTCAGTGACGAAGGGCTGCCGCAAGGCAGCATTTGCAGTCCTGTCTTAGCGAATATATTCGCCCACTACGTGATTGACACCTGGTTCGAAGACACGGTCAAGGGTCACTGCCGCGGCCGGGTTGAGCTCTACCGTTACGGTGATGATGCGGTCATCTGCTGTCAGTATGAGCAAGATGCTCAGCGCATCACGAAAGCGCTAGCCAGCCGCTTAGCCAAGTACCACCTCACACTCAATGAGGAGAAGACTCGGCTGGTGGGGTTTTCCAAGCAAGCCCAACGGCGGGGTGAGAAGCAGGATGGCTTTGACTTTCTCGGATTCACGTTTTACTTGGGCCGGTCGCGGCGCGGTGCCGTGACGCCTAAGCTCAAGACGAGCGGGAAGCGCTTGCGCAGTAAGCTCAAGCGGATGGGTGAATGGGCCCGCAAGGTGCGGAATGTGTTGCCGCTCAAAGAACTGTGGAGCGTGTTCGCTGCCAAGTTGCGGGGGCACATCCAGTACTATGCGGTGTCGTTCAATGGCAAGGCGGTGAATGAGTTCCACTGTCAAGCCAAGCGAATTCTGTTTCGCCATCTTAATCGCCGAAGCCAACGCAAATCCTTCAATTGGGAGCGGTTTAAACGGTTCGTCGCCGGTCACCCGCTCCCTGCGGTGCGGATTTGCCATGCGCTGTACTAATTCCATGCACCACGTGAACGAGGTTATCCTGAGCCCGTTGCCTTAATCGGGCACGGCGGGTTCTAAATGGGGGGGAGCGCGGGCGACCGGCTCCTCTACCAGCTCGGTTTCGCCCATGGAGAATGCCGATGCGCTGCCTCGCGCAAGAAATTCCAACACCCGCGATTCACAAGGGCATCCAAACCATATTATGGTGGGAATTCAGCGGTTCGTCAAAACTGCCGCGCAGCGGCTTACTTGAACAACGGCATGCAGCGGACGGCGTTGCGCGCCGCCGACGATGCCGAGCGTTGGTCGGCACGCATTCCTCACACAACTCGACGGGACGCCTTGCGCCAAGGCCTCCTTCCAATCGCACTGGCGCCTGCACTTTGTGCAGCGGTTGGTGCGGTCTTGAGCATATATCGGATGTTCCTTCTGCCGGTGTGCGGCCGTTTGATAACCCTTTGTTTATTTTGATTTTCTACGATGAGGGAGTTTGGTCTTAGTGGTTACAACGACGCCGCGGCGTGGGAGTTTGTTAGGTAAGCGGACGGTGGCGGCATCGAGT
>JBOIDL010000356.1:0-2395 GCA_050740435.1 Gammaproteobacteria bacterium
GCAAGGACAGCTCACCCTCAGTATGTCAGCCAATCAAGCGGTCCAGGAGGAGTTGTTGCATTACCTGGCGGCTTTGAAAGCTGCGTGAGCCGCCGAACAACCGGATTTTTTGCAACGTTAGGGTATAGTATCCGGCGATCTTGCTCGCGGTGAGTTCAATGGCCACATAGCAAGCCGTGACGCGGCGGCGGACATCCTGGGCGACCCGTTCTCGAAAATACCGATCTAATGCTTCAACGTCACTTGAAAAGTGGGTTCGGTCATGGGAGGGCCCGAGGGGCTCGATGATGAACGGCGCCGTCAACGCGGCGTCTGGATCAACTTGGTATGGGCGGACTTCGCGCGCTCCATGACGGGTGTTGGCGCTGGCGGGTTAAGCAGAAGCTCAACGAATCGGGATTGGTCATCGAGCGAGAGGCGGATAAGGTTGGTTTCCTCGATGGTCCGCCAAGCGGCTTCTTGGGCGGCGGCGACGACAAAATCGCTGACGCTGCGACCCTGCAGTTCGGCCGCGCGTTTCACGACCGCCAACGCATCTTGGGAGAGGCGTGCTTCAAGGCGCGCGGTGCGTGTCGATGCGGGTGGCATAGAGGGACTCTTTTTCATCGTTTGCATTGTACGGCATAAAACCGTACAATACAACCCATTCAAGAAAAGACGCTGCTCGGTAATATGTATCGGCGAACAGTAAATGGAGCATCTTTGAGCAGTGTCTGTGGTGCCCAGCAAAAGTTGTCTAAATAAAAATTGGCGTATCTCGGTAAAACAGGTACTCATCTGCCCTTAAGTGCCCCTATTATTAGACAAGCACCTCTTTATTGTAGTAATTTATTCAAATAGTGGCACGATTTCGTCCAGGGACTGAAAATCCCTGTGTCGGCAGTTCGATTCTGTCCCTGGCCACCAAAAATCAATAGGTTAGCTCCACACTTTTCCACGCAACAAAACCAATGCGGGACTTTTGCGGGACTCTGTCCCGCAAAGAGCGTTAGAGAAGGAGGTGTTGCATGGGAGACCATTACCTGCAGTTGAGGGTGGAAGAACGAGTTAACATTATGTTGCGGCTTCGTGATGGCATGAGTTCGCGAGCCATCGCCCGGGAACTGAATCGCGCGCCCTCGACGATTACGCGCGAGTATCTGTTGAACCAATCAGGTGTGACCACGACTAGTCGCAGGGTAGCTGGACCGAGGGACCAGCTACATGCCCTCTGACCACGCTCTCCTCGATGTGGAAGGACTCTTCAATCATAGTGAAGCATCCGGGGGTGAGAAAGTCCAGAGCCACCACTCGAATCCATCTAAGGTGAAGGGTATCATTGGACACGTCTTCAGCCAGTTCGGTTTTATGCGGAGCCATGATTTCCAAGCCGCTTGACGCTATCACGCCAGACGACCTTCACCGACTCGTTGAGAACCGTATCAGCGAAGGTAAGACCATCGAGTACAAGCAGGTCCTTCCGGGCGGAAGCGATGGGGAGAGGATCAAGTTCCTTCGGGCTGTGAGTTCCCTTACTAACAGGGCCGGGGGAGATTTGCTTCATGGGGTGAAAGCTCAGGATGGCGTTCCCGAGGCGCTCCCGGGCCTACAGCGACCAAACGAAGATGAGACTAAGCTTCGGCTCGAAAATCTGCTGCGGGATGGGGTGGAGCCCCGCATTCCGACGGTTCAGTTCCGGTTCGTTCCCGTGAATGGGGATCGGGCCATCTTGATCATTCGGGTAGGTAAGAGCTGGAACGGCCCGCACAGAGTCAAACTGGCAGGACACGCGCACTTCTACGGACGCAATTCCTCAGGCGCTTACCCACTTGACGTGGGTGAGCTGCGGACAGCCTTCACCCTCTCAGCGGGTATAGCAGAACGAATCAGGGCCTTCAGAGCCGACCGGCTCATGAAAATCGAGGCAGGCCAAACACCCGTACCAATCGTGACGGCCGCAACGATGGTCTTTCACCTTGTTCCCCTTTTCGCCTCTTGTCGCCTTCTCCTCATCGCCTCGTATCAGAATTTCGTTCGACCGCAACGAGCGAAATGCCTTCAGTCCTTTGGGATGTTCGGGTTGGTCGACAAACTTAAGTCTCGACGGTTACGTCTCATTCACCGACCGGAGACAAGACAGCAACGCCTACACGCAGGTGTTCCGCTCCGGAATGGTCGAATCGGTAGCGGTATTTGAACCTCACGAGGGATACCCGCTGTCCCTCCCTTCCGGTTCGATTGAGGAACAGCTAATTCAGGTGCTTCCACGCTTCACCCAAGCCTTATCAACTAAGCCGAACTTCTTTTAGCGAATTAGCGTAACGGTCTGATAGGATGGAATAATTTAAAAACACAGGGTGCGGCTACTGGGTACGTTATCACCCTTTCAGGCCGAGGAGTTGGAAAGCCTGGCGTT
>JBOIDL010000357.1:0-2301 GCA_050740435.1 Gammaproteobacteria bacterium
GGGGAGACTCCCATCCGCTGGCGGAACTACGCGCGCAGTACGGTCGGCTCCTGAACCCGATCGTTCGGGCGTTGCTGGAGGACGACTACGAGAGCGCCTTGCAACGGCTGCGGCCGCTGCCGGACTGGGGCAGCGTTCTCGGTGTGGCAATGCGCGAGCACATCACGCGGATGCAGTCGCTGGGCTACAGGTACGAGGTTCGGATGCGCGATCTGCGGCGCCTCGATCGGTTCCTGCAGCGCCATCCTGACCTGGCGGCAGCCTCCCTGCCGGAACTGCTGGAAGCCTGGCGTCACGAAAGCCGCGGTGTGCGACATCAGCTGCGGGTGCAGCAATGTGGACAGATACTGTCAAAGGCGTTGCACCGGAAGGACACGACGGCACCGATCCTGCCGATCGAGGCGGGGCTGCATCGTCGGGTGAGGCAGCAAGAGCGGCGGCCGCACCTCTTCACCGAGGCCGAGGTCCAAAGGCTGCTCGATGCCGCCCGCACGTTCCCGTCGCACAACGCGCCCCTGCGACCGCTCGCGCTGCACGCCATGATCACGTTGGCGTACTGCGCTGGCCTGCGGCTTGGTGAAATCGTCTCGCTGACGCTCGGTGACCTGGATCTGGAGGATGGCCTGCTTGAGATCCGCGACACGAAGTTCTTCAAGTCACGACGTCTGCCATTGGCGTCGAGCGCGATCAACGTGCTGTCCGCCTATCTTGATGCACGCGCGGCAGCAGGTGCGCCGACCGCGCCGGACGCCCCAATGTGGTGGACGCCGCTGCGCCGGTGCGGATACAGCTATAGCACGACTGAGAAACTCCTGGTCCGCGTGATCCGTCGTGCAGGGATCAAGCCCGCACAGGGCCAACGAGGGCCGCGGGTCCACGATCTGCGCCACACCTTCGTCGCGCATCGGATGATGCAGTGGTACCGGGACGGCATGGACCCTCAAACCCAACTGCCGCATCTCTCGACCTACCTCGGTCACAAGGACATCTGCTCGACACTGGTGTACCTCAACATCACGCCGGAGTTGCTCCAACAGGCAAGCGAGCGCTACCGAAAGCAAAATGCTGACGCGCTGCGAGCGCCGGGAGGCCCGTCATGAGCAAAGCCCTCGCCTACTGGCTCCATACGTTCTTCCACGAGTGGCTCGCCGAGCAACACAACTGCTCGCGACACCTGGCGCCTGTACCTGCGGTTCGTCGCCGGACGCCGCCGCCGCCCCGGTGAGCGCCCTCACGCTCGCCGATCTGACTGCCGACGAGGTGCTCGCGTTCCTCAAGCATGTCGAGTCGGAGCGGCGCACCTCGATCGGCACGCGCAACTGCCGACTGGCGGCGATCCGATCGTTCTATCGGTTCGTCGCGGACCGGGAGCCGCTGGCGGCCATGCAATGCGCGGCGGTACTGCGCATCCCCATCAAGAAGGGGCCCAGGAGCGAGCCCGTGCACCTCGACGGCGAGGAGGTCGCCGTGATCCTGCGCCAACCGGATCGCATGACCCTCGAAGGGCAGCGCGATCACGCGCTCCTGGCCTTCCTGTACAACACTGGCGCGCGCATCCAGGAAGCGCTGAGCCTATGCCCAAGCAACATCCGGCTGGCGAACCCAGCACAGGTGAAGCTCTACGGCAAGGGCCGCAAGGATCGGATCTGCCCGCTCTGGCCGGAGACGGCCGAACTGCTGGCGGCCCTGCTGAAGCGCCAGCCCAGGCCTGACCATGAACCGCTGTTCGTCAATCGGTATGGCCGACCGCTCGGTGCCGCCGGTGTCCGGTTCAAACTCGCGCAATACGTGCGGGCGGCGGCGAAAGAACTGCCGTCGCTGCAGAACAAGCGCGTGTATCCGCACACGTTCCGCCACTATCTACCCTTCCTGACTATGTCTTGTAACTTTGCGACACTCCAGTTTTTCCGGCAAATGCGTGAGGTCGGATAGAGATAGTCTTGACTCCTTCCAACCAGCCCCCGGAGTCGGGGAAGGAGTTTACCGTGAAGTGCGTCATCAATAACCAAGTGGTTCTATCGCGAGCGCCGGAAGGCCCGCTCGCGGCCCATATCGGCTCGTTTGCAAAATCGGTGAGTGAGCAGGGATACGCCCTGGATTCGATTCACCGGCAGGTTTTGCTCGCTGCATGTTTTAGCCGATGGCTTAAACAAAAAGGGGTCGAAGTGGGCAGCATCTGTGAGATCCCCACGAATTTTACTCTGAGAGGCAGTGGTTTCGGATGAGTTCATCAAGGCAGCTGATGGCCGCAAGGAGGTCTCGCAAGCGCAAGGTCACCCGCGGGTCGTCGATGACTTTAAG
>JBOIDL010000358.1:0-2295 GCA_050740435.1 Gammaproteobacteria bacterium
CCGCAAGGACAGCTCACCCTCACTATGTCAGCCAATCAAGCGGTCCAGGAGGAGTTGTTGCATTACCTGGCGGCTTTGAAAGCCGCGTGAGCCGCCGAACAACCGGATTTTTTGCAACGTTAGGGTTTAGTACTCTCCGCGTCCAATAGCCGGAGTGCCATTGCCGCCCTTGACATCGCGTCAAGGTAGAGGCGCAGCGGCCCCCGAATCAGTACGCTCAGCGCGCCTTCGAGCGCGTCGCGAGCACCAGCGACATCATTCGAATCGAGTAGGGTTCCGGTCAGGCCTGAAAAGCCGGCCGCTTGCCCCAGTGTGGAACCACTTTGCCGGAAGAATGCCACGGCCTCACTCAAATGCGATACGGCGGCATTGTGATCGCCGTGGCGTACGCAAAGAAACGCCAACCCGGTCTGATGAAAGGCCGCCTCGAAATGACTCGATGGATTCAGGTGCGTCTTCGCGATCCCTAGCTCGCGCTCAAGGTCCGCGACATCGCCAAAGACCTCTTCCGACCAGGCCCAGTAAATCGCGATCGGCGCTTCCAGGAAACGTAACCCATGTTCCCGCACGATTTGACGGGCCTGCTGAAACCAGGATCGCGATTCGTTCGGAGACCTCATGCTCATATAACGCATGGCAAAGCCGAGACGGGCTGCGTACCAAGCGCGATTCAAGGCGGAGGCCCCGGACGCGCCATACGCGGCTTTCGTGAAGCTCGCGACTTCCTCGGTTAAAACGAAGTCACCACTGTACGCGCCATAGATAAAGAGCCCTCGTGCAGCCAACAGCTTATAGTTGGGATCGAGGTCCTCCTGGCGCAGGAGATCGGCAAGCTGTCTCGCTAATACGGGAATGTCGTCGCGGTAGGTCTGTCGGTAAACGATCGCAGCAAACAAAGTGGCTCGTACCGCCAGATCGGTGTTGCTAGTGCGGACCTCGTGATAGCCGCCTTTCAGCAGCCCTTCGAGCAAGATAATCCAGGGATCGAGTCGGCGATAGTCCACCCATTCGGCCATGTGGGATTCGATGATGGCGACCGCCGCGAGGGTCTGCCCGAGCTTGTCGTCCTTCTCCTGAAAGGCGTGAAATGCGGGCTCGAGATGCCCGCGCGACTCCGGGGGATTCACCCGCAAACGACACATGCCTAGCCAAAAACCCAGCCATGGGCTCAAAGCACGCGCAGGCTGCGGCAATGACTCGATCCATTGTTGGAGTGTCCCCCAGCGTCCAAGGGTCAGTAGGCGCTGGGCCTGCATCAGGATCAAAGGGATTGCTCGTTCATGGGCACCAGCGGCAATGAACACGGGTACGGCCTCTTCCGATTGCCCGTACCGCGCCAGTGCATCTGCCGATGCGACGAGCAGGGCCCTCCATTCCACGTCGGTGTACCGGTGCTTCGCCTGAGCCTGCAAGAAGGCACCGAAAAGTGCGTGATATTGATACGTGACGGTCTCTCCCGCTCGCCGATCGACCAGGAACTGCTCGCGGTATAACTCCTCCAGCACTCGCGCGACATCAGACCGTCCGCTCATCGCCTGCGCCAACTCGATCGTCACGCGCGGCAGGATAGAGGTGCGCAACAGCACCTCCCGGGTGCCTTCGCCGAGCTGCCCGAAGATCTGGGCGACGAAGTAATCGAACAACGTGTCCGTAGATTCGGTGGGTGTGAAAGCGCTCATCGTGCCCGTCTGCTTGAGTCGCTCAAGCATCAGCACCACCGCTGCCGCCCAACCATCGGACTGGTGATGGAGGACCTGCAGAAGCTCGTCGCCTACCGCGTGTCGCCCTTTCGCGAGGAGAATCGTTTCATCCAAGGTCAAACGCAAATCACGCCAGTCGATCTCTGCGATGAGGCTATTGGCGCGATGACGCGAGTAGTGGGCCGGGGGCTCTGAACGGCTAATGGCCATCACCCGCACTCCCTCCGGGATCTCCGAAGACGCCCAGGCCATCACCGGATGGAACGGAGAATCGGCTTCCACCTCTTGATAGTTGTCGAAGACGATGACCGAGCCGCTCGGGAGGCTCGCATAAGCCTTGCGGAAGAAACGCCGGGTGAACCCCTCGATGTCCGGCAGGTACTCGGGAGTGAGCAAGGGGAGGTCGATCCGTTTGCGGGGTTGCGTATTGGCCACGGCCAAGCCGAGGTAATAGAAGAAGGTTGCGACATCACCGTCCCCGCGGTCGACTTGATACCAAATACCCGGGCGCTTCTTCGCACTCACATAGCTAGCCGCAAGCGTCGTCTTGCCGGCCCCCGGCGGGCCACTGATCCAAACGAGCGGTTGTTCTTGC
>JBOIDL010000359.1:0-2291 GCA_050740435.1 Gammaproteobacteria bacterium
TGAGGTAATCGGCGCGAAACTGATCAAGGACAATAACAACCACGAGCTTAGGTTGCGCCACGGGGGAAAAGCCCGCCCCCGCTTGCGCTGGCAGAGCGGATAGGTTTGCGGTGGTACCGGCCGGGCTTTGGGCGGGCGGCGTTACACATCCGGCGAGGGCGGCCCAACTGGCCAAAGCCAGGGCCACCTCACCGGTCCTGGCGAGGCTGCCGAGCAGCCCCCGTAACCCATCTTCCAACGTCGAAGCATTTCATCGTCTACCCCTAGTTTCATATTCCAAGGATTGATCGGCTCCGCAGTGATCTAGCCTCGGTTCGAGTGAAGACCTTGCGCAACACGCCTCGATGAGTCATGCGGCCATGGATCCTCACCGCGTAATCCCCTAGTTCATCGGAAAAGGTTCATGAAAAGCCACCACTGCTGAAAGGCCCAGACCGGAGTCGGGATAGAGGAGGACCAGCGCTCTCCTCCCCGCGTGTCCACGCCGAGTAGGCATGAGGGCTAAACGCTTTAACATTTTTTGGTCGAGCTGTCGCAGGCAAATCCATTTCATCTGGGTCCTCGGCTTGATCATGGGGCTCCCGATGTTCATTCCTTCGCTATGATTTAATCACGCGTTCATGTCCGGCGATCAGCGATTCCCGTAGGGGATCGGATGCATCCAACGAATCGGCCAGCTGTTGAATCACTGCGCGGCTCTGTTGCCTAAAGACCTCGGCCTCGGATTGTCGGCCTTGCCGCTCGCGCAGCTTCGCAGCGGTTGCATAAACGCGCCACGCGGCAAGCGGCAGTGCCGATCCATCCACGGGGCTTGAACATTCCGGAGTCGCAATCCCGTAGGCCTGCCAAACAGCGCTCGGCGTGGGAGGGCAATTCATGGCAGACGTTGCTTGAGCCACCCCCTCTTCTGCTTGGTCCCATTGCCTCTCCGCAATGGCGATCTCGGCGAGCAACCGGTGCCCGAAAGCCAGGTAGGTGCGCTCCGGCGGCAGCGCGGCAATCGTAGAAAGCTTGGTCGCCATTTCTCGCGCTTGCGTCAGATCGCCTTGCGCGAGCCAATAGTCCCCGAAACCCTGATAGAGAGGCAGATACATGTGCCAGTCCGCGATTCCCATCGAGTCCTCGGACAAGCGCGCCGCCTCACTGAGGTGCTCGTGCGCGCGTGTGCTCTCTTGTAGACCCATAAACGCTCGGCCCAACAAGATAAAAGCGTGCACCGTAAAGAGATGCGCGCGCCTCTCTCGACATATCTTCAATGCGTGATCGCAATGTACCCGTGCGCCTTCGAAATCCAGCGTCTCTTCATGTAAACGCGCCAGCACCAGACGGCAGTTCATTATCCAAGAATGATTCCCATTCTTTTCGGCCACGCTGAGCGCAAGGGTAGCACCGCGGCGCGTCTCTCCGAGTCTGCCGAGATAGATCCTTACCCACGACTGCATCCACCGGCACGTCATGTAATGAAAGGAATCCCCCACCTCTTGCGCGATCCGCGCACCTTCTTCAGCTAGAAGTCGCGCCAGCTCGTAGTTCGAGGACATGCATTCCATCCAGCCACCATTGCCTAGAAACGGGACCAGCACCGCCCGATCGCGCGCCTTGCGAATGACACCAAAACCGCTGCGGCAGATTGCCACGCTGTCCTGCCGCCATCCCGTAGAATTCAACATCGCAAAATTCAACTTCACCCTAGCGTAATTGACGCGAGCGCACGCGTTGATGAGATCATCGCTGATCTCGCGGCTGACAGTTTCCGCTTCGGCCGCCGTTTCCAAGCAGTAGTGACTGTCGAACCAGCGCGCGAAGCGGCTGATCTGCACAAGGGTTTTGGCGACGAGTTCCTGGTCGTTCCTTTCGCGCCCGGATCGAAGCACGAGCTTGAGATCCGCAATCGCACTGTCGAGGTCGTCCATTACGCTCCACACATGCGCGCGGCGTTGGAGCAAGCCGACCCGTGTCCCCTCTTGCTCGGCAGGCGGTAGCCGCTCCACGAGCGCGAGGGCTCGGCTCAGGTAGGCGACGGCCTCGCGATTAGCGCAGCGCCGCGCCGCATTCTCCGCCGCCTCACCCAAATACCTTACGGCTCGTGCGTATTCGCATCCCCGCTCGAAATGATCGGCCAGCTCCGCCGCCACCTGGTGAGATTGCTCGCCATAAGCCACCGCCAAGCGCTCGGCCAGGCGTTTGTGGAACCGGACGCGCTGGGCGGCGGCGAGCCTCTGATACAAGAAATCTTCATAAAGCGCATGCAGAAAACGGTAACGGCCGGCTACCGTCCCATCTGGCCATTC
>JBOIDL010000360.1:0-2261 GCA_050740435.1 Gammaproteobacteria bacterium
GTATCGACCCGTTCCATCACGGCATCGTGGGCGGTTTCCTTCATATAGCCCGCCCCCTCGCGGAACTGGACTTCGAGGTAATCCGCTTCCGCGTCGAACCACACTTTCACTTTCTCGGCCACAGGTTTTCTCCAGCTTTCGGTTTGTCGGTCAGATAGGCGGCGATCACAAAGGCATCGTTCGTGACGTACTTAACCACAACGCACAACCACTTGCCACCCACCAATGTCTGGGCGCAGAACGCATAAAACAACCGCACGGCTTCGTCCGAGCGCGACCGCCGAACAAACTGCGGTTTGTGCATCACCCGCTCGATTTCCTGTTCCATCCCCTGCATTTCGGGATGCTCCAAAATGTGGCCAAGCCGTTCGCCCGTGAGCCGCACCTTGTTTCCGAAGCAGTCCTCCAGAATCTTCATTTCTCCCCGCTCTCCGTATCGCGGCCCATGCGGTACTTGATGTCGTCAAATCGGCGGCGGTCTCAGCTCCTCACTGCGTAATCGACACCGCGCGGGTTCTCTACGCGCTGGGAAGCGTTCAGCACTTCCAGGCCGACGATATTGCCCTCCTTGTCGTAGTCGAGGATCACGCCGGGTTTGTCCTCATCGCTTTCTTCGATAGCCACGTCGCGGAAAACAATCCGGAGTACGTCCACTACAGGGTCATAGGTCACTTTCATGTTGTCCTCCAGTATTTCTCAATCTTACTCGTCCGGTAGACCGTTACCACCCTGGGCGGAGAGGCCGTCTCGTTCACCATGACACGCACGACGTAAGGTTTCCGGTCGATCTCCAGACGGAGGTGCTGGGCGGTCTCGCGCGAATGCCGCCTCTCCGCAACGCGTACAAACCCGCGCTCGAATATGCTCCACCAACCCGTCGGCCGCAAAGCCGACACCTTGGAGTACGGCTTGAAGTGGAGGCTCGCTACGCGGGCCGAGTCGGTGGGTTGCGGCATAAACAGCATGCCGAACCCACCCTCGCCTTGCGGACTTCGCCGCCTAGGCCTTATAGAACCCCGCGTAAACGGTGCATACAGGGTCGGTCGATGTAGGCGTTTGCGTTAGCTGTTAGCGCGCGCTCTTTGCGCGTGTCCTTGTTGGACGCGTGGTTAGAGGTCGCGAATAGCGTTCAACATAGGCGTCGAGCAGGCGCCGAATCATGCGTTGGTATTGCGTGTTGTGCTTCCGTGCTTCGCCCTTAAAGAACTCAACGCTCCGTTTGCTCAGGGCAATGGTGACCTTTACCCCTTCATCCCGAAAGACAAGATCTTCAGGAGGAGGAAGAAAGTCGGGAATGACCCTAAGATTGCCGAGGGGTTCCCCTGTGTACCTGATTTTCTCGCTCATAATTACGCTTCCCGTTCCGGGCTACCTCGCCACCACGGCGGGCGTGGTCTCGAAGACCAGCTTGCCCAGCTCCGGGCGGGGGGCTCGCCTGGATAGGTGCAGGATTTCAACACCCACCACCTGATTCTCTGCATTGAAGTCCAGCACGACGCCCGCAGATACCTCCTCGGACTCAACGATCTTCGACTCATCCAAACGCAGATAAAGCGCATCGGCTTCTTGGTCAACGTGTAATCTCATAGTTTGCCTCTCATGCTCCGGTCAAAGAATACGCTCACCACGCGAACCGGTTCAACTGAGGGATCGACAACCACCCGGAGCACGCGCCCGCCGAATTCGGGAATGGATCGGTAACGGCGTTCCAGCAAGGTATCGTTCGGATCGGGTTGACACGGAACCGGTTCGTTTAGGGCGCATTCCAGCCATTCAAGCGGGATTTCCCGATCCGCCAGCACCGTCTTTGCGTGCTCTGTCAACGTGTAGGTCACTCGTCCTCGTCCTGCGCGCCGCGACCTATGCGCCACTTGATGCTGTGAAATCGGCGGCGGTCTAGGCCACCGCACGTGCCTGGGCGATCTCGCCTCGCCCCACGGGACGCAACTGATGTGGGAACAACGAAACAACCGTTAGCGTCTGACCGTCCAGCGTCATGAACTCGACCTCATAGCCCCCTGCTGCATGAATTAGAACGACGGTCCCTAAGTCGCTCCGCTTCAGACCGTGCTCCGGTAAATCCTCCGTCAACACCACCGTGTCCAGTTCGTTAATCATTGGCTGCTCCTCTGAGTGGACCTTCCAGTTGCATAAATTCTGGGGTAAGCGGCGGGAAATGGCGTCGGACATAGGGTTTAGTGAGTGTTTTGCTTTTCGCTGGATCTCACCGCTGGTGAAGTCCAGCCCTTCGGGACTCTATC
>JBOIDL010000361.1:0-2252 GCA_050740435.1 Gammaproteobacteria bacterium
TATCGCCGTGCATAATCGCGACCCCAAGCCCTTCGTCTGGACCGCCAAGGCCAATGACATTCTGCAGAAGGTCATTCGTGCCAATCGCCGTTTAAGTTCCAAGAACAACGAAGCACTACACTAGATCCGTCACGTCAGGCTGTGCCGCCACACAGGGAAGAGAGGTTATTGCTTTTAGCCGCATATCCACCTCCTCGACTTTCGAAGCGAACTCTGCACTGTCGGGAGAATTAGCAGGCTGTTGAAAAACCACTTTGGAACGACATCGAAGTGGTATTCATGAATGAAAAATGGGAAGTCTGGGCGAAGTCTGCGGGGATGAGCTGCGATTCTGCATGGTAATTTGCTCTCGGATTCTGGGATCTCATAGGAATCGCCATCATCCGCACGGATCTCTGCTACGCCGGCGATGGATGAAGCAAGTTACGCAGCCGCACCAGGTTGTAGGCGGTCATGGTGAGCACGAACTGAAAGTCGACCTTGCGTGTTCTGCGATATTTCGTCTGCCGCAGCCCACCGACCGTCTTGCCCCAGCCGAAGCACTCCTCAATGCGTTTGCGGATACGCTGGCTCACCTCGTAGCCCGGATGGCGGGTCGTGCGAGCATCGAGGGCAGAGCCACCGCGCCGCTTATGATTCTGTGCCACATGCGGGGTGACGTTGAGGTCACGAAGCCGCTCGACAAACTCGTGGGTGTCATAGGCCTTGTCGGCACCGAGGGTGACCTGACCGCGACTTTGCAACTCGGTCAGCATTTCGATGGCCGTCTCCCGCTCGGCGGTGCCGGTGGCCGGCACCACTTTGGCAGCGGCGACCAGGCCCTTGCGGTTATCCATCACGACCTGGGCGGCATGACAGAGCTTGGCCGGATGCGCCTGGCTCTTCCGATACAGCCGCGCGTCTGGGTCGGTGCGGGAGGCATGCGTCTCATTGCTGCGCCGCTCATCATGGAAATTGCGCCCGGCGTTGCGTCCCACCCCAGCAGGGTTCTCATCATCCCCGCCATCCTTGCGCCGGAAACTCTTCTGCGAGGCCCAAGCATCTATCAACGTGCCATCGACACTGAAATGCTCATCGGAGGTCAACCCCTCGGCTTGCGCCCGCGCATATACCCGGGTAAACAACGCCCGCGCGATGTCCGCCTCCAACAATCGGTCCCGGTTCTTGGAAAACGTCGAATGGTCAAACACCGGCTCGTCCGCCGAGAGCCCCACAAACCAGCGGAACAGCAGATTGTAGTCCAACTGCTCGCACAACAGCCGCTCGCTGCGCACCGAGTACAGCACTTGCAACAACGAGGCTCGCAACAGCCGCTCTGGGGCGATCGACGGCCGACCATCCACCGCGTACATCGCTCCTTCGTCAATGCCCTCAGCGCTTCATCCACCAACGCCCGAATTGGGCGCAACGGATGCTCCTCCGGCACCCGGGCATCCAGCGATATATAACTGAACATCCCATCCTGACGATCATCGACTCCGCGCATCGGTTCGCTCCCCACAGACCTGTCCTGCGTGATCTGATCGTTCACCATGACAAAAGTTCGACTTTTTCAACAGCCTGTTAGGGGACAGACCTGGCCAGGATACAATTCTATTT
Organism: Gammaproteobacteria bacterium; assembly: GCA_050740435.1. Taxonomy (GTDB): domain Bacteria; phylum Pseudomonadota; class Gammaproteobacteria; order JACCXJ01; family JACCXJ01; genus USCg-Taylor. The sequence goes on from JBOIDL010000361.1 coordinate 1,600, forward strand.
CGTCGAGGCACCTGATGACAAAATTTGAACAAAGTCAGGCGCTCCTGCCAACAGGCCTCCAATTCACATTGAGACGATCAAGCCGCAGCGCTCGGAGAGTAAGACGCGTGGGCCCCGATAACACGTTGCCCCATGTCATTGCGCTGGTTGGGATGCCCGCCGCAGGCAAGAGTACGGTTGCTCAGATTCTCAGAGATCGCCTTGGGTCCAATTGGATTCGTTCCAGAGAAATTGTCGCTGCATTGTCGACCGACAGATCGAGTGCCGACTTTCAGCAAGGAGGACTGGACGTTTTCGCTGGCGAGGCAGCAAATAGATTTTGCGAAGAGCTCTTCAGCCACATCAAGCCAGGCGTGGTCAACGTAATTGATGCCGTGCGGCCCATGAACCACTGGATCCAAATTAGGAATAGGTATGGTGATCGGGCTAATCTCGTGGGAGTTCAGGCTCCCGCGGATATCAGAGAAGAGCGGATGGTTGCGCGCGACGGGCAGGGCCTGTTCTTAGAACGCGAACATCATGTTGTTGGGTGTAGCTCTGACACTGACACATTAATGTACCGTCCGCTTTGGGAAAAGCACGACGTTTTCCGGGATCTCGACGGTACGTTTGTAGGTGTCGGATAATAGTTTCCAGGCACGTTCGAAGCGCTC
>JBOIDL010000362.1:0-2171 GCA_050740435.1 Gammaproteobacteria bacterium
TTCGGTCGCCACCCACAGTCGCAGAGTCGCCTCGTCCAGTCGGTTCGCCAACGCAACGTACTTGGCCTCGATCGTTCGCGCTATGTCCACCCGCGAATGATAAGACACACGACCTGAGTGTTCAAGTCATTGTTGCTAGCATGCTTAGACCCCAACCGCCTGGCCATGCTGCTCGCCGTCTTACACCGTCACGGCGGGATCGTGACCCATGACCAGGATGTTTTCGTCAATGTGGTCGGCGCATACGCGTCACCGAGACCGGCGCCGATTTGGCGGTCATCCTGGCCGTGCTGTCGAGCTTGCGGGGCCGTCCGCTCCCGGCGGATATGGTGGTCTTCGGCGAGGTGGGCTTGTCCGGGGAGCTGCGGCCGGTCTCGAACGGAGACGAACGGCTACGCGAAGCGGCGAAACACGGCTTCCGGCGTGCGCTGGTCCCGAAAGCGAATGCCCCGCAGCGCGAAAATGGCCGGCTTCGAGATCACCGCGCCCGAGCGGTTGGAGGCGGCCCTAACGTCGATTTAAGCCGTGTGGCTTGATGTCGCGTCCCTGGGCTATCGGCCCCATAGGTCTCACCGCTGCTGGCCCCTCATCCGGCCTACCTGGCACTCGGGCCGGCCGACAACGCCCGGCGAGTAGCCTACCGCGGTTTGTCCCGTGCCATCTCGATGACTCGACCATCAATGGCATGCGGCTCGCGCTGATACCCTAGCCAGCCCCCGGGCAATGAACGCTTCCCATACCAAGATCGAGCGCATGACGGGGCAACGGCGCGAGGCGAGACCGCAGGATCGGCCGCGGTTAGAGAGTGATGTAGCGGGGGAAGCCATCGAGGGGCGGGAGAGTTGGGATAGTGAAAAGTATTTCGACCCTGGCCGCTTTAACTCGAAGCTGACCGAAGCGGTCGAGATGTCGTCAACCGGATAGGCATGTAATGAAGATCAAACACCGAGATCGTCCAAGGGACTCGGAACGCCCTGGCCACCCTGCTGAAGGATGTGGGTGTAGATCATTGTAGTGGCAACATCGTTGTGCCCCAGCAGTTGCTGAATGGTGCGGATGTCGGTTCCGCGTTGAAGCAGGTGGGTGGCGAAGGAATGCCGAAAGGTATGGGCGCTGATGTGCTTCGTCAGACCGGCACGGCGCACCGCCACCTTGATCGCCTTGTTGATGACGCTGGGGTCAACATGATGGCGACGGGTGATGCCAGCACGAGGGTCCACGGAGAGATTCCGAGCAGGAAAGACATACTGCCAGCCCCATTCCTTGGCGGTATTTGGATACTTCCGGGCCAGAGCATGGGGCAGGTAGACCTCGCCATGCCCCTGAGCCGCATCCTGCTGATGCAACGTCTTGACCCTGACCAGATGGTTCTGGAGCAAAGGGGTGAGCGTAGCGGGAAAGGTGGTGAATCGGTCCTTGTCGCCCTTGCCCGAACGGACGGTCAGTTGTTTCATCTGAGAATCGATGTCCTTGACCCTTATCCGGACGGCTTCCATGATGCGCAAACCGCTCCCGTAGAGAAGTTTGGCAACCAGTTGGGCGGTTCCGTCCAGTAGAGAGATGATAGCGGCGACTTCTTCGCGTGTCATGACAACGGGGACGTTGATCTTCTTGTCGGCGCGTACGGCATTGATGCGGCCCTCCAAGGCGTGGTTGAGGACGCGCTTGTAGAGGAACACCAGGGAATTCATGGCCTGGTTCTGGGTGGCGGCAGCGACGTCTCCATTCACTGCCAGGTCGGTCAGGAACGACTCGATCTTGGGTTCGGCGGGGAAGAGGGCTTTGCGGGACCGCATGCCGTGGAAACGGACGAATCGTACGATCCACTCCACATAGGATCGCTCGGTGTGAATGGAGTAGTGGTGGAGACGGAGCACCTTGCGGACCTCATCCAGGAGTTTGGGTTGTTGACTTCGCGTCGCGTCAGGCATATTAAGGTCTCCGTCATGGCGCTCTGAGATTGCTGATAATGGGCATTGGGCAAAACTGCCTGAAAACTCCACCAATATCGTATTATCAGGGCAAAAAGGCAAGTGAATCAATGGTTGGGCCTGCTGAAAGAATACTGTGATAAGCTGCTCTTGGAAGACCTGGAGGGCGCATGTCGAAGCTGGATCTGGCCAAAGAGCAGATTGCTTACTTGAAACTTTGGCTCGGCATTATGGTGGCTG
>JBOIDL010000363.1:0-2061 GCA_050740435.1 Gammaproteobacteria bacterium
GCATGGTGGCGCGTGCCGGTACCCCCGCGACGCGAGGTTGTGAACCCCGTCAGGCCCGAGAGGGAGCAGCGGCAGCAGCGGAGCGGGTGCTGGGGCGTGGCTGGCACGGGCCGCCACCCTAAAAAGCTTGGCGTCCAGCTCAGGCAATGCACCCGTGTTGCGCCCGTATTGCGGAGGCTAGCGGCGCCGTGAGAGGCGTATGAGCTACCGGGTACTCGCGCGCAAATGGCGGCCGCGGCGATTCGAGGAGCTGGTCGGCCAGGAACATGTCGTGCGGGCGTTGACCAACGCCCTGACTTCGGGCCGCATCCACCACGCCTACCTTTTCACCGGGACGCGCGGCATCGGCAAAACCACCGTCGCGCGTATTCTGGCCAAGGCCCTCAACTGCGAAGCGGGCGTAAGCCCCCAGCCGTGCGGCGCCTGTACCTCCTGTACCGAGATCGATGAGGGGCGTTTTATCGATTTAATCGAAGTGGATGCCGCCTCGCGCACACGCGTCGACGAGACCCGCGAATTGCTGGAAAACGTCCCCTACGCTCCGACGCGCGGACGCTTCAAGGTGTACCTCGTGGACGAGGTTCATATGTTTTCCAACCACAGCTTCAACGCCTTACTGAAGACACTAGAAGAGCCGCCGCCGCACGTGCAGTTTCTGCTGGCGACCACCGAGCCCAAGAAGCTCCCGGTCACGATCCTCTCCCGCTGCTTGCAATTCAACCTCAAACGCATCCCCCAGGAGATCCTGGAGCAACAGTTGGAGCGCATTCTGAAGGCGGAGAACGTGTCGAGTGACACGGCTTCACGCCGGATGATCGCCGAGGCGGCCGATGGCAGCGTGCGCGATGCGTTGAGCTTGCTGGATCAGGCCATCGCTTACGCCGGCGGAAGCCTGCTCGCGGACGACATCGGCCGGATGTTAGGAACCGTCGATCGCCGGCAAGTAGTTAGCTTGTTGCAGACTCTCGCGAACCAAGATGCCCAGGGCTTACTGCGGCAGATCGACCAGTTGGCCGCCTTAACGCCCGATTTCGAACAGACCTTAGCAGAGGTGCTCGGAATATTGCACCGCGTAGCGGTGAGTCAGATGCTTCCGGATGCCGAGGCCAGCGCGGATGACGAAGACCAAGCGGTCCGGGTGCTGGCAACGCGCTTGACGCCCGAGGATTGCCAGCTTTTCTACCAGACGGCGCTCATCGGCCGGCGCGACCTGGCGTTCACGCCCAACCCGAGGCGGGGTTTTGAGATGGTGATGCTGCGTATGCTCGCTTTCTCCCGCGAAGATGGCGGCGATGAGAAACCGCGCGCCGGATGCGAGACACTCACTCCAGTGCCCGCGGAGACACCGATCGTAACGGCCCCGGCAACAGTAAGCGCGGACGCCGGCGCCTGGCAACAATTAATCGATGAACTAGCCCTCTCCGGCTTAGTGAGAGAGTTCGCGATGCAGTGCGTACCGACCGATTACCCTGGACCCGACCTGCACTTAGTCGCGCCTTTGGCGGCACGCCATCTGGTCAATGATAAAATCGAATCGAGATTAGCCGAGGCGCTGAAAAACCACTACGGGCACGGCAGCTGCCTGAAAATCTCCGTCGGCTCTCTCGCCGGGCGGGCGAGCCCGGCGGATCTCCAGGCGCACGCGGCCCGCGAGCGGCGCGCGCAGGCGCAACAAGCGCTCGAAAACGATCCCAATGTCCAGGCCCTGCGAGAGGCCTTCGGCGCCGAGGTCGATCCGGCGACGGTCAGGGCAAACTGAGAGAGATTCGATACTACACTGATGAACCTGTCGTCACGGTGTATCCGGCCCAGGGGCACGATCCCGCGCCCGTGGAAACCCATTGCAAAGGTCCCTGCGGCATCGCCGGGCCTAAATTTTAAGGAGGCTTTGGATGAAAGGCGGTTTCGGTAACCTACTAAAACAAGCCCAGAAAATGCAGGAGGATTTCAAGCGCGCCCAAGAGGATCTCGCCAACGTCGAGATCACCGGGGAATCCGGCGGGGGCATGGTGAAAGTGGTCATGACCGGGCGCCATGACGTGCGCAGGGTCACGCTCGATC
>JBOIDL010000364.1:0-2058 GCA_050740435.1 Gammaproteobacteria bacterium
TCCGGCAGATCGGGGCCACTGTGCCAGCTGTCCGTGGCCGGATCATAGACCTCGACAGTCGCGAGGGTTCGTGCGGAGCCATCGAATCCTCCGATGACATACACTTTGCCGTGAAGCACCGATGCGGAGACTTCGGTTCGGGGCGTGGGCATCTCCGCCTTTTGGGTCCACGCGTACGTTCGTGCGACCCCTTGCCTTTCGATCGTCTGGGGCGCGCTGGTCGCGGGTTGCACGCCCATGCCGCGGACATAGAATAGGTAAGCGCCTACGACCACCCCGAGGAACAAAATGACCACTGCAGTTCTCATCTTCGCTCTGCCATCCCTCCTGCACATCGCTTCGGTAGACGCACCATTATAAATACTAAGGAAAATGAATGGCGATGGATTTTAGGCGGCAGATCGAACACCTGTCTTGGAAGGGCAATGAGAGCTACCGTCTCACGGCCCCTGCTGCGCCGTAAGGGTTCTCAAATCGCTTGGCTCGCCGGAGTCGACGGCTGCCGAGGCGGTTGGTTTGCGGTGCTGCAGGATCGCGGCCAAGCCTCGCCCCGTGTCGTTAAGGTGCGCTTCGCCCTGTGCCGAAGCTTGTCGGAGGTGATGAGTCTGCCGGAAAACCCCGCGCCGATCGCGGTGGATATTCCCATCGGCTTGCTCGAGCAAGCCGAGCCGGGCGGCCGCTCTTCCGATCGCGCAGCGCGCGTCTTGCTGGGCCGGGGACGCGCGAGCAGCATATTTACCCCGCCCACGCGTGCGGCGCTTCAAGGCCGATCCTATCGCGAAGCGATGCGCTTGAATGGCGCGGGAATGAGCAAGCAAACATTCAACCTCATGGGCAAGATCCGGGAAGTGGACGCGCACATCGATCCAGCATTGCAGCAGCGCCTCTTCGAGGCACACCCAGAGCTTGCTTTCCTCACCCTAGCCGGGCGCCCCATGCGCCACAACAAGAAAGCCCCGGCCGGGAGGCGGGAACGCAGAGCGCTGCTCGGCCCGCGCTTCGGCGCGGCTTTCATCGAACCGAATGACGTGCGGGAGCGCTTTCCTCGCTCGCAGGTGGGCGTAGACGATGTGCTTGATGCTTATGCGCTGGCTCTGACCGCTCGCCGTATTCATGCGGGCAGCGCAGTGAGGCTCCCGGAACCGGAGCCCGAGCGCGACTTGAGGGGATTACGCATGGAAATATGGTATTGAATATGGACCGGGCCCAGATCGGCTTTGACAAGTTATCGAACGTAGCTTCTTTTCGGCTGCGGTTCAGGTTCAGCTACCGATTCAGCAGGCGCAAGTCACCTCTTGCCAAGTCGAAAACGAGCGCTCACGGAACAGTTGGTAATGACACGCCCTTAAAAGAGGCTCCTCAGCAGAATCTATGGGTGAACTGCGGTTCGGGTAGAGCGCCAAGGGTATGATACAAAGCCACTTCCAGCGCATGATAGGTTCGAAAGCCGAAGGCTTTTCTGGTGGTCAGTTTGGCCTTGGTGTTGAATCCTTCAACCACGCCGCTGGAGAGCTGACCTTTGGCGCGGAACCAGTTGAGCAGTAGCGCGCGGTGACCCCGCAGCATTCGAGCGATCTTCTTCATCGGTTCGAGCTTCGAGCGCATCGTACGGGTGCACCAGTGATCGAGGAAATTGCCTGGCCCAATACGACGAGCGATAGCCAGGGAGTAACATAGCTGCGCTTATTACAGGCCGGATGTTACTCATGCCCGCCAATCTCACCCCTGAGTACAAAGCCGCGGAAGCCGCTTTTCGCAAAGCGCGTGAGCCCCGGGAGCGGCTCGAGCGGCTGCGCGAGATGTTGCGTACTATTCCTAAACACAAGGGCACGGACCACCTCCAAGGGGACATCAAGCGGCGCATCAAAGAGCTGTCCGAGGAGCTCGAGGGTCCAAAGAAGGGCGGCGCACGCGGCGGACCGGTGCTGGTAATCCGGCCCGAAGGCGCCGCGCAGCTCGCTTTGATCGGGCCGCCGAATGTGGGTAAATCCTCGCTGCATGCGCGGCTTACGGGCTCGGCTGCGCGGGTCGCGCCGTATCCCTTCACGACCCAGTACC
>JBOIDL010000365.1:0-1965 GCA_050740435.1 Gammaproteobacteria bacterium
GCACGAATACCGAATTGCCTACCGCGGAGATCGCTCTCAAATACAAACAACTCTGGATGGTGGAGCAGCTTTTCCGGACCACCAAATCGCTGCTCGCGACCCGGCCCATCTTCCACACGCGCGATGACCACCCCGGGACGGGCTTCCTGCCAGGGGCGCCTGAGCAGGTCCTTCTCCAACCGGCTCAGCCGTGCCCACCAGATACTGCACCGGCGGATCGCTGGCCCGCATCTCCTCCAACACGGCTTCGCTCGGGATCCCTCGGTGACCCAAGTTCTCCGCGCCTTGCCGTACTGCCGCTCGATGCGCGCGAGGGGGTGTCCGCCGTGTTGCCCGCTAGCCAGCCCAGGGTGGCGACCGCAGTTGTCACGCCCTGCCGTTTCGGATGACCTGTCATGAAGACTCAAAACTCTCGATATAGCGTTACACCTCGTCCTTCGGCCCTTCGCTCCGCCCGGCTTCATCAGGCCTCTTCACTGTCGGGTCGGAGGAGGCGCGCTTGCGCGCTGGCCTCCGTCCGCCGCTCAAACTGCACGTGCGGTTCTCCCGCATGCAGCTTTCACGAAGACGCCACGCTGAGAGGCAATCGAAGGTATTAGACCCACAAGGTTCACAAGCCCGAACTCGCCATACAGCCTGGCTAGCGGCAAAGCCTTCCAGCCGCCGCACCGCCAGTGTTTGAACCTATGCGACCAGATGCGCCGCACGATCCATCGGTCGAGCCGGTTGAAGAGCAGTCGGACGTGGGCTCGCTTGTAGTAGTGCCCCCACCTCGCAGGACGGGGTTTAACCACTCGATCAGCTCTCGGGTCGAAAGGGGCACGCGCCGCTTGGTACGTTGGCGCATCGCGTCCATGAACCGCCGGATCGATTTCTCTCGCGGGTACGCATACAGCGCACCCGATTGGGCACCACTGCGGATCTTGCTCGGTGGCAGCCGTAGCTGCTGGCCGCGCTTGATTTTGTACCCAAGAAACTCGAACCCGTGCCGAACATGCACGATCCGCGTTTTCTGCGGATGCAGTTGCACGCCCAACTCGGCCAGGATCTGATTTGCCGCCGCTACGGCAGCGCGTGCCTCCGCCGCAGACTCGCAGGTAAACCTGATATCCCCTGCGTCTCATCTCCCAATCGAACGGCGTCAGGAGAATATTACTGAGCAAGGGGGACACTACCCCGTCCTGCGGAGTCCCACGCTCGGTCGGAAAGAGCCGCCCTTTGCCGTAACTGCCTGCCTTGAGCATCGCCTCAATCAAGCGCAGTACTCGGCCATCAGCTACACATTGAGCCACCAACATTAGGAGCTTCTCGTGATCCACTGACCCGAAAAAGTCTTTCAGGTCTGCATCTACAATCCACTCCTTGTCGGCCTTGATCTCCTTCCAAATCTTGCGCAGAGCATCCTGCGTCGATCGCCCTCGCCGATATCCGAAGCTGGCATCATCGAATACAGGCTCGAAAATCGGTTCCAACCGATTGAGCAGTGCTTGCTGGCATACCCGATCATAAATAATTGGAATGCCGAACTTGCCTCCTTCGACGCCGTTCACCAGCGCCGACACCATGCGCTCGGTCCCCAACCGCACCCGGACATCGTTTTCTCAGTCACCTCAACGTGTCCGGCGGGTTCCAGGCTTCGCCATGCATGAGCAGGCTCGCCGCAACATGCCGCCCAATCGGGTTCGTCCGCCTACGGGCTGTTCTTTAGGTTGCTCTCCACCCCGCCTCGCGGCGACGCAGTTACCTTCGGCTACACAGGTTGTGACTTCCTATGGCATGGACTTTCACCTCGCTAACAAAGCGTCTTCACGGACGCACTCATGCCAGCGCAAGCTGGCATCTAGTGTAGTGCTTCGTTGTTCTTGGAACTTAAACGGCGATTGGCACGAATGACCTTCTGCAGAATGTCATTGGCCTTGGCGGTCCAGACGAAGGGCTTGGGGTCGCGATTATGCACGGCGATAT
>JBOIDL010000366.1:0-1925 GCA_050740435.1 Gammaproteobacteria bacterium
TGCAAGGACCCACGGGAACTGAGCTTCAGTGCGCGACACAACTCATCCAAGGTCGGCGGATGGGGAAAGTCGTCCGCCTGTTCCTGGAGGTAGTCATAGATCTCCTGTTGCCGCCGCGTGAGCCTCACCATTCCTGCTCTTGCACATGATCGAAGGCTCTTATATTCTCACAAATAAGAACCATTTGAGAACAGCCATGCGTAACCTCGCCGAGCAGCCAACGGATGCTACCAGCGCAGATCTGCGTCCTCTTAGCGTCGACACATTCATCGCAGGCCTCAAACGCAAATACGCTGGCCGGATCACTGGAGCACTCGTCATCCCCGCCCGCGAAGGCTGTTATGCTGAATTCCCGCCGGACCTGGATTTAAGACTCGTATCCGCGCTCCGGAAACGCGGCATCGAACGGCTCTACCGACATCAACGCGAGGCTTGGGACTTGGTGGCCGGGAACCGATCGACGGTGGTGGTTACGCCGACGGCTTCTGGGAAGACGCTTTGCTACAACCTGCCGGTACTCCAGGCGGCGCTCCAGGACCACGCCAAGTCGCTCTACCTATTTCCGACCAAAGCCCTATCGCAAGATCAAGTCGCTGAAATTCTGGAACTCAATCAGGCCGGTGGCTTAGGCGTCCGCGCGTATACCTTCGACGGTGATACCCCAGGCGATGCCCGCAAAGCGGTGCGCACTCGGGGCGATATCGTTGTCTCCAACCCCGACATGCTGCACCAGGGGATCTTGCCCCACCACACCAAATGGGCTCAATTCTTCGAGGCGTTACGCTTTGTCGTCATCGACGAATTGCATACCTACCGCGGTGTCTTCGGTTCGCATATGGCGAATGTCATCCGTCGGCTGCGACGGGTATGCCGCTTCTACGGGTCCGATCCGATTTACATCTTGTCTTCCGCCACGATCGCTAATCCGGCCGAGCTCGCCGAACAGTTAATTGGCGGTCCAGTAGCCGCGGTGACAGACAGCGGTGCACCGCAGGGGCAAAAGCATCTTCTCCTCTGGAATCCGCCGGTCATCAATCCCGACCTCGGTCTGCGTGCCTCTAGTCGCTCGCAAGTCACGCGTATCGCGAGATCCGCTCTGGTACACGGACTGAAAACCATCGTCTTTGCTAACTCGCGGCTGATGGTCGAAGTGCTGACCAAGTATCTCAAGGATATATTTGATCGGGATCCGCGCAAGCCATCGCGGGTGAGGGCTTATCGGGGCGGCTACCTGCCGAGCGAGCGGCGCGCGACGGAGAAGGAGCTGCGCGCCGGCCGCTTGGACTGTATCATCACGACCAGCGCGCTGGAATTGGGTGTCGACATCGGTGCCCTGGATGTCTGTCTACTCAATGGCTATCCCGGCACCATCGCCGGAACCTGGCAGCGGCTTGGGCGGGCCGGTCGACGCCAGCGGGCAGCACTCGGGGTTTTGGTCGCAACCAGTGATCCCTTGGATCAATTCCTGGTCCGCAACCCCGATTTCTTCATGGGCAGCTCCCCCGAGCATGCGCGGATCGCACCCGATCAATTGCTGATCCTCATGGACCACGTCCGCTGCGCAGCCTTCGAGTTAGCGTTTAGGGACGGCGAGCCGTTCGGTCAAGAACCGCTCGATGAGCTCCTGGCTTATCTCGAAGAACACGGGATCCTGCATCACGAAGCGCCTCAATGGCACTGGATAGCCGACAGTTATCCTGCCAATAGTGTGAGCCTGCGCTCGGTGGCCGAGGGTAACTTCGTGGTGATCGATACGACCGGCGGCAAGCAGGAGATCATTGCCGAAGTCGACTACTCCAGCGCACCGATGACGATCTACGAAGGCGCCATTTATCTCATCCAAGCCCAACCCTGGCAAGTCGAACGGCTCGACTGGGAAGGACGCAAGGCCTTCGTCACCCGTACGCACGCGGACTATTACACCG
>JBOIDL010000367.1:0-1923 GCA_050740435.1 Gammaproteobacteria bacterium
CTATTGACGCGATGTCTGGATTTCACCCACAGTGATATCCACCAGAAAGCGAAAACCCACAGAAACCCTATGCCCTACGCCATTTTCAATCGCTAAACGCCAATATTTATGCAACTGGAAGGTATACACTCATACGAGCAGCGTAAGGAACACCATCGCTAACATCGGACCAAAGATCGCCGTCTGCGGCTCCATGTTCTCCTCCTCGAAAGTCGCGCCTCAGTGGTTAGTGCCGTCTAACGCGCCACATGGCCGGCCGGTGAAAAGCGGGCGGGAGCCCGCTTGTAGTCGGTCCGGTCGATGTGGATGTTGGGCGGTGGTGGGTAGGATCATCTTCGTTTGCGCTTGATACGCAACGTTACGAATGCGTTGCTCAATAACCGAGTGCTATGCTGAACGATGCCGCTGCGGCAAGCGACGCTGCCGTCCGAACGTGGTTCCAGGCCGTCCAGCTGGCGACGTAGCCGGCCCACAGGCTCGCGCCGTCGGGGTGGGCCCGCGCGACCGACGCAAGCGCCTCGTTCTTGGGCACATTGAACACGATCGTCACCAACACTGTGCCGACCAGATAGAGCGCGCTGGCAATGAGTAAGTCGAAGGAGGCTTCGCAGAATCGACCTATCGAACGACGGCCATGCAGCGGCCCTGAGGGCTGAATATCTCTATTCCTTGACTTCCCATGCGGATTCCAAGCGATTTCCCAGAGGTGACCGTCCAAGTCCAGAAAATATCCCGAGTATCCGCCCCAGAAACGGTCGTGCGCAGGGTCAGTGATATGGGCTCCGGCTTTTTCTGCCTGCTGCATGAGGGCATCGACTTCCTGCTTGGATTTGACTATGTGGCCGATAGAGAACTCCGCTGGGCTCGGGAGCCCCATCGCGACCTTGGCATCCTTGGCCAGCGCAGCCTTCGGATATAGCGCCAGTATCAAATCGTCGTTCATGTGAAAGAAAACGACGGCTCCATCCTCGAACTCTTGGCCGATGATCCCTGCGTTGGGAGGCGCATGCCGTCGCGGTAGAAAACGAGCGATGCTGCCAGATCTCGGACACTCAACGTGATCACTTTGATTCGCGGTTGCATAGGTCTCTCCTCATGGCGATCAGGTGCTTCGAACGTATCATGTCAGTGCTGCAGCTCGGCGAGCCGCCGTTCTCCCCAGTCGTCGGCACAGATTCCCCCGTGCCGGGTGCACGAAGTGATAGTCGCCGAGGGCACCGGGAGCGAGGATGGCGTCGATCCACCCCGCCGGCGGGCCGTCGCAACGCATCGCGTATAGTACAAAAACTCGATCGACGCGGATTTACAAGCATTTTATCTCTATTGAGGCGGCGCGGGGAGTGGTTGATATAATGCCGCGCCACTATGCTTGAGCGCTTTCCCGTGTGTCTCGGATTCTAATTCTGACGCTGCAGCACGCATCGAGAAGCAGACCCTCACGAGTTTTCTGGATGGACACGTTGCACAGATTTAAGAGCTTGGCGACGACGTCGAAGGTGCCCGTTCCTGGCGCTGGCGATCGCCGAGGTGAATCCCCAGATGCCGCGCGTGGAAGGCATCCCGGAGATTGGCGGCCATCGTGTGCAGGTGTCGGTAGGCGATGCGCTCGGCAGCGAAGCACTTTACCGCTGGCTCGACGGGAATCGGTCCGTGCGTATGCTTCTGGTCACGGACGTCAACGAGTCTGCCGTGCTCCGCCGGTTGCCTCGATTGACGCATCAACGGGGTCTTGTCGATCGATCTTAGCGGGCAGGTCGCCGCCGACGCTGTCGCCAGTCGACAGCACTCAGGTGCAAGCGGGCACGAGTCCGGAGTTCTGCAAGCAGGCATTCGGAGCGACCGAGAGCTTGCCCGACGGACGCCTCGGCCATGCGGAAATCCGTCTGGGCGATTCCGTGATCATGCTGGCGGATGAATTCCCGG
>JBOIDL010000368.1:0-1913 GCA_050740435.1 Gammaproteobacteria bacterium
GGTTTATCATGTTGTTGTAAACTTTTCATCTCGCCACCTTAGAGCTAACGGAAAACTCTCCCCCGTCCCTCTTGCGTCCAATGGGGTCTATCGCATAACGAGGAAGGTGTTCCGGTATTCCACGCCTGGCGCCGGAGGAATAAAAAACTAGCCTTCGCTTCCGCGCTGCTGCGTAGCACACTTCGGCGTATAATGGCGCGCTTTTTGTGATTGCGTACTGCCAGTATGAATTCACTCGATAAACTCCGCAATATCGCCATCGTCGCCCATGTCGATCACGGCAAGACGACCTTGGTGGACCGCCTGCTGCAGCAATCCGGGACGCTCGGTGAGCGCGCGGCAGCGCCCGAACGGATCATGGATAGCAACGATCTCGAGCGCGAACGGGGCATCACCATCCTCGCGAAGAACACCGCCTTGCGCTGGCGCGGCTACCGGATCAACATCGTCGATACGCCGGGCCACGCCGATTTCGGGGGGGAGGTCGAGCGCATCCTGTCGATGGTGGACGCCGTGCTGCTCTTGGTCGATGCCGTGGACGGACCGATGCCGCAGACCCGGTTCGTGACCCAAAAGGCGTTCGCGCGCGGCCTCAAACCGATCGTGGTCATCAACAAGGTGGACCGGCCCGGCGCCCGCCCGCACTGGGCGTTGGATCAGACCTTCGAGCTCTTCGATCGCCTCGGCGCCACGGACGAGCAGCTCGACTTTCCCGTGGTTTATTGCTCGGCCTTCCACGGTTACGCCGGCCTCGCGAGCGAGGACATCGATCCCGCGGGCGACATGACGCCCCTTTTCGAGACGATTGTTAAATTCGTGCCCTCGCCCGACGTCAATCGCGCGGGTCCGTTCCAGATGCAGGTTAGCTCGCTCGCTTATTCGAGCTACGTGGGCGCCATCGGGGTGGGCCGGATCGCCCGCGGCACGGTCAGGCCGAATACCTCGGTCGTGGTCGTCGGTCGCGACGGCGGGCGCCGCAACGGGCGGATCTTGCAGGTGCTCGGTTTTCACGGCTTGCAGCGGATCGAGATGGATGAAGCGAGCGCCGGCGACGTCATCGCCATCACCGGTATCGAACCCTTAACCATTTCCGACACGATTTGTGATCCGAAGACGGTCGAGGCTTTAGCTCCGCTGGCCATCGATGAGCCCACGGTCCGCATGAGCTTCCAGGTGTCGAACTCGCCCTTCGCGGGACGCGCCGGAAAGTTCGTCACTAGCCGCCAGATCCGCGAGCGGCTACAGCGGGAGCTCATCCACAACGTCGCGCTGCGCGTCGAGGATACCGGGGACCCGGATAAATTCCTGGTCTCGGGCCGCGGCGAGTTGCACCTCTCGATTTTGATCGAAACCATGCGCCGCGAGGGTTATGAGCTGTCGGTCGGGCGGCCCCAAGTCATCGTGAAAGAGATCGATGGCCGGCTCTGCGAACCTTATGAGCAACTCGCCGTCGATGTGCCGGTGGAGGGTCAGGGCGCGGTCATGGAACGGCTGGGTATGCGTAAAGGAGATCTGACGAACATGCAGCCCGACGGCCGAGGCCGGGTGCGGCTCGATTACCTTATCCCCTCGCGCGGTCTCTTCGGGTTTCGCACGGAGTTTCTGTCTGTGACCTCCGGGACCGGCCTCTTGTATCACACCTTCGAGCGCTACGCGCCGATGAAGCCCGGCGAGCTCGGCCAGCGCACCAACGGCGTCTTGATCTCGATCGGCGAAGGCAAGGCGCTCGCCTACGCGCTGTTCAATCTTCAGGAGCGCGGCCGGCCGTTGATCGGTCCGGGGGAAGACGTCTATACGGGGATGATCATCGGCATCCACTCGCGCGCCAACGATCTGATCGTCAACCCCATGAAGGCGAAGCAATTGACCAACATCCGCGCCGCGGGCTCCGACGAGAACATTATCCTGACCCC
>JBOIDL010000369.1:0-1912 GCA_050740435.1 Gammaproteobacteria bacterium
TGTTCGCGCCTTCGTAGGTGACGTCGTCACAGTGGATGTCGAGCGGGTCCTCGCCGTCGATGCGCACGTGGAAGGGCTCACGCCGCAGGCGGCGGATGCCGCTCGACAGCGCGCGATAGCGCGGCAGGTTGGTCATCGCCGAGGACTCCAGGTCTGCGGTCGTGAGCGTCGGCAAGATGCCGATCAGCGCTATGCGCGCGTCGTGTGCCCTGGCGATGGCGCGCAGCCGCGTCAGGCACTCATCGAGCTGCTTGCCGAGAGAGGAGAAGGGTGTCCGCGCCAGCGCGATCGGGAGCGTGTTGCACTCCAGGTTGAAGCGGTTGAGCTCGACCGTGAAGCGCGGGTCGCACGTGTCGGCGAGCACGCGTTCGTTGATCGGCCTCGGGCGGCACGTTGCTCCGACCATCGACATCTCGAGCTCTGCGCCGAGCGACGGCGCGCCGACCCCGAAGTGTTCTCGCGAAAGGAGCTCGGCGAGCGCCCGCATATCCTCGCGCAGGCGCTGCGAGAAGCGCGCGTAGTCGTCTTCTTCGAAATGATCTCTATCGATGTTCAGGCCCAAGCTCGCATCCTGTGTGAACGATAGGACATGCAACGCGGTGCATAGATTCTACAAGCACGCGTCAGGATATGGAAGGTAATTTGGCACCACAGGGGTGGGTTGAGGCCGCTGGCGGGGTAGTGTTGTCCTTCGAAAATCCATATGTAGTTCGAATCTGAGCCTACAGCTTGATAGCAGTGAAACGCCGATCACGGGTTCACCGAACAACGGCGCGTCGAGGTGCCAACCGCACGGCCTGCAACTGGCCAACCGAGCGCTGTTTATAATCCCGCCCTCTCGGTCCAGTCCACGACCTCGGGCGAGGTCGCCCGATAGAGCTGCGCCGGCCGCTGGTTGCCGCGCCGCAACCACGCCTGGCAAGGCTCGACTGAGCCCCCCGCCAGCATGCGCTTGCGGAAGTTGCGCTTGTCGATGGTGCGCCCCAAGACCACCTCGTAGACCGACTGGAGATCCGAGGTGAACTTCTCCGGCATCAATTGCAGGGCGATGGTCGAATGGCCGAGCTTTGCGGCCAGCCGAACCTTCGCCATCGCCAGGATTTTGTCATGGTCGAAGGCGAGCGGGGGTAGCTCGTTCACCGGAAACCACTGCGCGGCCGCCGCATCGGAGCCGGCGAGAACGCTCACGCGCCCCTCGGGCGCCACCGCGTAATACACGACCGAGATCACCCGTCCGCGCGGGTCGCGGTCGGGTGTCCCGAAGGTGTAGAGCTGCTCCAGATAGACACCCGTGACGCCGGTCTCCTCCGCCAGCTCGCGCCGGGCGCCATCTATGAGGTCCTCGTCCAACTCTATGAACCCCCCCGGAAAGCCCCAGCACCCCCGGAAGGGCTCGCCTCCGCGCAGGATCAAGAGCACGCGCAACCGTTCCGCATCGATCGTGAACAGCACCACATCGGTGGTCACGGCCGGGCGCGGGTAGTCGTAGGTGTAGGGCACGAGGCCGCGATCCGCATTCAAGCGGCCTTCGTCAACATCCCGTGCGGATCAAGCACAAACTTCCGCGCCGCGCCCTTGTCGAAATCGGCGTAGCCCTTCGGCGCGTCGTCCAGCGTGATGACCGTGACGTTGACGGCTTTGGCGACCTTGATCTTTTCGTACAAGATCGCATTCATCAGTTGCCGGTTGTATTTCAACACCGGCGTCTGTCCTGTCATAAACGAATGGCTCTTGGCCCAGCCCAGGCCCAGCCGGATGCTCAAGCTGCCGCGCTTGGCATTGTCATCCACCGCGCCCGGATCGTCGGTCACGTAGAGGCCGGGGATGCCCAGCGCGCCGCCCGCCCGCGTGATTTCCATAATCGAATTGAGCACCGTCGCCGGATGCTCGACGCGCGATTCCGCCCCGTGCC
>JBOIDL010000370.1:0-1832 GCA_050740435.1 Gammaproteobacteria bacterium
AATGGCCTTCTGAGCATCGATGACGCGCGAGTAGATCACTGCGTTCACCTTGACGGAGACATTGTCGCGTGAGATCACATCCTGCGTCGGCACGTCATTGACGACGGTACGGAGACCGACCTTCACCATCTGCTGGAGCACCGGGATGATAATCACCAATCCCGGGCCTTTTACCTTGTAAAACCGCCCGAGCAGAAACACCACGCCCCGCTCGTACTCGCGCAGCACCCGAAACATATAGAGCAGCAGCGCGACAAGGGCGACCAGGATGAGTGCCGTCGAGATTTGCATCTTATTGTTCCTCCAGTGGTTCTACGTCAAGCCTGAGGCCGTCTATAGCGGTGACACGCACCTTCTGGCCGCGTTTGACCATGACCTGTGAGCGAGCGCTCCAGTCCTCCCCGTGGATGTGGATGCGTCCCATCCCCTCGAAGTCGTCCATCGCCTCACCGATGCTGTGAAGCAGCTCCTCGCGGCCGGTGACGACCGGGCGTGCGCGCGCCTTCAGCGCTGCGCCTAGCACACCGACGAAAAAGCCGAGCGTCAGAAGCGAGATGGCGCCGATCAATGGAATAGCCACCTCGAAGCCTTCGATTCCGGTATCGAACAGGATCACCGATCCGATTGCAAACGCCGCTACGCCGCCGATGCCGAGAATACCGACGCTCGGCACGAACACCTCGGCGACCATGAACATTAGACCGAGGAGGATCAGCGCCAGACCCGCGTAATTGACAGGCAATAGCTGGAATGCATAGAGCGCCACGATCAGACAGATCGCGCCCAGCACCCCCGGGAGGATAAGCCCGGGGTTCGCAAGCTCGAAGATCAGGCCATAGACGCCGAGGAGCATCAGGAGATAGGCGATATTGGGATCGGTGATCGCGCTCAGCAGTCGAGTGCGCCAATCCGGCTCGATCGTGACCACGTCGAGCTTCGCCGTGTGCAACACCTTCTCTTGTCCAAGGACATGCACCCTGCGGCCATCGATCTTGCTCAGGAGCTCACCCACACTCGCGGCCACGAGGTCGATCACGTCCTGTTTAAAGGCGTCGTCGGCCGACAAGCTTGCCGCGTCGCGCACCGCCCGCTCGGCCCATGACGCGTTGCGCCCCCGCATTTGGGCGAGGCCGCGGATATAGGCGACCGCATCATTGATGACCTTGCGCTCCATCGCTCCCTCATCCGGGGCCGCAGGGGCCTTCTTCTCCTTCTCGGCATCCCCCTCCTTGCCCGCCGGCCGGTCGCGGTCGCCGTCCCCGCCCGGGAACCCGCCGATCTGCACCGGCGTTGCCGCCCCGAGATTGGTTGCGGGCGCCATCGCGGCGATGTGGCTCGCGTACAGGATGTACGTGCCGGCGCTGGCCGCGCGCGCCCCGCTGGGTGCCACGTAAACGGCCACCGGAACCGACGAAGCGAGAATGCCGCGGATGATCTCGCGCATGGCGCTGTCGAGCCCTCCGGGCGTATCCATCCGCAGAATGACGATAGGCGCCTGCCGCTCTTCCGCCGCCTCCATGCCCCGCTGCACGTAGTCGGCCATGGCCGGTCCGATGACGCCCTGCACGTTCAACAGAACCGCAACCCGCTCGCCCTGCCCCTGCAGAGGCCAGGGCCATATCAGCAGCAGCGCGATCGCACACAGTCTCGCGCGGCGCCAAGAGCTCGCAGCAGGTGCCCCATCGCATGCTGGAATTCGGGCATTCCGAAGGTAATCTGACAGTGTCTTCACGACCGGCGCCGGTGCTGACGCGCCGCCGCGTCTTGCAGGCAAAGGACGACTTCTCGAGGCCAGCATTAACGGCTCGCCGGTTTGGATTGCGGGGCATCGG
>JBOIDL010000371.1:0-1820 GCA_050740435.1 Gammaproteobacteria bacterium
CAATCGCCGATCGAATAGCCTCTTCCAAGGAGCTGGCCTCGCGATGAAAATCAATGGAAAAAACATCCTCACACGTGCCAGGGGTGCCGTCGTCGCAGCCGGCTTCAAAGAGTTCATCGGCAATCTCGTCGGTCAGTTCAAGCGGTCCTGACAAAATCAAGGTGAATTCATACTTGGTCATTTCGCATTACCTTCAAAAAGCACTGGACGCTCTACGAGTGCGGACAGTGATCAACCGATCGCCGAATAATCGTTGGCATGATCCTCCGGATGCTTCGGCGTCGAGTACACGGCACGGGCGCAGCCGGTGCGGTCACCTCGCGGGCAGTATAGCCGGGCCCAGATATGAGCGCGCGGCCCTGCTTTCCGCAACGTCCAACCTTGGCCTATAGCCTATTCGATCACCGCTCGAATATGTTTATTCGGATGGTCAGCCACGAGCCTCGATTTCAATGAATCACTTTATCCAACAGGAATATATACTATCTTGGTAAACTTGATGAACAATCCCATAACCATGCCTAACTAACAACGCAATCAACGCGGACTGCCTCGGCTGCGCTCCTTCGGCAGCCGGTTATTGCGGGCGTTAGGCGTAAAAAGCCCAGGAGAGGTATGATTAATGAGGTTCACAGTAGAGACGGAGCGGGAAGAAGACGGCCGATGGATCGCCGAAGTTTCTCAGATTCCCGGCGTGCTGAAATATGGGCAGAGTCGTGAGGAAGCGATCGCACAAGCCGAAGCGTTAGCCCTGCGTGTGATTGCGGACAGAATCGAGCATGGAGAGCAGCCGGTTGAACCGATTCATATTACGTTCGCCGCTGCATGACTCAATGGCCGAGCACGAAGGCCAAGCGAGTTCTTGCAGCGCTAGAGCGAATCGGCTGGGTCGAAAAGCGTTCGTCCGGGTCTCACCGAACCCTAGCCAAGCCAGGGGTTCAGGATTTCGTTTTCGCATTTCACGACAACGACGAGATTGGGCCGCGAATGTTGGCTCGGATCGGAAAGCGCACAGGGCTGAGGCCCCAAGATCTTTAACGCCCAACCAGGCCCTGCACCGGACGGCGCAAAATAGCGCACTGCCGGTAGGCTTGATTCGTTGGGGGAGCAGCCGACAGGGCTGCGGATCTTGTGGGGTGAAAGTCTCCATGCCGTCAATTACCCGATTCAGACGGTGGGTGAGCGCACGCCGGATCGGCTCCGCGCCGAACTTCGCGGGGCGGAAGCGGTTCTGGGAATCATTGCGCCGGATACCAGCGAATCGAGCTACGTCCTCTTCGAGCTTGGCGCTGCGTGGTCGCACGGGATACTGACCTGCCCTCTTCTGGTTCGCGGCGCCACCAGTCCGATCCGTGACCTAAACCCCCTGTCGCTCAACGACCAACGTGATTGTCATCAGCTCCTGGATGGCGAGGGCATCCACTGGCCAGATGTCGATGAGGATCTGAGTGTTGCGGGTTTGCTGCGGAGGACACACTGACGTGCCCCCGTAACAACGCCATCAACGCGGACCGCCTACGGCGCTGCGCGCCTTCGGCGTCCGGTTATGGAACGTTTGATCTACCGCTTGCTACGCTCGCTAATTTTTGGATCGCAGAGGCGATAATGCAAGATGGGAGGCATGACCCCGGCCCCTGTGCCTGGAAGGGATACTCGAGTGGTACTGTCTGGATTATTGGTCCGGCGCAAAACGACTAGTATGCTGACACATAAATAACGAAGCGTTATTATGGTGCGAGTCCATGTTATGGAGTTACACGATGCAGCAGACGCTGTTGAGTTTGGCCGCGGCAGATCGGCGCCGGTTGGAAGCGTTTCGC
>JBOIDL010000372.1:0-1818 GCA_050740435.1 Gammaproteobacteria bacterium
AATGTCCGCCCTCGGTGCCGCAATGCGTAAGCTCGTCCATATCTGCTTTGGAGTCCTAAAACATCAACGACCTTACCAACCACAATCCGTTTAAATACCCCTTGACAACAAAGACGGTATCTACGTCGTATATTTTACGGAGTTTAGCGGTGCAGTTCCCGAGCGCACCTTATTTGAAGCAAAGTTGTCTTTTGATGGCGCAGAGCCGACCTTCATGCATCTATGTCCGGCGGCAGTCGCGAAGAGCCGGAGTGGCATCTTTTTCTGCCGCACAACTGGTTATTACCTCCGCGCCGGACGTTGGGAGGTTCGACTGCTTGTTGATGGTCAGGAAGTCCATAGAACCCAATTTGAGGTTGTCCCAGGTTAGCGAAACTGATAGAAATCGTAGGGGGTATTCGTTGCATAGTTACCCTCCGGTTCCTCTCATGTTTCATCCGGGGTTCTGCCGTTACTACGGGTAGGGCAACGTACGTCAGGCCGGGTCAAACGGATTGACGATCACGGGTCCCAATCGTGAGAAGTGGCTGGTGTTACGAGTGGCCAGGGTAAGGTCGCGCGTGAGTGCGATGGCGGCGATCTGCTTATCGATGGCGTTTTCGGGGTGGGGTACGCACAGGCGTCCCCAGATCTGCGCCTCTTCACGACCGAACTCCAGCACCTGCTCGCCGAAGTTGGCGAGCAGTTTCTCCAGCCAAGTTTCCAGCCGCTTCATCTGGGAGAGGTCGCCACGGTGACGCAGCAACTCGATACCGCGCCGGATTTCACCCACAGTGATGACGCTGATGAAGAGCGGTGTGCCGGCCGCCGCCGCTTCCTTGAAGAATCGGTTTACCCCGGCGTTTGCCTTGCGGCCTTTTCGAGCTTCGCTGATGACGTTGGTGTCAACGAGGTACATGGTCGCGGAAGTTTGTATCGATGCGCTCGAAGTCAGCGTCCTCGCCCACGTCGGGCATGCGAACCAGCACTTCCGCGAACGTTCTTCGACGCGGCCGGAGCAAAACCTGCGCGAGGATACGACGATGCTCGGCTTCAGCGCTGCTACCGTGCCGACCGGCCCGCGCCTTGAGCGCTTGGACGATGTCGTCATCGACGTTGCGGACGATAAGATTGGCCATGACGGATCTCCTGTCAGAGTCGAGAGCGACAGTGATTGCAATGATAGCACCTGACGATCTCGCGCTCAAGCCGGTTGCGCCCCCTCATCGGGGCGAGCAGAAAGATATCTCTTCCGCCCGCGCCCGCGGCGAGCACCACCCTTCCGACACCCGAAACGCATCTTGCGGGGGGCGAGATTGGCGACGACCACGGTGAGCCGACCGACCAACTGCTCGGGGGACTTGATGTCCGCGAATACCGTGCGTTGCGAGCCGCCGCCTAATCGTGGACGGTAGGCGCCTGCGACGCACTCCCTTCTTGTTAGCTCGACTGGATCACGACGCCAGGATGTTATAACATTGTTAACCCTGCCCGATAGGCACTATCGTCAAGAGGTGTAATACGCATGAAAACCACGATCCGCAGGATGGGTAACTCGCAAGGCATCATTATCCCGAAACCATTGCTGGCCCAGATCGGACTCGAGGACGAAGCAGAAATGGTGGTGGAGGACCACGCCATCGTCATCCGCAGGCCGCGGGGAGCGATTCGAGAAGGTTGGGCCGAGGCCAGCCAGGCGATCGCCGCTACCAGCGATGATGGGCTCGTTTGGCCGGAGTTCGGAAATGAAGACGACAAGAAACTGCAATGGTAGTCCGTGGCGAGGTCTGGCTGGCAACGCTTGATCCCACCGTGGGCAGCGAGATCCGCAAGACCCGT
>JBOIDL010000373.1:0-1803 GCA_050740435.1 Gammaproteobacteria bacterium
GGGCGTTGGGATCTCGCCGGCGTACAGCGACTCACTCGGCAGATCGAACAAATACCCACAGCCCTTGGGACACGCGAGCACGCACTCGGCTAAGCCGTTGCGTTGGGCGAGCTGGGTCGCCAGTGTCCACATTCGACTACGGAGGCTTTTTACGTCCTGCGGTAACCGTGGCACCGGTGAAACTGAACCGATTGGCTTAAGCTCCTCTGCGATCGGCGTCTCGCCCCCATCAGGCACCTTTTCGGCCTCTACTTCCTGCGCATCGTCCAAACCAGCTTCGTCCCAATCGCCGCCGTCTGTTGCGGTGTCTGCTGCCGGCCCCGTCTCCCTATCGCCGTCGCGCATGGCCGGTGCGCCCGCTTGAGGCTTGGGCCGGATAGCAGTCGGCGATACGAGCGGCGCCGGCGGCGGAGCGTCCTCCCCAGGCTCACCGAATTCCCGGATCGCGTCCAAATCGGCCCGGACCTTGGCGATGCTCTCGCCTAGGGCCTCTGTGAGATGCGCCTCGAGCTCGCGCTCGATGGGCTCGAGCGCCCAGTCCTCTCCATCGTGGCGGACAAGGCATTCGAGGAACCACCGGCGGATTGCCGTGAGGGCGGT
The DNA here is from genome assembly GCA_050740435.1 of Gammaproteobacteria bacterium. Classification (GTDB taxonomy): domain Bacteria; phylum Pseudomonadota; class Gammaproteobacteria; order JACCXJ01; family JACCXJ01; genus USCg-Taylor. The sequence continues at coordinate 601 of JBOIDL010000373.1, forward strand.
TTCATCACAGTGCCGATGGCGCAAGAACGCCGTTAACGTCTCCTCAAGCTTTCGGATCTGCCGGATTAGCGCCTCACCCAATCCTGCGCGCAAGGCCTGTGGCATCACCGGAAGCAGCGTCTCCACCACGTACTCGAGCCGCGTGATCGATGGTTGGTCGATGGAATAGCCTCGCGCGCGCAGGATCTCAGCCAACCGCCGACTCGAAAGCTTTGCGTTGGTCTCCTTTTCCAGGAGCGCGCGGAGGGCGTGCACGGCCCGGGCCCGATCGATGAGAAGGAGCTCGCCACGGGCGTCATTCTCGACCAGATGCGCAATTAAGGTCTCGCTTTCGCTCACCCACGGCTCGAAGAGACAGTGGATCGCAAAGAACCGCGGATCGCCGGTCTCCTCGTGGAGCTCTTTCACGATGCGCAATACCGTATTGCCGCCTTCGGCGACCATATAGAGCTCATCGCCGGGGCGCCGGGTAATGGGTAGCGTTCCGCGGAAGCCGCGCTGGCGGATGGATTCTTTGATGACGTCATAGGCCTGGTTGGGCTCGCGCCTCGGATTACGGTCGTACTCTTTCATTCTCTCGATGGGCACCACCAGGGGCGTTGGTTCGAGTGGGTCGGTGGGTGTGATCTCACGTGTCGGGCCGAAATGGGTCTGTTGCAGGAGCGCGATACGCTCTTCGATGCTTTCTGGAGATCGCTTCGTCATCCGCGCATCTCCAGTGCCGGCAGGTTTGTCTCCTCGATCCCCAGAGGAAGCTCGCGCACCAAAGCCAGCATGCTCTCCAGTGCGCTCGGTGTCGGACCTTTGCGCGTGGGCTCGAAGCGGTGCACCGGTTCACGTGCCGCGGCCGCCTCGCGGTAGGCGATCGTGGCTGGAATCACGGTATTGAGGATTTGAATGCGTCCCTGGGAAGGCCCATAAGAGAGCCGCCGAATCGATTCGGCGGTGAGCCGCGCATCGACCGTTCGATCCAGGCGATAGATCAATCCGTACAGGTTACCGAGCGGGAACCCGATGTCTTCCATGTGGGAGAGCCGGTCGATCATGGCGAGCGTACCGCGGCTAAACTCCCGGGCCGAGAGCACCTCGGGCGGGATCGGCTGCTCTCGGCCGTATTCCCGCTCTCAAGGACATCGACCAAGCCCCTGGTTGCGGGGTGAATCAGGCGGTAGTAGCTCGAGAGGGTCGGCTGGATATCCGCAT
>JBOIDL010000374.1:0-1784 GCA_050740435.1 Gammaproteobacteria bacterium
GCGACGGTACATCTCTGGGTACTCGTACCCAACCGAAGGGTCCGGGTAGAAACGGAGCGCTTGATGGTAGCGGATCGCCCAACTCACCTTCTCCGAGACGTAGGGCTCGACCAGCTGTGCGCTCCACCATCCGTGATTGACCATCATGAGATTCATCCCGATGTCGTGCAGCAAACACGCTAGGATCGTTTCTTCCGGGCACCCCTGCTTCATGGCTCGGGTCGCGCTCTGCAGACAATGGTTGACAATTCCCGGAGCAAACCGGAACGCGAAGAAGTCCGTCAAGGTTGGCGTTGCGGGCATGGGTTGGAGCGGCGTGAGCGGCCGCGACGGATACGAGGGACCCAGCGGCTGTGCCACAAAGAGGCAGCCCGCTCCCTGGCGGTACATACTCGTCAAAGGTGGTGCGGGGTCCGCTGTGTGGTGGCTCTCAGTTGTCATAGCTCAAAATTTCCGATAGAACGCAGGCCGTAACACGCAAGTCAGCCGCCGCGTTTCTCTGTTTCGCCTTCGCGTCATCCGGGCGATACGCGTCAAAGGTTTCCCGCGTTTTTAATACTTTAATCATAGCACCTTCGACCGTTGACCTAACTACTAAGCATTTATCCGTCGTGCGCAGGCGAGATACGCGAAACCGGCTCAGGCGGTAGGGCGCATGATGGATAAATGTCTGTTGGACTAAACCGCGACGGCACCGGGATTGTCAGTCTAGATCAGTTTGCTTCATATAAGGGGATTGTATTCCCGGATAGGGGCTTGTGGAAGTTACAGGCATGTAGGTGGTGGCTTGTGCGGGGAAGGCAGTTTCGTTTTGGGCCGTTGGAGTTGGCGGTTTTCGTGAGGATTCTTGGCTTTTCTTACGCTCAAGGCGAGCGCATTCCCAGACCGCTCGGGGCCTGTCGAAACGCCGGCTTTGTGTGCGCTTGGGCTGGTCAGTGGTCAGCCTCCGTTAAAGCGTTTCGGCGCCAGGTGAGCGGTGATCCGCAGGCGACCCTTGCGGCACAGCGGACAGGGATAGCCATCGAAAGGGGCGGGGTGCTCGGCATCGGCGGTTGCCCCGGGCAGTTGTTGCGCGAGACCGATCGCCGCTCGGATTTCGACAAGGCGTGCGGCGCGGCAGCGGTTGGCGAGAAACCCGAAGTGGCGGATCCGCATGAAGCTCTTGGGTAAGACGTGGAGCAGGAAGCGGCGGATAAGCTCCTCGCCCGCGAGGGTCAGGATCTTGTGGCGGTTGCCGTCGCGGTAATCCTTGTAGTCGAGCTGCACCTGATCGCCCTCGCCGTTGACGATCCGGCCCTCGGTCAGGGCGATGCGGTGGCTGTAGCGAGCCAGATAGTCCACGACCGTCTCGGTGTGGGTGAGACAAGGTTTGGAGTAGACCACCCAGTCGGTGGCCATCAGGGTGTCGAGCAGCGCGCCGATCTGCGCCGGATCCTCAATACGCGGAAGCTTTCTGTCTCCTAGGTGCCGGCGCAGGCGACTGAGGAATCCGCCCCGAAGGTGCCGCGAGAGCGCCCGGACGGGAAACAAGTAGGTACTCTTGGCCGGATGCCATCGGCCCTGGGGCGAGAAGGCACCCCCTGGGATGAGGCAATGCAGATGCACGTGTTGGCTCAAGGTCTGCCCCCAGGTGTGCAGCACCGCGGTCATCCCGAGTTGGCCGCCGAGGCGTTTGGGATCGGCGCCGAAGCGCGAGAGCGTGGCCCACACCGTCTCGAAGAGCAGCGCGTAGATCACCTCTGGGTGGAGGTGTACCCAGGGGTTCAGGTCATGCGGTAAGGTGA
>JBOIDL010000375.1:0-1757 GCA_050740435.1 Gammaproteobacteria bacterium
CGGTTCCAACTCTGAACCTGATATCCCCTTCAGTTCAGCTACTTGCGACCTAACCTTGCGCTTGGTACGGCACTTGCCCTACGGCAAACGGGGTGGTTCGGGGGCCATTGCTTCGGCCCCCACGAGCGGTTCCACAGGCAGTGCGGGCCTGGAACCGGCGGCCGCACCGACTCAAGAGCGGATCGCTTTATGGGTCACACAAGCGGTCGTTTACCCTAACGCCGCACCCTATCTATATAGTCTATTTCGCAAGAGGAGATGAACCATGAACAACGTAAATGCTCACCTGACGATGCAGTGCTGTCCTACATCTCGGTGGAGCAGATCGGTCGTACGCGCTGGCGGCATCGCCGCTGCCCTGTCTCTCTTGGGAGTGACGCCCACCGTCGCCAGCCACTTTGTGACGACCACCGATCTGCGCATCGCCTGCGAGCAGAGCCCTGGTCACGTCGTCGTCTTGGACCATCCAGTCAAGATCTTCGACGGGTTTGCTCCACCGGCGACCGAGCACGTCGCTTCCGGGTGCACGATCGACCTCGGCCCCGGCGCTAAACTCGAAACTGAAGAGATCTCGATGACATTCGCCGGTCGACTCGTCGTGCAGAGCGCGCAGAAGGCGGAAGTAAAGCTGGCCAGGAGCTTCTTCGCCGCCACTGCGGTCAGCTTCAACCTGACGGGGACCGGCAGCGTCATCGAAACCACCTTGTCAGGCATCCACGCAACAAGTGGTAGCCTTATCATGACGATGGGCGACCAAAGCAAACTGATCGTGCTCGAGCGTCTCCTGCCGGGCCCGGCAGATGCCTTGGCTGCGGTCAGCACCATCCAGATTCACGGTGGCGACAAGTTCACCGCCCAGCTCAACGAGATGGGGATAACCGCGCCACAGGGAATTGGGATCACCATGGACGGCGCGGAGGGACTCCTCAAGGCCGAACAGGTCTTCTTCACAGCCTCCCAGGGGGGCATCGTCATCACGGCATCCGGCCCCAAGGGGTTGCTGGAGATGAGCGAATCCAATCTTCGGTTCGGTGACATGCTGGCGGTGCGACTCGCCGGCGGCGACTCCTTGCTTAAGCTCAAGCAGACGTCGGCGGGTGGGGCCAGCGACGTCCCGGACGCCCCCGGCGGCGTGCTTCTCGAAGCCGGCTCGGCGGGGGCCGCGAACGGCAAGATCGAGGCGTCGGAGATCTCGGTCTTTAACGTCGCCTCCATCAGGCTGCTCGCTTCACTCAGTGGCCAGCAGGGAGCCCTCAAGCTAGCGAAGAGCATAGTGAGCGCGCCCGGTGACATCGTATTTGAGACCGGCGCCCAAGGCGTGACTGAGGTGAAGGACAACAGCGGAGGCTCGGACACGCGCATCCGCGTGGCTGCCGGCACCGGCGGGAACTGCGTGGCTCAACCCAACAGCTTCTTTGCGCCGGTCTTGCAGCTTTGTCCGTAATCCCGGCGCCTCCAGGGAGAATACATTTCAGACATCGCCGCTACCTCGAATGCCTGATCCCCTAACTTCCTATTCTCGGCAGTCACTTATATCGGATGTTCCTCTAGCTTTTTCAGAGGTGGCCTAGGAAATTCGGACAGGTCGTTAAGTGGATGGACTGCTATATTTTCCGATGATAGCAGGAGGAAATCCGATGAAACGACCCCGACGCAATCACTCACCGGCATTCAAGGCGCGAGTGGCTTTGGAAGCCTTGAAAGGCGAGAAGACTTTGGCGCAGCTGGCAGCGCATCATGACGTGCACCCGAACCAG
>JBOIDL010000376.1:0-1723 GCA_050740435.1 Gammaproteobacteria bacterium
ATGGCGAGATCAAGTGGAAGGGCCATCTCATCTATGTCTCAGACATTCTGGCCAAGGAACCGATCGGCATGCACCAGATTGACGAGTTCCTGTGGGAAGTACGCTATAGCTTTCATCTTCTGGGTGTGCTCGATGAGCGAAACCAGAAAATTAACCCTCCCGGCCAATGGCATGGATAGGGAGAAATTTGTAAACCATGCGCCCGGTCTATTTTGTAAACCATGCACGGCTTGCACAGGTGAGGGGATCAGAATAATCGACGCATGTGTTTGATTTGATTCCCCTCATCCTAACCTTCTCCCTGAGATAGAAGGCACTCCCGGAGTTGTTGAAGTGGTTCTGTACGACATTGGATGTGTGAGAATCTAAGCATCGTCATTCCGTACAGGGAGTGTACGGAATCCAGCGCCAAGGAAGGCATCCCTGCACCTGGATTCCGGCCAATCCATGGCCGGAATGACGGCAACGAGGCTTTACGAACGTAGTTTTTAGTAAGAGGCAGATGTGACTGGTGCTAAGTTAAATGCGAGCGTGCAAGGCATAGCCGGTGAGCGCGGTCACGCTAAAGCGCTGTTATGGGAGGCGACGGGCGGCGCAGCAACTTCTTCGGAGTCTCCTAAGACGTATTGACTCCGTCAAAACTGACCTTGGCATAGATCTCGGTAACGCTCAGGCTGCAATTGATCGACACTAGTTCGATCACGGCGCCCGGATCGTTGGTTTCGGTTAGGATCCACGAGCCCTCGTTCTGCCGGAGATAGCGCTCGACATGAATCTTATCCTGCGCAATAAGGAGATACTCCCCAAACGAGGGGATGTGGCGATACTGTTCGAACTTCTCACCCCGATCATAGTTCTTCGTGCTTTCCGAAAGCACCTCCACGATAAGCGCGGGATTGGTCAAGGTATCGAGCTCGGCGTCTATAAACTGCGGATCGCCGCAGACGACGATGACATCCGGATACGTGTACAAGCCCTCAGGGCTTACGCTGACCCTCAGATCCGCCGAGTAAACCGTGCACCTCCGATCGCGAAGTTGATTGCCTAACTCACGCGCAACGTTCCCGACGATCAACACATGCCTCGCGCTGGCGCCTCCCATCGCGAAGATCTCGCCACGCGAATAACCATGCTTCTGTTCCGAGGTCCGCTCCAGCTTCAGGTACTCTTCCGGTGTGAATTGCGGCTTTGGTTGAATGGACATGCGATCTGCTCCGTGGCTGGATGCTGCACCAGATTACCACAGCGCCATACGGCGAGCTAACCCGTGCTTGGGCGGCACCGCCTTGTCAGCGAATGGGCCCTCAAGTCTGCATCAATGAGCTGCGGCGAACGCTAGCTGACAGCGCGAAGCTGCCGCGATGAAAACCTGAGAGCGGTAGCCGCTCGATACGCGCGGCAATGCCAGGAGGAAAGTTACGAGGCTGGCGGGTGGCTGCATTGGCTTGAAGGTTGGTGAGCTCGAAGGATTCAGTCAGTTCGATCACGATCGAGCTCGATGGGGCAACGGTGGCCGAACGCCACGAAGCCCGCAAAAGTGCTCACTCCCTGTCTTGGAGGTTTTTCAATAGTTCCGCTGCGGCCTCCCGCACTTGCGGATCACTATCGCTGTGAGCTACCTGGGAGAGAGTCGGCTCAACCAACGGGTCTTCCTGGGCATATCCCCCCAACTGCGTGATAGCATCTAAGCGCACGGACGTATCCTGGTCGTGAATGGCAGTCT
>JBOIDL010000377.1:0-1721 GCA_050740435.1 Gammaproteobacteria bacterium
ATGATGTGATCTCCTGTGGTTGGTAGGGTTGCCAATCACTGAGATCGTCAACCATCATGCAGGTTCCATGACTGTATATATTTATTTACGCGTTGATATACCAGTAAATTTTGTGGGGATACGTCAGAGCCTGACCGATATCCGCGGTGGTCTTCTCTTGGTTCCGCAGTTCACCCTTCCGGCCGATACCAAGAAGGGCATGCGTCCGAGCTTTACCCCGGCCGCGGCGCCGGCCGAGGGCGAACGCCTGTTCCGCTATCTGCTGGAGCGCGCCCAGTCCTTGCACGCTCCGATCGCGAGCGGCCGTTTCGGCGCTCACATGCAGGTCACGCTCACCAACAATGGACCCGTGACCTTGTGGCTGCGGGTCGAGCCCAAGGCCGCCTGAGGCCATCCTGCACGAGTCCTTGCTCGCGGAGTTCTACGCCTTGCTGATTACACAGACCCTATAGTAGCTGCGACGAATACTCGTCGACCGTCCGCTCCATAGCCTACTATGATGCGTGCTTGCCGAGATCACGACATCGGGTCCGTATAAGCGCATTGCCATGATGGCGCGATGCACGCACTAGGGAAACGGCATCAACGGTCCACCCACACCCTTGAGGGTTTTTTGGCAGGCTTACACTTTAAGTACAATCCGACGACGTTCTGTTAGTCGGTCAACGAGGAGTTACTATGAACATTCCCATGTATCAAGCATCGATACCCCTCTGCATCAAGTCGATGAGCAACCTCGCCCGTATTCTCGAGAAGGGCATGGCACATGTTGAGGCACGCAGCCTGGATCCCAGCGTGCTCATTAATGCGCGCCTGTATCCCGACATGTTTCCTCTATCGCGCCAGGTCCAGATCGCCACCGACGTCGCCAAAGGGTGTGCCTCCCGGTTAGCGGGGTTGGAACCGCCGAAGTTTGAAGACAATGAGCAGACCTTCGACGAACTCAAGACACGCGTTGGCAAAACCATTGCCCACTTAGAGACGTTCTCACCGGCACAAATCGACGGCAGTGAAGATAGGACAATATCGTTCACCGTCGGCGGCAGGCCGGTTAACTTCCGAGGACTGCCTTACTTGCTGTATTTCGTGCTGCCGGGCGCCATCGCGGCGATGTGGCTCGCGTACAGGATGTACGTGCCGGCGCTGGCCGCGCGCGCCCCGCTGGGTGCCACGTAAACGGCCACCGGAACCGACGAAGCGAGAATGCCGCGGATGATCTCGCGCATGGCGCTGTCGAGCCCTCCGGGCGTATCCATCCGTAGAATGACGATAGGCGCCTGCCGCTCTTCCGCCGCCTGCAGGCCGCGCTGCACGTAGTCGGCCATGGCCGGTCCGATGACGCCCTGCACGTTCAATAGAACCGCAACCCGCTCGCCCTGCCCCTGCAGAGGCCAGGGCCATATCAGCAGCAGCGCGATCGCACACAGCCTCGCGCGGCGCCAAGAGCTCGCAGCAGGTGCCCCATCGCATGCTGGAATTCGGGCATGCGCGCGCCGCTTCATAGGCCAACGCCGACCCCGACGCCGAAGTGAAAGCGCGGGAACCAAGCGCTGTCTCCGTAGTCGCCCGGCTGTGGCCGCAGGAGCCCGGAGGAATTGAGCGCGCGCCAGAAGCGGTTGCGGGGATGCGCGAAGTAAAATCCTTTCTTGGCCGACAGCACGGACGGATTCAACCCGATGGAGACTATCGCCAGCCCCGGCCGAAGGTAATCTGACAGTGTC
>JBOIDL010000378.1:0-1708 GCA_050740435.1 Gammaproteobacteria bacterium
TAACCGGAGTCCCTCGGCAGCGGCCTATGTCATACCCATTCACCCGAGCTCCCGAGGGTTAGTTTGCACCCTCACGCTCCAAGCCTAGGCGCGCCAAAGATCACCACCCGTATGATGGTGATCTACGGCCTGCCTTACATGGCCTATGCGATCGCAGCCTTGCCGCTGGCGCTGTTTGTCCCTTCGTATTACGCCGATGACATGGCGCTACCGCTCGCGGCGGTGGGGATCGCGATTGCCGCCTCCCGCATCCTCGATGTCGTCATCGATCCCTTCATAGGCATCCTGAGCGATAGCTGGAACACGCGCTGGGGACGGCGAAAACCCTGGATCGCCGCCGGCGCGCCTCTGTTCATGCTTTCGCTGTGGATGATCTTTGCGCCGGCGCCCGGGGTGACGTTTGAATACCTTTTAGGGTGGACGTGCTTGTTCTTTATCTCGTTCACGCTGGTGGATCTTCCTTACAAGGCGTGGGGGGCGGAGCTGTCCACGGACTACTCGGAACGCTCGCGCGTGACCGCCTGGCGGGAGGCCTTCGGGTTCGCCGGCCAATTGGTGTTCGTCGCAGTGCTCATGCTGCTGGAATCTCTCGGTCAGCGAGAACCAGCGACGCAGTTGAAGGCCATTGCCCTGACCGTGATCCTGACACTGCCGCCGTTACTCATGGTTGCGTTCAAGACGGTCCCCGAGCGTCCCCCGGATACGCTCGCGGGCGAGTGGCCACGGGGTTCCGCGGGTCTCATGCTGGTGGCGCGAAATCTCGCGTTCGTGCGCATGGTGATGTGCGTCGTTCTGTTCGTCTCCGGGCTCATCATTCAAGCGACACTGCATAAGATCGTCCTAGTGCACGTCACCGAAACTCCGCATCTCTTCGCTACCATGCTGCTGCTCGAAAATATCGCCACCATCGCGCTGGTGCCGCTTTGGATCCGGATCTCCGATCGCATCGGCAAACATCGCACCTTGTGCCTGGCGGGCCTCTGGGCCGGAATATGGAGCCTGCTCCTGCCTTTCCACGGGCAGGGCGAAGGGTGGTCGCTCATCGTGGTGCTCGCGATCCGCGGCAGCAGCTTCGCGTCCATCCTGTTCCTCGCGAACTCCATCGCAGCCGATGTCGTCGATCACGACACCGTGACCTCGGGCCGGCAGCGTACCGGCCTCTACTTCGCCATCTGGGCGATGACCTATAAATTCGCCATCGCCCTCGGGGTTTTATTCGCGACCGTGGTCCCGGCGTACTTCGGTTTCGAACCCGCCGCCGCTAGCACGCACAGCCCCAGCTCCGAATTCGCGCTCATGGCGGTCTACGGCTGGTTGCCGGGCGTACTGATGGCGTTCGGGGCCCTATTTCTTTGGAATTTTCCGATCGACCAAACGCGGCAACGCGCACTACGCGCTCTCATCACGCAGCGCGCGCTCGACTAAGACCCTTGGTTGACCGGTGTGGGACGCGTCAGTACCATAGACCGATTCCCCGGTAGCTCAGTTGGTAGAGCAGGTGACTGTTAATCACCGGGTCGGCGGTTCGAGTCCGTCCCGGGGAGCCATAGAATCAATAAGTTGCTGCATAACCCGCCTGCCACCCCGTATCAGCTTCACCGGTGATCCAGTTCGTCGAACACTTTCTCGGCGCGTTCGCGGCCATCTTTCCGATGGTCAATCCGTTCAGCACCATGCCGCTGTTCCTGAGCCTCACCTCCGGCATGTC
>JBOIDL010000379.1:0-1702 GCA_050740435.1 Gammaproteobacteria bacterium
GAGCCAGAAGCTGGTCGAGAAAAAACACAATGCGAGTATCGCCGTCGTTTTCGATAAAAACGAGGCCGAGCCGCGCGCGCCGAACACCGTCGCGGAGGCGCCGCTACCGAAGGCTGCCCCCGCATCCGCGCCTTTTCCGTGCTGGACCAGGATCAGACCGATCAGGAATAACGAGACCAGCACGTGAAATACTAGGACCGCTGAGTGCATTAATTAGGACTCCACAATCTATGCCGCTCGGCAGATGGCTAAAAACTCATCGCTAACCAACGAGGCTCCGCCGACCAACGCCCCATCGATATCCGCCATGCCAAACAAGGCCCCGGCGTTCGAGGCTTTGACACTTCCGCCGTAGAGGATGGTTAACACCCTGGCAAGCTCCGGATCACGCGCGGCGATGTAGCGCCGGACGAAGGCGTGCACGGCTTGCGCTTCCTCGGGCGAGGCCGTCCGCCCGGTGCCGATGGCCCACACCGGCTCGTAGGCCACGACCGCCGCGCGAAACGCCGCGGCGCCGGCATGATCCAGTACCGCGCCTAGTTGCCGCGCAACGACCTGCTCCGTCCGGCCTGCCTGCCGTTCGGCCAGGGTCTCACCCACACATAGGATGGGGATCAACCCATGGGCAAGCGCGCGTGCGAACTTTCGCCCCACCAGATCGTCGTCTTCACCCATCTGCGTCCGGCGCTCGGAATGACCGACGATCACGTGGCGGCAATTATAGTCCCTCAACATCAAACCCGACACCTCGCCCGTGTAAGCGCCGGACTCCTCGCTCCAAAGATTTTGCGCTCCCAGCGCGATCGCCGTTCCCGCGAGCCTTTCCGCGACGCACGGCAAATACACATACGGGGGGCATACCACGACCTCGGCGCGCACGCCCGCTTCGATCCCGCGTTTTAGTTCCTCGACGAGAGCTTCAACCGCTGCGCGCGTGCCATGCATCTTCCAGTTTCCGGCCACCAGCCGCGGTCTCATCCTGCCCATTCCTCTTAAACTCAAAAGGCCACCAAGGTTAACTGCTCGCTAAGCGGAAATCAATTTGCGTCGGCCCCACCGCGGGCGTATCGGCCCCTCGGGGAATAGAAAATGCATCGTCCCGCGAAGCTATCGCGGTGTTCGCGAACCTACCCGCGCCGCGGCGAGTCAGTAGGAATTATGAATTATAAGGAGGAAGCTATGAAACTCATGATCTGCGCTGCCCTGATTACCTTGGCCCTACCGGGTCTTGTCCACGCGGATGGCCGTTACCAGATGTTAGCGCTCGAGGATCAAATGGGGATCGGGGCCGAGAAGATCGTCATCCTGGATACCGTGAGCGGGCATCTCTGGACCTGGACCGAGCATGCTGCCACACGCGGTCAAAGCGGGGGCCGTTACCTCATCTACCAAGGCCAAGTCACGCCGGGGACGCAGGCCGGCGACGTGGTCCGAAAAGAAGAGTGGGGCGGGCATGGTGTACGCTAGAAATAATTGGGTGCAGTTCCTTTGGAACGACGGTCTATGGGTGGTCAAGCGGCCTTTGCCAAGGGATAGTGAGGCATGATTACGCTCAAGCTCTCGGGCCTTATGAAACGCCCAGTACGCCTGGAAGTCGCTGCTTGAGCGCAGTGAGCGTAGCTTCAAGATAGCCTCGGCACTTTCCAATCCCCAGCGCGCCCCGGTGAGGTCCAGGCGATCCTTAATGAGGTGACGGCACGCA
>JBOIDL010000380.1:0-1701 GCA_050740435.1 Gammaproteobacteria bacterium
TGGATGAACAGCGGGCCGCTCGCCGGTTTGGCGGAGATCGCCCTGCCCGATCTGCAGCCGGGCAGCAGCATCATGCCGGGCAAGGTCAACCCCGTGATCCCCGAGGCGATCTGCATGGTGTGCGCCCAAGTGATCGGCAATGACATCACGATCACGGTCGCCGGCCAGTCGGGGAATTTTCAGCTCAACGTCATGTTACCGGTCATCGCTTATAACCTCTGCCAGAGCATCGAGTTGCTGGCAGCGAGCGCGCGCCTCCTCGCCGATAAGGCGATCGCCGGCTTCTCGGTTAATCACGCCCGGTTGAACGAAGCGCTCGAACGCAACCCGATTCTGGTCACGGCCTTGAACGCCGCGATCGGCTACGAGAAGGGCGCTCAGATCGTCAAACAGCTGTACAAGGAAGGCCGCGCAGTGCGCGAGGTGGCGCGCGAACGGACGAACCTCTCTGACGAGGACCTCGCTCGCTTATTAGATCCTAGGCAACTGACCCAGGGCGGGATCCGGAAATAGGTTACGCGCCCGCAACCGCATGCGGGAGTATACTGGATGCATCATGAGCGGGCGCATAACTGTTGATGGGGATTGCTCGCGACGCGCCATCGAGCCAACGGTAACTTGAGAGATGAGATGAAACCCTCCCAACAGCTGACCGACGTCTCGCGGCAACGCGCCAATGCAACCAACATGGTGACTGTGCTTGTCCAAGAGCAAGTCCAATCGCCTTTTCAGTTTCTTAAGGATAAATCAACTCAAACATGCTTTTGGGAGGACGAGACCATGCATGTGACGTTTGATGAAGCGCGGCAAGCCGTTGCAGCAGTTCTTCGAAAGGCAGAACAACTCGGCACCCAGATGTGCGTCGCGGTGGCGGACTCCGGGGCGAGTTTGAAAGCCTTCGCCCGGATGAACGATGCCTGGGTCGGGAGTATCGATATTGCTATCAAGCAGGCGAAGACTGCCTGTTTCTTCGGTACACCTACCGGTCAGATCGGCAGGCTATCCCAGCCAGGCGGATCGCTGTTTGGGATTGAGCATTCCGATGAGGGATTAATTACCTTCCCCGGAGGGCTTCCTATTGTGAACAAGGAAGGCGTTCTCATGATTGGGGTCAGCGGCAGTTCAGTCGAAAACGATCATCTGGTCGCCAAGGCGGGCGTTGAGGTCATTGGCCTTTCCGACCTGCCAGCGCATCCGTGGCGGACCTAAGCACAACGTCAGAAGGAGGAATCCTCGTGTCCAAAGAACACTTTGATAAAGCCGCGGTGGTAGCGAAGTTGAACCAGATCCTGGAGATGGAGCTGGCAGGGGTGGTCAGGTACACCCACTATTCTTTGATGGTCTTCGGTTATGGTCGCATTCCCATCGTCTCCTGGCTTCGCAATGAAGCCGACGAAGCCCTAATGCACGCCCAAGAAGCAGGGGAGATGATCACCCAGCTCGGTGCACATCCGTCCCTGGGCATCGGTCCTTTATTGGAGACGCATAAACATGACATCGGCGATATCTTGCGGGAGTCGCTCCAACATGAAATGGCCTCCCTGCGGCTGTATTACGAGCTGCTGGATCTGGTGCGCGATCGCTCGGTGTTCCTGGAAGAATACGCCAGACGTCTTATTGCTGCGGAAGAACTGCACGTGGGAGAGGTCGACAAGATGTCACGAAAACCTGGAGAGGTGGCAGCGTTCGTTGCGGATTGAT
>JBOIDL010000381.1:0-1697 GCA_050740435.1 Gammaproteobacteria bacterium
TCCCAAGAGCTGATCCGCGGCCTCCCAGACCTCCGTATCCTTCGTGCAGACTTTGATGCCTCCGGCTTTACCCCGTGCTCCCGAGTGAATCTGGGCTTTAACCACCCACTTCTCGCCACCTATCTCTTTAGCCCGGTACACGGCCTGCTCAGGACTGTAGGCAACCCCACCGGACGGTATCGAAACCCCAAACGCTCTCAGAAGTTCTTTCGCCTGATACTCATGAATATCCATACTAGCCCCCTGCAGTCGATTACCTTTTAACCGCCACCGCTGAACTGCTGGTCTCTTGAGTCTGTTTCCTCGTGCGAATGGCCTTGTCGATGTTGACGATGTTCTCCGCCATACGTGCGGAGGCGGCGTCGATCATCCTCCCATCCAATTGGGCCGCCCCCTTGCCGGCCTTCGCCGCTTCCTTCAATGCCACCAAGATGCGCTTGGCGCGCGTGACCTCTTTCTCGGGCGGTGACATGACCTGATGGGCGAGAGCTATCTGGCTCGGGTGGATCGCCCACTTGCCTTCGTAACCGAGCGCCGCAGCCCGTTTTGCCCCGGCAATGTAGCCTTCGGGATCATTGAAATCGCCGAACGGACCATCGATGGCCCGGAGTCCATAAGCGCGACACGCCACCACCATCCTGGAAAGAGCCGCATGCCATTGATCACCGGGATAGTCGGGATTCAGTCCCCCGATACTCACGGTACGGGCACGGCAGCTGGCCGCGTAATCCGCCACCCCAAAGTGCAGGGCCTCAAGCCGCCGGCTCGAGGTCGCGATCGCTTCCACATTGGCCATGCCAAGCGCCGTCTCGATCAGCGCTTCTAAGCCAATGCGATGCTTGATCCCCTTCGCCATCTCAATCTGCGTCACCAGGGCGTCCACCATGTAGATATCAGCGGGCACACCCGCTTTGGGAATTAGGATCGTATCGAGCTTGTGACCGGCCTGCTCGACAATTTCCACCACATCGCGGTACATGTAATGGGTGTCGATGCCGTTGATGCGTACCGAGATGGTCTTACCGCTCCAGTCGATATCGTTGAGCGCGGCGATGATGTTCTTGCGCGCCCGCTCCTTGTCATCGGGGGCCACCGCGTCTTCGACATCGAGGAAAACATAATCGGCCTCGCTCGCCGCCGCCTTTTCGATCATGGTCGGATTCGAGCCGGGTACGGCCAGCTCGCTACGCTGCACGCGCTGATATACAGGTTCATAACGTGTGTGACTCATCGAATCCTCCCTTCGGGTAAGTTCGTTCTACGTCTTTTGTGTTAGCAACGTCCATCCACGCCGAGGCACTCTCGTTCCTTATCAGGACAGATCCAGATCGCTCAGGGGAAAGCCCCGCGCCCCGCTCGGATGGAGGCATCAGAGGACGGCCTAGCGGGGTGCGGGTTAACTTAAAGCGAAGACCATGCTTGCTGTTAAACGTTTGCTTAGCGGTATTAGAATCCCTTCGCTTGTAGCGCCTTGTCGAGCTCTCGGATCGCGCGGCCGATCATCCCTTTGTTTTCGGGACTACTCTTGACCGCGGCGAGATTTTCGGGTTTCCCCTCACCCACGACGATGGCTCCGACCATCCCCAAGGAAACGTGAGGGCTGCATTTGTAGATATAGGCTCCGGGCGCATCCAAGGTCACACTGAAGTCTTCGCCCATCTTTGACTGCCAGGCTTGGGCACCGTCAGGGATCATCC
>JBOIDL010000382.1:0-1694 GCA_050740435.1 Gammaproteobacteria bacterium
CGCTGTCGGTGGCATATTGGGCATTGTAGGCCGGACGGAATCCGCCATCGCCCATCTTCATGACCGTCGCCTCAGCATCGGTGCTGGAGGCCCGAGCGTCTTCGGGTTTCTTGCCTTGTTTCTCTTTCATCCGGGCCAACTCCGGCAGCCGTTCCAAGGCTCTTTCGATCCGCTGCCGCCGTTCCCGGACCATTCGCTCTCGCCCCGCCTGTTGCCGTCGCGTCAGCGCACCGGGGTCGCCGTCGATCTGTTGCTTGAGGGTTGCCACTTGGCAACGCGCTTCCTCTAGACACTTTTCCAGGTTTGGCTTGCGGCGAAACGAGGCCGCTCCCGCGCTCGCCCGCACCCGCATGCCGTCTTGCGCCACCCCTTGAGCTTGACCGCTCCCACCGACAGCAACGCCGCCAGACTGTCGGTCAACAAACCATCCAAGGCTTCACCCTGGTCGGAAATCGGACAGAGTATGGTGATTCACCTGAACGCCCCCACAGATCCAGCGGTACGCATCATGTCCCTGGGTCAGCCGTGCAATCCCCCGTGCACTCCCCACGGCGTCCAGCGTGGCATACAGCCACAACGCAAATAAAATCTCCGGCGCGATCGACGTCCGACCAGAACCGCCTTCTACCGCTCTAATCCCCGCATACATCCGGCTGAGGTCCGCTTGTTCGACATAGGCCCATACAAGCCGCGCCCGATGGCCTTCCGGCAACAGCGACTCCAAATCGCTCGCCCGCAATTCAATCTGCGCCCGGTTCGGCATCAACACCCGCGCCACGCCCTGGATCACCGGCGTCCCTGCATGCGCTTGCTTATCTTCTAAGCCAGGTTCCTCTCCGATTAGCATGAAGGTCTCGTTTATCATGTTCGCCTCTGTCACTGCTCATCCGATCAACTCAATTATACCCTACCCAGGAAGAGTATTTCCCATTGCGATGGGGTTTTTTCACAGGCTCTCAGGTGTGGTTTGATATTGTGCAGCTGCCATACGGTCGTACGTGGGCTTCTCCCCAACCGTTCGAACGCCGGCTCGCTGCTGCCTACGCCGCAAACGCCGGGATCTGCCAGAGCCGCTTGCCCCCGGTCCCGGTCGCATAGTCGAAGGCGCTTTCCGCCGCCCGCGCCGAGGATGCATCGCCCAGATCCTCACTAACCTCGGCTTGTCCGCCCGGGCACCGCCCCGGCGACCCGCCCGGTCATCCGATCTCCTCGCAACGGCCTGACCCCAAACCGACACCCCTCCCATCCGGTTCCGCTCCGGGAGCCAATACCCCTCTTTAGCCCGCACCTCCCGCGCGATGCGCCCCGTAAATGGGCGCTTCGGGGCGATGTAATAGCTCGATGATTCCCTGATCCGGGACCGAGAACTACCGCGATTGACAGCTAAGAGGGCCAGTCGTATCGTCCCGTCTAAAAAAAGGGCGTTTAAATTTCTTAGTCGTCGAAAACTTTTTATGCCAACTCTGCAAGTGATTGATTTCAATGAAGGCTGGGGTCGGAATCGAACCGGCGTAGACGGCTTTGCAGACCGATAAGAAACACATAAGAAATCATAATGTTAAGTCACTCGACGAGACATGGAGAGCCGAAGGCGAAGTCGAGGAGCCCGCGATAGGCGCGCGTCGACGGGCGAAGCAGGAGACGCATCGCGCCGTAGAGTCATTGTGGGAGCCGTGTCGCACCGCATCGTGGTG
>JBOIDL010000383.1:0-1669 GCA_050740435.1 Gammaproteobacteria bacterium
AGGCTTCAGCCGCCGCGTCCGTGTCGCGACTGCTCCGATTGCTACCGGCTGGAGCGAAAGTTGCCGGGCGGCGTTCGCACCCGCTGAAAGACCGTGCCTTGGCACGGCGCACGAGAAAGTTGGGCTAGGATGTCAGGGCCTGCACCTGGATGGAGCACCGCAATCGATGCTCTGCAAAGCGGGAAAACCGGACGCTAAAACGTTGAGGCGGGCGATGGGATCAGTTTCGATCTGCTGCTCCGAGGACGAGCGAGGGGAGATGTAGGCTTCAGTCTGCGCGCCTCAACTTCAGGAGCTGAGGCGTCACACACTCTCACGACTACCCGACTCTCGCCCTCGTTCCGATGCGTAGCGCCTCGCCCTCGCGGCGACCCACTGACGTTGGCTCCTACTGCCCCTGCGCACGACATCGTCAACGGGACAATTCCTCGAGGACGACGGCGTTCGTTCGTGGGCCAAAGACGCCAACGAGCAGGGCGACGCCCAGCATCGCCGCCGCCATGAAGATGAAGACTGCCAGTACGCCTTTGGACAACAGCGCGCCGATAATCAAGGTCGAGAACATCGCGCTCAGCCGGCTCCAGCTATAGGTGAAGCCAACCCCGGTCGCGCGGGCGCGGGTCGGGAACAGCTCTGCTTGGTAGGCGTGCAAGACCGCCGAGAACCACAAGCGTGTCGCTATGCTCGTGATGCATTTCGGCCATCCTGACCCCGAAATGCACTCGCATCACGCGACAAGTGATTATGCCGCGACCGTCCTGCGTCCGCAGCGTCGCACCACTGCGCGGTGCGACACAGCTCCCACACTGACTTTACGGCGCGATGCGTCTCCTGCTTCGCCCGTCGACGCGCGCCTATCGCGGGCTCCTCGACTTCGCCTTCGGCTCTCCATGTCTCGTCGATAGCTAAAGATCGTAAGCAGGGCGCCGGTCAAGACGATGAGCACGGCGGTGTCGGCGAAGGGAAACGCCAACCCGCTCAGGGCCATCAGCGTCGAAAGGCCTACGATGGCGTGTTTGCGCTCGATACGTTCCGTAGTGAACACGGCGATGAGCGGCCCGATTGGGCTGACCAGCGCGATCAGCGTGCCATAGTGCAGGCTTTGTGCTAGTGTCTGGCCGCCGGCAAGCAAGAAGGTAGGAGCCCAGTTCGCGAATCCATAGATCCCGATCGTCTGTAATAGGTGAAAGACCATCAGCATGAGCGTCCGGCCGCGGTAAGCGGGTGACCAAAGGTCGCGCAGGGGCAAGCGTTCGCGATGCGCCTCCGCGACCGGCGTTGGCGGCGGCAGTTCTCGCCCGATGTCCTGCGCGACAGCGGCCTCGATACGCTCCATGAGCACATCGGCTTCGCTGTGCCGACCGACGATCTCCAACCAGCGGGGGGACTCTGGAAGTCTAAGCCGCAAATACCACACAAAAAGAGCGCCGCCGGCACCGATGATCATGACCCAGCGCCAGCCTTCCAGTAGCCAGTGCGTCGGTACCAACAATTGCGATAGGAGTGCGACGACCGGGATGGCCGTGAAGCCAATGACTTGGGTGATCGCCACGTAACGGCCGCGCACACGTCCCGGCACCATTTCCGTGACATAAGTATCGATCACGACAAGCTCCGCGCCGATGCCGGTCCCGGCCAAAGCGCGCGCGGCGATCAGCATCGTCGGGTT
>JBOIDL010000384.1:0-1639 GCA_050740435.1 Gammaproteobacteria bacterium
TCTCGAAGCGGTGGTTAGTCAAAACTCCCGTAAATCATGTCTGACCTTGGCGGACCCCATATTCCCTTCCCCCTATTCCTCCTCTTGCTAGTCACGCCCAGGCCGCGGAAGTGGTACTGCGGCGCATGGTACGTAAGTCCGATTGGTTTCGTTATAGCAGCATGACAAGACATAGAATCCTCGAGCCGGATCATAACAGGCCTGCGTCTGACGTCCGCCGGGATTGTCGGGTTCTGGGGCGCATGGGTAGCATCCCGGTGAAATCTCACATCGTTGGGTCATCGGCTTAAACCCGGGTATTCCCTCTGTATAGCAGGTCTGCTGTAGACGGGATGGATCGTTACGGTCGGTTGTACAAGCGTAGCACCAACAGGGCAGAAAAAAGGGCTCGTAGCCCGGCGCGGTGCAAGCTCGATATGATTGACCAGAAGACGGATCCATCGTGCAACGTCCACATGTCGTTGCTGAAAGCGGAGAAGGCTGGCATTCGACATTGGCGCAGGGCGGCCCACCGCAGCTTGGGGGGCCGCCCTCATCAGAGACGCCATAGTTCCCGTAACACGGCCGCTGCCAACGCGTAGGTTGCACTTGCGCACAGAGTATACAATTCCCCTGGGGGTCTGTGGTTGGACATCTGCAGCAGGGCACTGCTTGGACCTTAGCAGGCATAGTACAACCAACTAATAAGCATTTATCCGTTGTGCGCGTGCGAGGTACGCGAAATCGGCTCGGGTGTTCGGGCGCATGACGGATAAATGTCTGTTGGACTAAGCCGCGACGGGAGCGGGATTGTCAGTCTGGATCAGAGTTCTTTATATAAGGGAATTGTATTCCTGAATAGGGCGCTTGCGGAAGTCGCAGGCGTGTAGGACGGATTGGTTGGTGGCCTGGGCGGGGAAGGCAGTTGCGTTTTGGCCGGTTCGTGCGGGATCGAGGCTTTTCTTACGGTCAAGGCGAGCGCCTTCCCAGACCGCTCGGGGTCTGTCAGAAAGCCGGCTTTGTGTATGCGCTTGGGCTGGTCAGGCGTCAGTGGTCAGCCTCCGTTAAAGCGTTTCGGCGCCAGGTGAGCGGTGATCCGCAGGCGACCCTTCCGGCACAGCGGACAAGGGTAGCCGTCGAAAGGGGCGGGGCGTTCGGCATCGGCGGTGGCCTCAGGCGGTTGTTGCGCGCCGTCGATCGCCGCACGGATCTCCTCGATGCGCGCGGTGCGGCAGCGGTTGGAGAGAAAGCCGAAATGGCGAATACGCATGAAGCCCTTGGGCAGGACATGAAGGAGAAAGCGGCGGATAAGCTCCTCCCCTGCGAGGGTCAAAACTTTGTGGCGACTGCCGTCGCGGTAGTCCTTGTAGTCGAGCTGCACCTCATCGTCGTCGAGGCTCAGGATCCGTGCGTCGCTCAAGGCGATTCGGTGGCTGTAGCGAGCCAGGTAATCCACCACCGTCTCGGTATGGGTGAGACAGGGCTTGGAGTAGACCACCCAGTCGGTGGCCATCAAGGTGTCGAGGAGCGCGCCGAGGGGGGAGCTCGCCCTCTTCCAGGCGCCGGCGCAGACGACTGACGAAGCCGCCGCGAAGGTGCCGCGAGAGCGCCCGCACCGGAAATCTTGGCCGGATGCCATCGGCCCTGAGGTGAGCAGGCA
>JBOIDL010000385.1:0-1628 GCA_050740435.1 Gammaproteobacteria bacterium
TACCAGATAAAGCAGTCAAGTACAATTCACCAATCAATATATTAGTGGCTCCGTTTCCGGCCGGAAAACTCCCTACCTCATTGTTTCTACGACAATACCAGGGAAAAGTTACAGGAACATCCGCTAAAAGAAGTTCGGCCTAACCTCGATCCCCTTCGACATCCCGTTGCCGGGGCGCAGCTTCTACGGGGAGTTGCGCTTCCAGTTCTGAGATCCGTTTGCAGCCACCGGTCTACCTCCCCTGCCGATCCGGTGTATCCACCAGGTAATGGGCCCGATGATAAGTGCCGCCGTCAAGATATCCTCCAAGGAGTGGTACCCGAGGTACATCATGAGAGCTGCGTAACCGATCAAAATGGGGATGAGCAACAACAGCCAACGGCGGCTGACTACTGCCAGCGATGTGATGATGGCGACTGCGAAGGCAGTATGCGTACTGTAATCGAGGCCGAGTCTGGACCATAGATTAAAGCAGTTGTCGGCGAATAGGATGACGTAGACGATCACGAGACTCATTAGGGTGCGTAACCAGAAATACCACGCCGCGCCTTTATTGAGAAACGCCCCTCGATTAAGCCAGGGGAAAATAAGCGCAAGGGCTGCGAGCCCAGGATTAACCGCATCGGCTATCGTGTCCAAGGTTTCGTTCCGCATTTCTTATGCCCTCCCTCCAGCCCCCTCTATCACGTTGAGCGCCATGCTATGGGTTAAACCTGGCTCGCTTAGAATAGCCTCACGGCCCTCCCGAGCATACCTAAGGTATTATGCGATGGCTGCGCTTTATACGCTTGCTAAACAGCACGCTCGGACACTGTAGCGCCGTCTACGTCGCGAACTCCCGTGAGGCGAACCGGTAACGGGATGGCTACGGTGAACGTGGCTCCGGCATTCACACTGCTCTTTACGGTGATGGTCCCTCCCATGAGTTGACAAAAAGCTTGACTGATCGCCAAGCCGAGGCCGGTGCCTTGATATTTATGTGCGTTGTCGATCTCGACCTTGCGGAAGGGTTGGAATATCAGCGCCTGCTGATCGTGCGGGATCCCGATGCCGGTATCACTGATCTCAATGCGGAGCTGCGTTTCGGTGCTTTCAGCGGCCAATAAGATGTGACCGCGATGCGTAAACTTCGCTGCATTGGTGAGGAGGTTGGTCAGGATCTGCTGGAGCTTCGCTTTGTCCACGACGATCATCTCCTTGCCATTGATCTGATGCTCCAACTGATTGCTGTTCTTCGAAACGAGCGGACGAACCGTATCGATTGCGCTGTGGATGAGATTCTTAAGATTGACCGGCTCTAGACTCACATCCATTTTCCCCGCTTCCAGAGCGGTCGTATCGAGAATGTTGTTGATTAGCGCCAGCAACTGCACGGCGTTCTTGAGCACGACCTTGAGTTCGATCTCGTTTGGCCTGTCGTCGTGGTACTGCAGGTTTTCAAGAGCGAGCTGGGTGTATCCGATGATGCCGTGCAGGGGCGTCCGCATCTCGTGAGTGACCGTCGCTAGTGTAGTGCTTCGTTGTTCTTGGAACTTAAACGGCGATTGGCACGAATGACCTTCTGCAGAATGTCATTGGCCTTGGCGGTCCAGACGAAGGGCTTGGGGTCGCGATTATGCACGGCGATA
>JBOIDL010000386.1:0-1614 GCA_050740435.1 Gammaproteobacteria bacterium
TACGGGTTCTCACCATGCGTATCGCCACGCGCACCCTGTTCGGTGAGGATATAGGTGAGCGTGGTCGCAGAATCGGCCCGCTGCTCCAAAGGGCATTCAACGCACTCGCTCATCCCTTGAGCCGGCTTTTCCCCTATGACGTCCCAGGCTTACCCTTCCATCGATTCCTCACTTTGATCGGTGTATTAGATAGCGAGATGCGCCGCATTATTGAACAGAAGTGCCAGGCGGGTCGTGACGGCGACGACATGCTCTCCATCCTGCTACAAGCGCGCGATAGCGAGAGCGGGCTTGCGCTGAGTGAAGACGAATTGATCGGGCACACAAACGTCTTTTTCCTCGCAGGTCATGAGACCACCGCCAACGCGCTCACCTGGACGCTATTCTTACTCTCCCAACATCCGGGCGTTGCGGCTGATTTGGTGGACGAACTCGAATCAGTGTTACACGGGGCAGCGCCCACGTTGGCGCAACTGGAACAGTTACCGCTCCTCGACCAGATCGTCAAGGAGAGCCTGCGCATGTTCACGCCTGCGGTGTTTAACGGCAGAGTGACCTCCCAGCCGACCCAGTTCTGCGGCTACGACCTGCCGGCCGGAACGGAAGTCTTCGTAAGCATCTATCATACCCACCGCATGTCGGAGATCTTTGCGGAACCTACACGCTTTCGTCCCCGACGCTGGGATAGTAGCCACCCCTCGATTTTTGAGTACAACCCCTTCAGCGCCGGTCCGCGTATGTGCATCGGCTGGCAGTTCGCCCTGCAAGAGATAAAAATCGTGCTCGCACTGCTCATGCAGCGGTTCCGGCTCCAATGCGTGCCAAACGTCGTTATCAATCGCGCGGCGAGTATCGTGCTGACGCCCGAACGCGGATTGCCGATGACCATCCATGCCCAGGACCGGCGGTTCCACTCTGGCGCGGGGGATGTGCGCGGGAACGTGCGGGAAATGGTGGAACTACCAACGTGATTCAACCTGGCCGGGCACGACTCATCTAGGTCCAACGAAATTAAAAGGCCGAGAATACTTGCGGAGCACAGGTTTCTGTGGCCTACAATCAAGCGGTGTTTATTTCAATGATCATTCCCGCCTCGCGCAGTCGGTCCACGAGCACCTCACCGAGCCCGGTGGCCGGCGTCAGGACGCCTCCGCGCTCATACCCGCCAGGGAGGGCATCGGTGTTCGCTATGAGGCTCAACGCCGACTCGCACAGGCATTTCACCGTGACCCGGTTCCCTGGATCGCCTCGATCACAGATAAGAGCACTCGCCCTACGGCCATCGTCACTGAGCCCTAGGAGCTAACAGCGGAACCAGCCATTTGCCATGGTGTTCTCAGAAGGGCCGCTACCGGGTACAGGCAGCAAGGGTTTTAGCAGCCGACGGATAGAAGGTCGCCACATCGCGCTCTCGAACAGGACTATGCCAGCCGTCGCGGCGGCGGCTTTGATCCGCGCGAACGGAGGGTTGCACCTCTGATATTCTTGCCCATCTTCGACAGTTGTAAAAATATACTTTCCCCTATTCAACTAGTTACGAAGGCCAGCGGACGGCGTGGCACCATGAAGCGGAAACTAAGCAGAGGGGCATGCGAGACGCTAGACCTCCTGCGC
>JBOIDL010000387.1:0-1600 GCA_050740435.1 Gammaproteobacteria bacterium
GTCGCACCGCATCGTGGTGCGACGCTGCGGACGCAGGACGGTCGCGGCATAATCACTTGTCGCGTGATGCGAGTGCATTTCGGGGACAGGATGGCCGAAATGCATCACGAGCATAGCGACACGCTTGTAACGGCGGTAAAGTCTCGTCGAGGGGTCCCATTTTTTCGAAGTGCCCAAATTTACAAAGCTTGCAAAAATTACAAACACGATTCGCGTTCGCTCGTTGTGGAAATCCCCTGTAACACTTGTTCTCTGTGGGTTTTGAGAATTGAGCTCGGATGGCATGGTACATGCCGCTTTCAAATTGACGGCCTAACTTTTTGCGGGAGATCATCATGGCTGAGCAAAGTTACTCTACGATTAGTCGCCAACACCTCGAGCAGAGGATGAGGACGACGGTGCCGGATAATCAAGACGCCGAGCAAGGGTACGCCTTGATTAATGTACTAAAACCGGAGGCCTTCGAGCGAGAGCACATTCCCGGATCGGACAATATCCCCGAAGGCAATGAAGTGACCTTCAAGCAGCGGTTTTCCAAAGAAAAGGAGATCATCGTGTATTGCGCCTCAACGGATTGCCACGCCTCAGACAGCGTAGCCGAAAAGCTGACGAAGCGCGGCTTTACCCGGGTATACGACTACGCAGCCGGCCTGCGGGATTGGAAACAAGGTGGGAATTCTGTGGAAATGGGTATGCATTGAGGCGGAACGTATCCGTTTTTCTGAGTCGCGACGGACTAAAGTGCGCGTGCCTGGGTCGAGCGCACCCTAAGCGCCTACCGAGAAGCCGTGCAAAGTCCGAAACCCCACGCCTCTAAAATCATCTTACCGCCCGTTATTCCGAGGCATCGATCCGAGAATTCGACGCCTGGGGCGGGCGAGCCGACAAGCAAAGGAGGAGCCAGAAATGCAAATAAGAGACATTATGACCCGTGACGTAGACCTCATCGATCCCGAGGCGACCGTGCAAACAGTGGCGCAAAAGATGCGCGACGATGACGTGGGCGCCGTGCCGGTCGCGGAGAACGATAGGCTGGTTGGGATGGTGACCGATCGAGACATCGTGCTACGCGCCGTAGCGCAAGGAGACATAGGCAGTGCGACGGCACGGCAGGTGATGTCCCCCAAGATTCTATACTGCTTTTATGATCAGTATCCTGACGAGGTGCTGCGAAACATGAGCGAGAACCAAGTGCGGCGGTTGCCGGTGTTAAATCGTGCCAAGCGCTTGGTCGGTATGGTTTCCCTGGGAGATGTGGCTGCGCATGCTCCTGCAGAGCTGGCGGGTGAAGCGCTCAGGGGGATCTCTAGAACCGGCGTCTAGACAAGACCACCGCAATCCGACAGCCGCGAGGCTGATGGCGCCACCCCGGGGCCCCCCTAGTGGTGGTGGAGCGCAGGAGCCAGGAGAATGTCTCCATCGATATCATTACCGACCGCGACTTGGTCGTCGAGGCTTGGCCAGGTACGTGTTTACCCTAGCGTTGCATAAATTTCGGTTGATGCCGATCTCACGCAGCTTTCAGAGCCGCCAGGTAATGCAACAGTTCCTCCTGGACCGCTTGATTGGCTGACAGAGTGAGGGTGAGCTGTCCCTGCGG
>JBOIDL010000388.1:0-1588 GCA_050740435.1 Gammaproteobacteria bacterium
GTCCCAAACCGCTGAAGTAACGCGCCGGTAGAGCCAGCGTGAGCGCTGGGGTCTTGCTCAAGCGCCACGGGCCATGCGCCGACTTGCTCATGTTCCATGCTTCGCGCACGGAGACACCGCGTCGTCGCAGTTCGGAATGTGTCAACAACTTTGAGACACCAGTTGCGGGGAGTTTAGTGTCGAACGCTGTGCTTCCCCGGTTAGGCGCGGCGTGGGTTTTGGAAGGTTGATGCCGACCTCTACCGGCAGAGCGGGTGGGGTCGGAGGACGGCGCGTGAAGCGTTCGGGATGCGCGGCGAACGCCTGATCGAGCACCTGTTGGCGGGCGGCGTAGAGCCGCGGCGCCCGGCCGGTGTGCACGGCCGCGGGTGTCATGTAGCCGATGCCGGAGTGCCGATGGGCGTGGTTGTACCAGGCGAAGAACCCCTGACAGAACGCACGGGCGTTTTCGATGGAGTCGAAGCGCGCCGGAAAGTCGGGCTGGTATTTGAGCGTCTTGAATTGTGCTTCCGAGTACGGATTGTCGTCGCTGACATGCGGCCGGCTGTGGCTTTTGGTGACCCCGAGATCGGCGAGCAGCATCGCCACGGGCTTCGAGCGCATCGAGGTGCCGCGATCGGCATGCAGGGTGAGTTGCCCGCGGGCGATGTTTTCCTTGTCGCAGGTGGCGGCGATGAGTTCGTGGGCGAGCTCGGCCGACTCTTGTGGCGCGATCATCCAGCCGACCACATAGCGGCTGAACACATCGAGGATGACGTAGAGGTGAAAGCACACCCACTTGGCCGGCCCCTTGAGCTTGGTGATGTCCCAGGACCAAAGTTCCCGCGGGCCGCTGGCGAGCAGCTCGGGTTTAGCGTAGGCGGGGTGGGTGAGCTCATTGCGCCGGCCGCGGGTCTCGCCCGAGGCGCGCAAAAGCCGGTAGAAGGTGGACACCGAGGCGAGGTAGCGACCCGCATCGAGCAGCATGGCGAACACGGTGCGGGGGCTCGAGTCCACGTAGGCCGGCGCGTGCAGCAGCCCGAGGATCGCCTGCTGCTCCGCTACGCTCAGCGCCCTGGGCGAGGAGGCACGCGGGACATTGACCTGTCGCACCGACACCGGACGCTGCGCGCGGTAGAACGTCGCACGGGCCACCCCGAGCCCTAGGCAGGCGGCCACGATGCCGATCTGCGGGGCAACCGCCATGGCGCTGTTCATCGCGAGGGCTCCTCGCCCATGGGCAGCCCCAGCAGTTCGCATAGTTTTTTTTGGGCCTCGATGATCTGTTCGGCCCGTTCGAGCTTACGACGTAACCGCGCGACCTCGCACTCCAGGGCCTCGTTGCGACGCGACTCGGCCTTGGCGAGATCCGGCTTGGGACCCCGCCGCTTTGGGGCGAGCGCCACGTTTTCACCGGCCGCTACCTCCCGGCGCCAGTGCGTGAGGTGCGAGCTGTACAACCCTTCCCGGCGCAATAGCGCACCGACCTCCCCAGGCACTCGGCAAGCATCGGCCTCGCGCACGATGCGGCGCTTATACGCCGGGGAGAATTGTCGCCGCTTGGGCAGCGCGGCCACTTCGGGATCGGGCGTACTGCCAACCGCGACCT
>JBOIDL010000389.1:0-1563 GCA_050740435.1 Gammaproteobacteria bacterium
GGTTGTTGTGGATGCGGTCTACGGCCGCACGGAAGGACATCCTTTATTCGTGGTTAATCTCATCGACCACTGGACTGCGCGGGGTCTGCTCAGGGCAGCGGATGAACGCTGGGGCTTATCGGACCGGGTAGACGAGCTTGCCCTCGGTGTGCCGGAGCGGCTCCAGGCGCTGATCGAGCATCGGATTGACGCACTGGGTAAGTTGGAGCAACGGCTGCCGCCGGAGCGCACCTATCTGGCTTTCGGGCACCGGTTGCTCGCCGAGATCGCCATTGCGGAGAGGCAATGGGACCAAGCAGAAGAGGGGGTGGCTCAAGCAACGTCTGCCATGAATTGCCCTCCCACGCCGAGCGCTGTTTGGCAGGCCTACGGGATTGCGACTCCGGAATGTTCAAGCCCCGTGGATGGATCGGAACTGCCGCTTGCCGCGTGGCGCGTTTATGCAACCGCTGCGAAGCTGTGTGAGCTTCAAGGCCGACGATCCGAGGCCGAGGGCTTCAGGCGACAGAGCCGCGCCGTGATTCAACAGCTAGCCGATTCGTTGGATGGGTCCGATCCCTTACGTGAATCGCTGGTAGCCGGTTCTGAACAGGTGATTAAATCCATAGCGAGGGATGAGTATCGGGAGCCCCATGATCAAGCCGACGACCCAGATGAAATGGATTTGCATGCGACAGCTCGACCAAAAAATGTTAAAGCGTTTAGCCCTCATGCCTCCGCGCGCTTTGTGACATACCTCCTCTATCCCGACTCCGGTCTGGGCCTTTTCAGCGGCGGTGGTGGCTTTTCATCCTGGTGAACCTTTTCCGATGAACTAGGGGATTACGCGGTGAGGATCCATGGCCGCATGACTCATCGAGGCGTGTTGCGCAAGGTCTTCACTCGAACCGAGGCTAGATCACTGCGGAGCCGATCAATCTTTGGAATATGAAACTAGGGGTAGACGATGAAATGCTTCGACGTTGGAAGATGGGTACGGGGGCTGCTCGGCAGCCTCGCCAGGACCGGTGAGGTGGCCCTGGCTTTGGCCAGTTGGGCCGCCCTCGCCGGATGTGTAACGCCGCCCGCCCAGAGCCCGGCCGGTACCACCGCAAACCTATCCGCTCTGCCAGCGCAAGCGGGGGCGGGCTTTTCCCCCGTGGCGCAACCTAAGCTCGTGGTTGTTATTGTCCTTGATCAGTTTCGCGCCGATTACCTCACGCGCTTTGCACCGCATTTCAGCGAGGGCGGGTTCAAACGACTCTTGCGCGAAGGCGCGAGCTTCATCGGTCACTACGGCTACTACGCCACGTACACCGGGCCGGGGCACGCCCTGCTCTTGTCGGGTAGCTACCCTTACATCAACGGCATTGCCACGAACAAGTTCTATAACCAAGACACCGGCCGCTCCGAGGCTATGGTGTTCGACGCGCAGGCGCAGGTGCTCGGCCTTAAGAAGACTGACCCCGACATGGACGTCTCGCCCCGGAACTTCGTTGGCTCAACCGTGGGAGATGAGCTGTTTCTGGCGACGGGCGGCCGGTCGAAGACCATCGCGCTCGCCACCAAGGGGCGCGGTGCCAT
>JBOIDL010000390.1:0-1550 GCA_050740435.1 Gammaproteobacteria bacterium
CCGGTCTTTGTAGATGTGCTTGGCTTCGTCGGTACCCATCCGTTGCCGCCAAGCCGCGACCGCTTCGCTATCCCCCGCTTTCGGCGCGTGCGGGTCGGTGGCTTCGTCTTTGGCCTTCGGCACCGGCGCATAGACTTTGGTTTGCTCCGCCACAGCGTCCAGTTGTTCATGCGCCGGATAGCCGCCATCCACCAACCATTCCTCGGGAAACTGTCCGCACCGTTCGGTGACCTGTTCGACCATCGGCACCAACTGTCCCTGGTCGTGGCCTTGGGTCACCACGTCCACGCCGAGGATCACCGCCAAGGAGGTCATGAACTTCCTGGGACGTAAACTGCACGGCAAGTTCGAAGGCGAGATCGTCTCCGATCTTTCGAGCTTCGTCTGCCGCCGCACAGGTGGATCTCGAATCAAACACCGCGTCAAAGAGAACTGGCTCAAGATGTATGACAAGTCGGGACTCGTTCTTCGGGTGGAAACCGTCATCAACAATCCCGAGGAATTCCGGGTACGTAAGCAAGTCTTGCGCAAAGGCAAGCCTCGCACCGAATGGGTTGCGATGCGCAAAGGGGTTGCCTATCTATTCCGCTATCGCGAGGTGTCATTGCAAGCCAACAGCCGTTACCTCGATGCGCTAAAAAAGATGCGGCCGGTCGCGGGTGCTCCGGTTTCAATCCGCTGGCACGTCACGACGCTGAACTATTCCAAAGCCTCATGGCAGGCGAGCACTGCTTGCGAGGCTTCACCAACCGCGACATCGGACCCGGCTCGCATCGACGGTTCACTCCGGGCCTGCGGGCACGATCCCATAAAGGAAAGCGCCAAGGTCAGCCGCACCTTTCGTCGGTTCCACGCTCACAGCCTGATCGCCAAGATCCCCCGGGACCCGCCGCTGGCGCGTCACCCTCTACGGACGCCGCGTCATGGGAACTTCGCTCTATCTCCGGGACCATGACTTTCCGAAGGCCTATTCTAAAATCGCTGCATGATGTACTTTGTCAACCAGCGATGGTTTCTCATCCGGAATGCTCACCTTTCAACAGCTCAGCCCTTGTCGTACTCGTCGTGGCGGCGCCACCATACGCCCGTCTCGTTGCGCCCGTTGCATCGTGGTTCTCCTTATTGCGAGATTCCCGGAATGTTGCGAGTTTCCGTCGCCCTACAATCAAGTCGAACGGCGCTAGTCCGAATCGACAGCGAACCAGATTTTTTCAGCCGCGGCTCACCAATCTCTCCGCTACGAAGCCGGCTCGAACAACTCCACCGGGTTGCCGTCGGGATTTTCGAGCTGGATCCGCTTACCGCCTGGGGCCGTCCAGTCCGCGCGATTAAGTGGAATAGGTATGGTAGACGACGCCATCCTCCAGAGCGAACGCGCTCATGCCTGGCCGCTCGCGCGTGCTCACACAAGTTGCTGATTTCTTCTCGCGATGAGAGCGTTAATCCGATCTTTTTTCCACGTTTCTCTCTATCTATTTGATTAGGTTGATAAAGAGGTCTGATCGCGCCTCAATATGTACCCATGTATATATGTAGTAATGTGTTGACAT
>JBOIDL010000391.1:0-1512 GCA_050740435.1 Gammaproteobacteria bacterium
GGCACGGCCCAGCCAATCGGGCTGATAGGTCCGTTCCCGCGCTAGCACCGCCCAGGCGATGCGAGCGAGTTTGTTGGCCAGCGCCACGGCGGCGACGTTTTTCCCCCGCCGTGCCTCCAGCGCCAGGTCCCACCGTGAGAGCCGGTCGGTCTTGTCCTTGGCATGGCGCAATACCGTTCGGGCACCATGGATGAGGAGCGTGCGCAGATAAGTATCTCCGCGCTTGCTGATGCCCAAGAGCACCATTAGGGCGCGCGCCCGCGCCATTCATTGGCGCTATGATTCCGTCACGCCTGATGACCGTCGCACCGATGTTCCGGGTGGCACCTATTTCTCCACCGTCAACACCGATCGGCGCCGAAGTTTCTCACCGATGCCGATGTACGCCCCGCCCTGGGTTGAAGCGATCGGAACACTTCGTTTGACCCGTCCGTTTTTGATCGCCGCATTGCTGCCTGGTCCGGCGAATGAGTCGGCGCGGCCACGCGCCCTACGCTCGCTGACTCTCGACATCGAAGTAGAAGCCGTGCAGTTGCATCGGGTGTGGCTGCGTGCTGAGGTTGATCACGCGCCACCGAACCTGCTGGCCGACGCTATAGGTGAGCCTTTCGGTGTGTGGCCACGAGAGGCCGTTGATCAAGAACGTGAAGCGTGGATTAAGCGCAAGGAAGGCAACGCCTGGATCATCCTGAGCGGCCACCGCGAACAGCTGCGCGCGCGTGAGGTTCGTCCACTTGGTGATTGACGAGCACGCGATCCGCGAACGTCGGCCCCACGGGATCGACAATGAAGGCGCCCGAGAGCTGTGTGTCACCCGCTGCCCTGAATCGCTGCGGCACCCCGGTTGTTGCCCAGTACTGATACGTCCCCGCGCGTCCGCTCTGAAAACTCACCTCTCGGCGAGCGCCGGCTGGCACTTCGAGAGGAACGCACGGTGAGCCATCGCGCGCGCACCAACCGTGCACACGCAGGATGGCGTCAAGGTCGTTCTGGACGCTGGCGACAATCGCCTGACCCTCGCGAACGCGGATCAGAGGCGCAGGCACCTGAAGCGGGCCGCTCTCTTCGCCCAGAGCCTTGATGCTGAGCTTAAGGCCGGCCTCGCCCTCAGGACGCCATCCGCCAAACGCGGCTCGGAGCTGCAGAACCAGCGACCCGTCCGGCGTCGTGCCCGCCGGGCGACGATTGTCGTTGGACTGAACGGGCCGGAGTCCGTCGTGCGACCGAGCGACGACAGGCGCCACGCCGGAAACGACAAGCGTGAACGCGGCGATCGCCGCAAACAGAACCTCTTGAAGCATGACCCGAGGGTACCTCCTCCCAGTCGATCTTCCTTCAACGCTTACGGTCCGCAGAACCGGAAACCGTGGTCTGTCCGGGTCTGTCCCTGTGAGATCCCCACGAATTTTACTCTGAGAGGCAGTGGTTTCGGATGAGTTCATCAAGGCAGCTGATGGCCGCAAGGAGGTCTCGCAAGCGCAAGGTCACCCGCGGGTCGTCGATGACTTTAAG